>NZ_QUML01000004.1:0-208191 GCF_010907025.1 Rhodopseudomonas sp. BR0G17 | reverse complement strand
ATCCGGCGGTGGTGAAACTCTCCGGGGCGATCGACGACAATCGCGCGCCGCGCGCGGTGGCCGACGCGATTTCGGCGCTGGTCAATCTCGGCTACGGCCAGCCGCAGGCGGCGGCCGCCGTCGCCGCAGCGTCCCGCACGGCCGGTGAGGATGCCGAGACGGCGCAGCTGATCAAGCTCGGCCTGAAGGAGCTGTCGAAGTGAGGATCACCGACGCCGACCGCGCGCTGATCGACGCCGCGATTGCGGCGATCACCAAGCGCTATCGCAATGATTGGCAGGAAGTCGGTGCCGCGCTGCTGACCCGCACCGGCAAGCGTTATGTGGCGGTCAATCTCGATGCGTATCTCGGCCGGATGGCGGTGTGCGCCGAAGCGGTTGCGCTCGGCCAAGTGATCACCGAGCTTGGGGAAGCCGGGATCGACACCATCGTGGCGGTCCGTCATCCCAAGCCGCACGAGGCCGACCGCGAAGTCCGCGTCGTCTCGCCCTGCGGCGCCTGCCGCGAACTGATCTGGGACTACGACCGCAACGCCCGTGTGCTGGTGCCCGGACCAGATGGTGTCGAAGCCGTTGGGATCAGCGATCTGCTGCCGAACAAATACAGCCGGGAGCGGGTGTTGTGAATGTGTTGGCCGACGAGATCATCCCGACCGCAGTGCGCTCCCTCTCCCGCCTGCGGGAGAGGGCTGGGGTGAGGGTGACGCAGGCACAGTGCCCGTGGACCCCCACCTCCGACCCCTCCCCGCAAGGGGGAGGGGAGCGCTCAGTGCTCGGCGGCATGGTACACTTCCCCCATGACTGAACCTTCCCGTCTCGTTACACCCGAGCGCCGCGGTGATGACCTCGGCGATGCGGCGCTGCGGCCGCAGAATCTGTCCGAGTTCGTCGGCCAGCAGCAGGCACGTGCGAATTTGCAGGTGTTCATCGACGCCGCGCGCAAGCGCAAAGAGGCGCTGGATCACGTGCTGTTCGTAGGTCCCCCGGGGCTCGGCAAGACTACGCTGGCGCAGATCGTGGCGCGCGAGCTCGGCGTCGGGTTTCGCGCGACGTCGGGCCCGGTGATCGCCAAGGCCGGCGATCTCGCAGCCTTGCTGACCAATCTCGAAGAGCGCGACGTGCTGTTCATCGACGAGATCCACCGCCTCAGCCCGTCGGTCGAGGAGGTGCTGTATCCGGCGATGGAGGACTTTCAGCTCGACTTGATCATCGGCGAAGGTCCGGCCGCCCGCTCGGTGAAGATCGACCTGTCGAAGTTCACGCTGGTCGGCGCCACCACGCGCGCCGGCCTGCTCACCAACCCGCTGCGCGACCGCTTCGGCATTCCGATCCGGCTGAATTTCTATACGATCGAGGAACTCGAAAGCATCGTCACCCGCGGCGCTCGTGTGCTCGGCACGCCGATCACGGCGGATGGCGCCAACGAGATCGCCCGCCGCGCCCGCGGCACGCCGCGCATCGCCGGTCGGCTGCTGCGCCGGGTCCGCGACTTTGCGTCGGCTGCGGATGCCGAAGCGATCGACCGCGCCATCGCCGACCACGCGCTTGGCGCGCTGGAAGTCGATAGCGCTGGCCTCGACGCGATGGATCGACGCTACCTCACCACGATTGCGCTCAACTATGGCGGCGGCCCGGTCGGCGTCGAGACGATGGCGGCGGCGCTGTCCGAGCCGCGCGACGCCATCGAGGACATTATCGAGCCGTATCTGATCCAGTGCGGCTACCTGCAGCGCACCCCACGCGGTCGCCTGCTGACCGACCACGCCTTCCGCCACCTCGGCCTCGCCGCCCCCTCGCGCGATCCCGCGCAGTTCGGGCTGTTTGGCGATACCGGGGACCAAGAGTAGCATCAACGATGACCGACGCTCGCTTGCATCATCATTCCCTCGACGGCGCCATCATCGATGGCGCTCACCACATGCACGTCCGGGTCTATTACGAAGACACCGACTTCTCCGGCATCGTCTATCACGCCAACTATCTGCGCTTCATGGAACGGGGGCGGACCAATTATCTGCGGCTGCTCGGGGCGGCGCAGAGCGAGTTGTTCGCGGAAGCCGAAAGCGAAACCCCGGGCTTTGCCTTCGTGGTGCGGTCGATGCAGCTCGACTTCCTCAAGTCGGCCAAGATGGACGACCTGCTCGAGGTGATCACCCGGCCGGTCGAAGTCCGCGGCGCGTCGATCACCATGCAGCAGCAGATCAAGCGCGGTGATCTCGTGCTGATGGAGGCCAAGGTCAAGGTTGCGTTCGTCTCGGGCGGGCGGGCGAGGCCTATCCCAATACCACTTCGGGTCGCCATGAAGGCGGACGTCGCCTGACGCCGTCGGGGGCGGAAGTTGCCTGTTTCCCGAGCTAGGGCGCTCCGGAATTTGATGTTACAGGGGGCGAGCCGGAAGCTCGAACCCCTCGGACATCTTGATGAGTGATACGCCCCATAGGATTGTTATCGTCGGCGGCGGCGCCGGTGGCCTGGAACTCGCCACCGCGCTCGGCAACAAATACGGCAAGTCGGACGCCGTCCGGGTCACCTTGGTCGACCGCAGCCGCACCCACATCTGGAAGCCGCTGCTGCATGCGATCGCTGCCGGTTCGCTGCGTCGCTCCCAGCACGAGCTGAACTATCTGGCCCAGGCGCACTGGCACGGCTTTCACTACCGCCTCGGCGAGATGAATGGTCTCGACCGCGCCCGAAAAGTCGTCAAGCTGGCCCCTGTGATTGATGACGAGGGCCGCGAGATCAATCCGGAGAGTGAGCTCGGTTACGACACTCTGGTGATTGCGATCGGCAGCGTCACCAACGATTTCGGCACCCCCGGTGCCCGCGAGCACGCGGTGCCGCTGGAGACGCCGGAGCAGGCGTCCCGCTTCAACAAGCGGATGGTCAACGCCTGCCTGCGCGCCCAGCATCAGCACACGCCGATCGAGCCCGGCCAGCTCCACGTTGCGATCATCGGCGCCGGCGCCACCGGCACCGAGCTTGCCGCCGAGCTGCATCACACCGCGCGCGAAATCATCGCCTACGGCCTCGACAAGATCGATCCGGAGCACGATCTCAAGATCGTGCTGATCGAAGCCGCGCCGCGCATTCTCCCGGCGCTGCCGCCGCGGATCTCGGAAGCGACGCTCAAGCTGCTGCTCGATCTCGGCGTCGAGGTGCGCACCGGCGCCCGCGTGGCAGAAGTGCTGGATCATGCGGTCCGTCTGGCCGACGGCGAAGTGATCCCGTCGGAGCTGGTGGTGTGGGCCGCCGGCGTGCGTGCGCCGGATTTCCTCGAAGGCATCGATGGCCTGGAGACCAACCGCATCAACCAGCTGGTGGTCCGTCCGACGCTGCAGACCACCCGCGACGACAATGTGTTCGGAATGGGCGACTGTGCCGCCTGCGCAATTCCCGGCTACGAGAACGGCGTGCCGCCGCGGGCGCAGGCCGCTCACCAGGAAGCCGAATTCATGCTGGAGCAGATCGAGAAGCGGCTGAACGGCGAGCCGCTGGGAGAGTTCCGCTATCGCGATCTCGGCTCGCTGGTATCGCTCGGCAAGTACTCGGCGGTCGGCAATCTGATGGGGTCGCTGGTCGGTAAGAGCTTCCTGATCGAGGGCTATTTCGCCCGCTTCATGTATCGCTCGCTGTACAAGATGCACGAAGCCGCGCTGTACGGCCGCGGCCGCACGCTGCTCAGCGTGCTGTCCGGCTCGACGCGGCCCACGCCTACGGTGAAGCTGCATTAGCCTGCCCAGCGGCCTGTGGGTCGCCCCGGTGTCTCCCGGACAGCCTGTGCGTCCGCCGTCGGTTAGATTGGCGGCGTAACGGCTGATTCGGGCGCACAGGGAGGCGAGGCGTGACCAGAGGAGTGCAGTCTCGCGAGGTGCCGCTGATGGGGCAGGGCGAGCGCGATTTGCGGCTCGATTTCCTGCGCGGCGTCGGCCAGTGGATGATCTTTGTCGATCACATCCCGTACAATTTCCTCAACTGGTTCACGCTGCGCAATTACGGCTTCTGCGACGCGGCCGAGTTCTTCGTCTTCATCTCCGGCTACTCGATCGGGTTCGCCTATGGGCCGGCGGTACGTGCCGGCGAAATGGTCGCGGCGACCAAGCGGCTGTGGACCCGCGCAGCCCAGCTCTACGTCGCGCACATCTTCCTGTTCCTGTTCTTCACCGCGCAGATCTCCCGCGCGGCGCGTCGGTTCGACAATCCGATGTACAAGGACGAGTTCAACGTCGCGCAATTCCTCGAAAATCCCGACGTGATGATCCAGCAGGCGCTGCTGCTGAAGTACAAGCCGGTCAATCTCGACGTGCTGCCGCTGTACATCGTGCTGGTGGTTGCCGCACCGCTGATCCTGTGGGGCCTGCTGCGCCGGCCGCATCTGACGCTGGTGTGCTCCGGTGTTTTGTATTTCGCGTCCCGACACTTCGGCTGGAATCTGCCGTCGTTCCCTGACGGGCACTGGTACTTCAATCCGTTCGCCTGGCAGTTCCTGTTCGTGTTCGGCATCTGGTGCGGTTTCGGCAATGGCCCGCAGATCCGCCCCTGGGTGAAGTCGCTGCCCAATCAGTTGCTGAGCTGGACGATCGTGCTGGTCGCGCTGGTGATCGCGCTGTCTTGGAATTTCGAAGCGCTGTACGGCCTCGTGCCGGAATCGATCGGCAAGATCCTGTACCCGATCGACAAGACAAGTCTGGCGCCGGTGCGGCTGATCCACTTCCTGGCGCTGCTCGCGATCGTCATAAAGCTGCTGCCGCCGGATCTGCCGGCGCTACGCTCGGAGCATCTACGCCCCATCATCCTGTGCGGCCAGCGATCGCTGCCGGTGTTCTGCTTCGGTGTGATCCTGGCTTTCACCGCGCATTGGATCCTGGTCCAGGTATCGAGCAGCATCGCGATGCAGATCCTGGTCAGCGTCGGCGGCATCGGCCTGATGACCGGCGTGGCCTGGGTTGCGACCTGGTACCGGACTCTGCCGACGCTGGTGACGGTTCCTCCTACCGTGCCGGTCGAACACCACGGCGAAGAGCGGACAGACCACACGCACAAGATCACTGCCGCCGAAACGGAGCCATCGACGACCGAGCGTGCTTGACTCGTTGTACCGATCGGTACAGTCTCGCTGCGTTCCGTTCGCAGTGGAGAAGTCGTCATGTCGCGTCCGCCGTTGCCGCCGTTCACCCGCGAGACCGCCGCCCAGAAGGTGCGGATGGCCGAAGACGCCTGGAATTCGCGTGATCCCGCGCGAGTGTCGCTCGCCTATACGCCCGACAGCCGCTGGCGGAATCGCGCCGAGTTTCTGCAAGGCCGCGACGCGATCGTCGAATTCCTGACCCGCAAATGGGCGAAGGAGCACGAATACCGGTTGATCAAGAACCTCTGGGCGTTCGACGGCCGGTTCATCGCTGTGCGCTTCCAATACGAGTGGCACGATGACGCCGGGCTTTGGTATCGCTCCTATGGCAACGAGCAGTGGGAGTTCGACGACGATGGGCTGATGCGGCGGCGCGAGGCCAGCATCAACGACGTCGCGATCAGCGAGAGCGACCGCCGCTTCCATTGGCCGGCGCCCGGTCCGCGTCCCGACGATGTACCGGGGCTCGCCGCAGAGCCGTTCTAAGACCGTGTCGGGAGAGACATGAAAGACCGCGCCACCCTTCTGCCGCTGCTCGGCGAAGTATTTCGGACACACGGCTACGAAGGGGCTTCGCTGGCGCTGATCACGGAGGCGACGGGGCTCGGCAAGGGCAGCCTGTATCACTTCTTCCCCGGCGGCAAAAAGCAGATGGCCGAAGAGGTGCTGGCTGAGATCGATGGCTGGTTCGAAGCCAACATCTTCGCGCCGTTGCGTGATCCGGCCGATCCTGGCGCCGCCATCGCGGCGATGCTCTCGGGCGTCGACGAGTATTTCCGTTCCGGGCGTCGCGTCTGTCTGGTCGGCGTGATTGCGCTCGGCCATGCGCGCGATGAGTTCGCCGCGCCGGTGAACGATTATTTTGCCCGGTGGCAGGACGCGCTGGCGGCATCGCTGCGCCGTTACGGCCTATCGGCCGCCGCCGCCCGGCGCCGCGCCGAGGATGCGGTGCTGTCGATCCAGGGCGCTCTCGTGCTGGCGCGTGCACGTAATGACGCAGCCGTATTCACCCGCGCGTTGTCCGAATTGAAGGCGCGACTGCTGGCGTAGCCTTCGTCTCTCTCTCTCTGCGCACTGAACAACGGGTGAGGGCACACCGCTCAGCGAGGCACTGAGTCAGTGCTTGCGACGCCCCCACCCCAGCCCTCTCCTGCAAGCGGGAGTGGGAGCGCGCAGCGACCTTGAGTTCGCTGATGGCTTCACTCGACCACTCTCCCCGTGCACGGCCCAACCGCTGCCGCCGAATGGAACCGAGATGCCGCCTTGGTCGGCGCAAACTTCTCCGCCATGCTGTCGGCCAAGGACGACGATGATCGTCTTACAGCCGAGGGAGACGCACGCCATGCTCTACGCCATCCTTTGCTATCATGACGAGAATTTCGTCGGTTCCTGGAGCCGCGAAGAAGATGCCGCCGTGATGGAGAAGCTCAGGGCCGTGCACGGCAAGCTCGCCGATGCCGGGCGGCTCGGGCCGGTGGCGCGGCTGCTGCCGACCACGGCGGCGACGACATTGCGCAAGGATTCGGAGCCGCCGGTGGTGATCGACGGTCCGTTCGCCGAGACCAAAGAGCAATTGCTCGGCTTCTACGTGGTCGAATGCGAGGACCTCGATGGCGCGCTCGACGTTGCGCGCGATCTCGGCCGCGCCAACCCGGGTGGGGCTTATGAAATCCGTCCGATCGGATTGTTCATGCCGGGGACCACGCAGCCATGACCGATCTCGCCTGGATCGAGACCGCGATCACCGCCGCGCGGCCCCAGGCGATCGGCGCGCTGCTGCGCTACTTCCGCGATCTCGACACCGCCGAGGAGGCATTCCAGAACGCCTGCCTGCGGGCGCTGAAATCCTGGCCGCAGAATGGGCCGCCGCGTGACGCTGCGGCTTGGCTGATCATGGTCGGCCGCAATGTTGCGATCGACGATCTGCGCCGCGGCAAGAAGCAACAGCCCCTTCCCGATGACGCGGCGATTTCCGATCTCGACGATGCCGAGGACGCGCTCGCCGAGCGGCTCGACGGCTCGCATTATCGCGACGACATTTTGCGGCTGCTGTTCATCTGCTGCCACCCCGAGCTGCCGCCGACGCAGCAGATCGCGCTCGCACTGCGCATCGTCTCGGGACTGACGGTGCCGCAGATCGCGCGGGCGTTCCTGGTGTCCGATGCGGCGATGGAGCAGCGCATTACCCGCGCCAAGGCCAAGGTCGCGCGGGCCGGCGTGCCGTTCGAGAGCCCCGGCGCGGTCGAGCGCGCCGAGCGCCTCGGCGCAGTGGCCGCGATGATCTACCTCGTCTTCAACGAGGGTTATTCGGCCGCAGGCGAGACCGCCGGGGTTCGCGCGCCGCTGTGCGAGGAAGCGATCCGGCTGGCGCGGCTGCTGCTGCGGCTGTTTCCGTCCGAGCCGGAGATCATGGGGCTGACGGCGCTGATGCTGCTGCAGCACGCCCGGGCGCCGGCGCGGTTCGATGCCGGCGGCGAGATCGTGCTGCTGGAAGATCAGAACCGCAACCTGTGGAACGCCACCATGATCGCCGAGGGGCTGGCACTGATCGATAAGGCGATGCGTCACCGCCGCACAGGTGCGTATCAGATCCAGGCCGCGATCGCGGCTCTGCACGCCCGCGCGCCGCGTTACGAAGACACCGACTGGGCGCAGATCGATCTGCTTTACGGCTCGCTCGAAATCCTGCAGCCATCACCCGTGATCACGCTCAATCGCGCGGTGGCGGTGGCCAAGCTGCGCGGACCGGAGGCGGCGCTGGCGATGATCGAGCCGCTCGAAGCGCGGCTCGGCAGCTACTTTCACTATTTCGGTGCCAAGGGCGCGCTGCTTCTCCAGCAGGGACGCGGTGATGAAGCCCGCGTCGCCTTCGATCGCGCGATTGCGCTCGCCCGCACTCCCGCCGAGGCCTCGCACATCCGGATGCATCTCGATCGGCTGATGCAGGAGAGCGAAGCCGCGGGGCGTGCCAGCGCGTAGGCTTCGTGTCGGCCCGACGACTAACTGGTCTTGCGTTCGCCGCGTAGCGACGGCAGGCCGATGCCGGCGGCGTCGAAGCCGCCGTCGACCGCCAGGATCTGCCCGGTGATGTAGCTGGAGCGATCGCTGCACAGGAAGAAAATCGCCTCCGCCAGCTCTTCCTCGAGGCCGTAGCGCGCCATCGGAATCGCGTCGCGATAGTCCGACCGGATGTCCTGCGTGTGGACCTGCTTGGCCATTGCGGTATCGACTGGGCCGGGCGCGACGCCATTGACGCGGATGCCGAGCGCCGCAAGTTCGACCGCGCATTGCTTGGTGAAGTGGGCCAGCCCCGCTTTGCTCGATCCGTAGGCGACGCGCAACGTCGAGGCACGCAGCGATGAAATCGACGTGATGTTGACGATGGCGCCGCCGCCGGAATCGCGCATCAGCGGCACCGCGGCCTGGGTCATCAGGAACGGACCGGTGAGATTCACGTCCATCACCCGCTGCCATTCGTCCGGGGTCGTCTCCATCAGCGGCTTGAACACCGCGATCCCGGCGTTGTTGACGAGCGCATCGAGGCGGCCAAACCGCTCGGTGACGGCCGCGATATCGCGCGCCACCGACTCGCGATCGGCAACGTCACAATGCAGCGCGATGGTGCGGTCGGGCAGGGCCAGTGCCTGCATCGCGGCGCGCAGCCCGTCATCGTCGCGGTCGAGCAGCGCCACCGACCAGCCGTCGGCGAGAAAGCGCTTGGCTGCAGCGAGTCCAATGCCGCGAGCGGCTCCGGTCACCAGCGCGACATGGGGCGAGGATGCGGTCATGGGCGTTCCAATCATGCGAAAGCGGGGAGGTCAGACGTGGAAGGTCGAGGCTTCACATGCCAGCGCCGTGCCATCGCTGTCCAGCGTGGCGCGCCGTCGCGGGCGATCGCGCGTGGGAACAAGTCGACGACATCTGGTTTACATCGAACTGAAATACAACTTCGCGTCCAGGCGGGCACGACACCGCCTTTGAGGTTTGGGAGGTTTTGTATGCAAGACGAACTCGAAGAGCGGATCCGCCATCGCGCGCGTGAGCTGTGGGAGGCCCAGGGCCAGCCGGAGGGGCGCAGCGACGAATTTTGGCTGCAGGCGGAGCAGGAAGTCCGCGGTGAGAAAGAAACTTACGATCGGCTGAAGTCGGACCCCAGCATCACGACCAATAGCTGATCTTTACGAAGCCGAAGCGCCGCCCGGTTGTTGTGCCGGCGGCGCTTCGTTTGTCGGCACCTCGCGTTGCGTCAACGCACGTAGAACACCACGCCGGCGATCGTCAGCAGCGCTGCGGCGGCGAGCAGATGAGCCATCGCCCGCGAAGCAGCGAGTTTGGTAGCGTCGTTCATGCGGTTCTCTCCCCAGTCTGCAGAGCCGTTGCTGCGGCCCGCGGGCATCACGATCGGAGATGACCTGCACCGCGCAGGCACAGCCCGGCGACGATGCGCCAGACCTGATCGTTGATGAGATACGCTGAACACCCCGCGACGACCATTCGCACTTAGAGTCCCCACTCTGCGAATAGTGACGTTCGACAGGCTGGTGGCTCAATGCGGCGGCAATTTGTCGGCGGTTTGGTGCGCTGACGTGCGCTGCACTGCAAATCTTTCGCATCGTATGTCGGCGCGTACTGTGACCGATCGTCTTCAAGCTGCCAATCCAATCGAGCAGGGAGAGTGATGATGCGTTTCATGATGCTGATGATCCCGAAGGGGTACGAGTCGGCGCAGCCGGGCGTGATGCCGGATGCCGCCGCCGTCGCCGCGATGATGAAGTACAACGAAGCGCTGCAGCAGTCGGGAGTACTCATTACTTGCGACGGTTTGCATCCGCCCTCGATGGGCGCTCGCGTCAGCTTTGATACCGGCCAACCGGTCGTGACCGACGGCCCGTTCGCCGAGGTCAAGGAAGTTCTCGGCGGCTACTGGATGATCGAAGTTGCGTCGCGGGAGGAGGCGATCGCCTGGGCGACGCGCTGCCCGGCCGGACCGAACGAGATCATCGAGATCCGGCAAGTGCAGGAGATGGCCGATTTCCCGGCCGACGTGCAGGCCGAAGCCGCCGGCTTCGAAGCCATGCAGGCGGCCGCCCGGCGTTGAGGCCGCACCTCGTGGCGGCGGGTCGATCGATCCGCCGCTGGGCCTGCTATTGGCGGCGCCTCGCTCCCACCCGGGCAACTGGGTTAGTGACCTTTACACCGCCCTCATGTAAGACCCCTTCACATGAGCTGGCGCAAGGAACAGGGCCGCGCCGAGCGCGGCTATCATCACGGCAATCTGAAGGAAGCGCTGCTGCAGGCGGCGCTCGGGCTGATCGCGGAGAAGGGCCCCGGCGGCTTTACCTTCGCCGATGCCGCGCGGATGGCCGGCGTCAGCCCGGCGGCGCCGTATCGCCACTTCCGCGACCGCGACGAGTTGCTGTCGAACATCGCCCAGCGTGGTTTCGAGCTGTTTGAGCAGGTGCTGGCGAAAGCCTGGGACGACGGTCGTCCTGACACCGTCACGGCGTTCATGCGGGTCGGGCGAGCCTATCTGGCGTTCGCCCGCAACGAGCCGGCTTATTACTCGGCGATGTTCGAGTCCGGCGTTCCGATCGACGTCAATCCGATGCTGCTGACCGCCTCGGAGCGTGCTTTCAACGTGATCCGTGCCGCCGCCGAACGGCTGGCGGCCCTGACGCCGCAGGGCGTCACCCGGCCGCCGGCCCTGATGATGGCGCTGCACATCTGGTCGATGTCGCACGGCATCGCCTCGCTGTTTGGCCGGGGTGATGGTGCCCGCCGCAAGCTGCCGATGGCTGCCGAAGACCTGCTCGAGGCCGGCGTGCTGATCTATCTGCGAGGGCTCGGGTTCTCGACCGACTCCGCCGCTGCTGCCGAAAAGCCCGCAGAACCAAAGCGGTCCGGTCCGTGGGGCCCGGCCGCTTGAGGGCCGTGCTCACCGCAAGGTGAGCCCTGCGGCGAAAAATCCGCCAAACCTCCGACCGCTGTTGCTTGACAAACTGCTGGAATGCTCCAAGTATGTAAATGTTATTTACATTCACAACGGCACCGAGCCGATGGAGAAGCAAATGGCCAACGCCGCTGACTACAATCGATGGGGCCCGACCGAGCCGCGCTATCAGCCGATGCTTCGGCCGTCCTGGCATCCGGGCTGGATCCTGCTGACGGTCGCCGGCTTCATCGTCTGGTGGCCGATCGGCCTTGCACTTCTCTTCTACACACTCTGGAGCAGAAACATGGGTTGCTGGGATCGCGATCGCTTCGCCAACAAAATGGAGCGGATGCAGTGGAAGATGGAGCGGATGCGCAACCGCATGGATCGCGGCGGCTTCGGCTTCGGCCCGCCGTCGAGCGGCAACCGCGCCTTCGACGAGTACCGGATGGAGACGCTGCGCCGGCTCGAAGAGGAGCAGGTCCAGTTCAAGGAATTCCTCGATCGCCTGCGCCACGCCAAGGACAAGGAAGAGTTCGACGCCTTCATGGCCCAGCATCGGACCAAGCCGAACCCGTCTCCTGACAATTCGGCGCAGGGCTGATCAGCGCCCTGATCTGACCCTCCAGCGCCAACCGCCGCCCGCCTGAGCCCCCAGGCGGGCGGCTTCTCTTTTGTCGCGGTTTCTCTCGCGGCAATGTCACACCGCGCGCCGCTGTTTCGTCCTATGCTCGTCAACCAAGGGGGACGACCATGACACCGCGCCTCAACCCCGCCACTGCCGCGCCCGACGCCTACAAGGCGATGGTCGCGCTGGAGAAGTACATCCAGGGCAGCGGCCTCGAATCCAGCTTGATCGAACTGGTCAAGATGCGCGCCTCGCAGATCAACGGCTGCGCATTCTGCCTCGACATGCATAGCAAGGATGCCCGCGCCCGTGGCGAAACCGAGCAGCGGCTGTATCTGCTCAACGTCTGGCGGGAATCGCCGCTCTACACCGATCGTGAGCGTGCCGCGCTCGGCTGGACTGAAGCGCTGACACTGGTGGCGCAAACCCAGGCGCCGGACCCGGACTACGCGGCCGTGAAGTCGCATTTCAACGACGCCGAGCAGGTCAAACTGACGTTGCTGATCGGGGCGATCAATACCTGGAACAGGATCGCGATCGGCTTCCGGATGCTGCATCCGACCCCGGCCGTGGCGCATGCCAAGGCCTCCTGATCCAGCTCCATCCGAAGATGCCGCAGCGAGCTTCGCGCCGCTGCGGCATCGGCTGTTGCGCGTCGCCTATCGGATGCTAGGCTCGATCAGCGAAGCCGAAGACGTCGTGCAGGACGCTTACTTGCGTTGGCACCGTGCTGATCGCAGCGAGGTCCGTGACGCAGCTGGCTTTCTCACGCGCACCGTCACCCGACTGTGTCTCGACGTCCTGAAGTCGGCGCGGCAGCAGCGCGAGACCTATGTGGGCCCATGGCTGCCGGAGCCGATCGTCGCGCCGGAGCCTGAGCCTGATGGGGATGACATCACCCTCACTTTGATGCTGGCGCTGGAGCGGCTGTCGCCGCTGGAGCGGGCCGCGTTCCTGCTCCACGACGTGTTCGGTGTCGGCTTCGACGAGGTTGCGACGACCCTCGGCCGTGATGCCGCAGCCTGCCGGCAATTGGCGGCACGGGCGCGGTCGCACGTCCGGGCCGAGCGGCCGCGATTTCCTGTTTCGGCCGAGCAGGGGCAGGCGATCGCCGCGGCATTCTTTCAGGCCTCGCGGAGCGGCGATCTTGGCGCGCTAACGTCCTTACTCGCGGACGAGGTGGTGTTCGTCAGCGACGGCGGCGGCAAGCGACCCGCTGCACTCAATCCAGTGCGCGGCCACGATCGGGTGATGCGCCTGCTGGAGGGAATCGCGCGCAAGACGGCTGCGGGGGCGAGTTCGCTGCTTGCCGTCCAGCGGATCGACGGCCTGCCTGGCTTCGTCTCACGCGAGCCGGACGGCCTGATCCAGACCACCGCGCTCGAAATAGTCGGTGGCCGGATCGCCGCGATCTATGTGGTTCGGAACCCCGACAAGCTCCGGCATCTGGTCTCGACGCCGACTTTCGCCGGCCTGCACTGAGCCGTCGGGCGGCCTCGCCTGGGCCGTCAGCAAGCCTCCCGGCTCCCGATCACTGGTATTTTCCCTGTTATAGTAACCCCTTATTAACCCTGATGAGGGTTTGGTGAGATCCGTCAAAACGCGGCATCAGCCCTTGTTTTGACACGTTGACAGGGGATTGAGGGGTCGGCTTCGGACAGGCCATCCCCTGCGACAACTGAAGGCTCCCACGGTGGCGCTTGGGCCAGATCGCGGCGCGTGGCCGCGGACAGCCGGAGCCTTTGGCGGAATCGGCTGATGCCGAAACGTGTGAGAGGATTGCGACGATGAACCCGGCCGACGTGACACAGCTTGCTCCGGCGGTCTCGACCGACGTGTCGCTGCTGTCGTTGTTCTGGCATGCACACTGGGTCGTGAAGTCGATCATGCTGGGGCTACTCGGCTGTTCGATCTGGGTCTGGGCGATCGCGATCGACAAGCTGCTGCTGTTCTCGCGCACGAAGCGCGCGATGGATCGCTTCGAGCAGGCGTTCTGGTCCGGCGAGTCGATCGACGAGCTATACCGCGCGCTGTCGGCCAAGCCGACGCATTCGATGGCGGCGTGTTTCGTCGCCGCGATGCGCGAGTGGAAGCGATCGTTCGAAAGTCATTCGCGCTCGTTTGCCGGCCTGCAGATGCGGATCGAGAAGGTGATGAACGTCTCGATCGCCCGCGAGGTCGAACGGCTGGAGCGCCGCCTGCTGGTGCTGGCGACTGTCGGCTCGGCCGGCCCGTTCGTCGGCCTGTTCGGCACCGTCTGGGGCATCATGTCGAGCTTCCAGTCGATCGCTGCGTCGAAGAACACTTCGCTGGCGGTGGTCGCGCCCGGCATCGCCGAAGCGCTGTTCGCCACTGCGATCGGCCTGATCGCCGCAATTCCGGCGACAATTTTCTACAATAAGTTCACGTCGGAAGTGAACCGGCAGACGCAGCGGTTGGAAGGCTTCGCCGACGAGTTCTCGGCAATCCTGTCGCGGCAGATCGACGAGCGCACGTGAACGGAGGCCAGGTGAGCACAGCGGGCATTCGATCATGGGAATGAACGTAGCCACTGGCGGCGGAGGCGGCGGCCGGCGTCGCGGCGGGCGGCGACCGGTGATGGCGGAAATCAACGTCACCCCGATGGTCGACGTGATGCTGGTGCTGCTGATCATCTTCATGGTCGCGGCGCCGCTGCTCACCACCTCGATCGACATCGATCTGCCGGTCGCCCGTGGCGGCAATCAGATCCAGTCGAACTCGCCGCCCCTGACCCTGTCGGTCAAGCGCACCGGCGGCACCTGCAACTCTCAGGTCGAGCTGTATTTGGGTGATAGCCCGATCGCGGCGTCCGAGCTCGAAGCCAAGATGAAGGCGATCCGCGAGACCCGGTCGGAGACCGACAATGTGGTGTATCTGCGGGGCGACAAGGACGTCTGCTACACGGACATGATGAAGCTGCTCGGCAATATCCGGACCGCCGGCTTCAAGGCAAACATCGTCATCGTTCCCGAACAGGGGAGTTGAGCCGGCACCGCGCCGGCGTCGGCCGCGAAGGTGGAGCAGGAATTCTGAAGGTGAAGATCGACAAGACATGGGCTGCGTCGGTGGCGTTGCACGTCCTCGTGCTCGGCTGGGCCATGCTGTCTTTCACCTCCAAGGCTTTCGAGCTCGAGCCGCAGGATTCGGTTGCGGTTGATACCATCTCCGAAGATCAGCTCGCCAAAGTGATGGCCGGTATGCGCACCGGCAAGAAGGAAAATCCCAAGCCGCTGGTCGAGAAGGTCGCCGAGGCCAAGCAGGTCGACGACACCGTCGGCAAGATCAGCGAGAAGGCGCCTGTCGTCACCGACACATCGCCGCCGCCCCAGCCCAAGCCGAAGCCGGAAGAGAAGCCGGTCGAAAAGAAGCCTGATCCGCCGAAGCCGGTGGTGAAGGAAGAGCCGAAGAAGGAAGAGCCGAAGAAGGCCGAGAAGAAGCCGGAGCCGGCAAAGGAAGAGGCCAAGGAAGCCGAAAAGAAACCGGAGCCTAAGGTCGATCCGATCGCCGAGGCGCTGAAGAAGGAAGAAAAGAAGAAGCCGCCGCCGAAGCCGACCGAGACCGCCGCCAAGCCGCCGGAGCCGACCAAGCCGAAGGCCGAGCGGGTGTTCGACCAGTCGAAGATCGCGGCGCTGCTCGATAAGCGCGACCCGACTCGCAACGCGGTCACCGGCGACGTGTTGAACTCCAACGCGGCGCTCGGATTGTCGAAGGGTAAGTCCACCGACAACTCGGCGACCTGGGGCGCGATGTTCCAGTCGCAGGTCGAGCGCTGCTGGAAGAAGCCGTATGGCGGCATCGAAGCGCAGCGCGCCGAGGCGTCCTTCGTGATCCGCCTGAAGCGTGACGGAACTCTCGAGACGCTGCCGCAGCCGGAAGGCCATCCGGCGACGCCGTATTTGCGCGTGTATCAGGAGAGTGCGCTGCGCGCGATCATCGAATGCCAGCCGTACAATCTGCCGGCGCAGTTCTTCGACGAATGGAAGTTCTTCGCGCCCGTGTTCACCGATCGACGTCCGTAATGCGAACCTCCGCTCACCATTGCTCGCGCCGCCCGGCGCGGATCACCTGACCGACCGATGGATTGCCGCTATGTCGTTTGACCTCAATCGCCGCCAATTGATGATCTCCGCCGCGACGGCCGCCGGCGCACTCGCGCTCGGCCCCGCCCGCGATGCGTTCGGTCAGGCCCGGGTGCAGATCACCGAAGGCAACGTCGCGCCGCTGCCGATCGCGATTCCGAATTTCGTCGCCGGCACGCCGTCGGACAATGAAGTCGGCGTGGGTGTCTCCCAGGTGATCACCAACAACCTGAAGCGCTCGGGACTGTTCGCGCCGATCGACCAGGCCGCGTACCTGGAAAAGATCACCAACATCGACGTGCCGCCGCAGTTCAAGAGCTGGGCGAGCATCAACGCTCAGGCTCTGGTGACCGGGCGGATGACGCGGCAGGGCGATGGCCGGCTCAAGGCCGAATTCCGGCTGTGGGACGTCGCCACCGGCCAGCAACTCGCGGGTCAGCAGTATTTCACCTCGCCGGAGTATTGGCGCCGTATCGCCCACATCATCTCGGACCAGATCTATGAGCGTCTGACCGGCGAGAAGGGGTACTTCGACAGCCGCGTGGTGTTCATCGACGAAAGCGGCCCGGCCGACCGGCGCGTGAAGCGGCTGGCGCTGATGGATCAGGACGGCGCCAACGTGCGCTATCTCACTCGCGGCAGCGACCTCGTGCTGACCCCGCGGTTTTCGCCGACCACCCAGGAAATCACCTACATGGAATTCGGCCAGGGTGAGCCGCGGGTGTATCTGTTCAACGTCGAAACCGGTCAGCGCGAGATCGTCGGCAACTTCCCCGGCATGTCGTTCGCGCCGCGGTTCTCGCCGGACGGTCAGCGCATCATCATGAGCCTGCAGCAGGGCGGCAACTCCAACCTGTTCGTGATGGACCTGCGCTCCAAGGCTACGACGCGGCTGACCGACACGCCGGCGATCGACACCTCGCCCTCTTATGCCCCCGATGGCAGCCGGATCTGCTTCGAGAGCGATCGCGGGGGCAAGCCGCAGATCTACATCATGCCCGCGAGTGGCGGGCAGGCGCAGCGGATCTCGTTCGGCGACGGCAGCTACTCGACCCCGGTGTGGTCGCCGCGCGGCGACTACATCGCCTTCACCAAGCAGGGCGGCGGCCAGTTCGCGATCGGCATCATGAAGCCGGACGGCTCCGGCGAGCGCATTCTGACCTCCGGGTTCCACAACGAAGGGCCGACCTTTGCGCCCAATGGCCGGGTGCTGATGTTCTTCCGCGATCCGGGTGGAAACGCTGGCCCGTCGCTGTTTACGGTCGACGTTTCGGGACGTAACGAGCTGCGGGTTCCGACCCCGGGTTACGCCTCGGATCCGGCGTGGTCGCCGCTGCTGTCCTAAGCAGGTAAGCAGCCGTAGGGGTTCCCTTCCTGGAACCTCTCGGTCGCGTTTTAAGGGCTCTAAGTCTCGGCGAACGTTGCAATGATCCGCTAAGCATGTTCGCTCAGAAAGACTTCATCTGCCAGGGATACAACGGAGTCCGAAAGGACACGCTCGCGCTTGATGCTGCTCGCCAGTCACAAACGGGATTCTGAGCAAACGTCGCCTGCGATTCGCGCGGGCTTGGTCGACTCGTTGTTCATGAATCCGGCGCCGATGATCGTTGGGGCATTTGGGCCCGCGATTGCTGGCGCCGTGATCGGGATGGTTACCGGAAGCATCCTGAATTGGCTGTGTGTCCCCTTATTCGTTCTGATCGGCTTTGCGCGTGCGCTGCAGATGCATCGCTATCGGCAGCGCAATGCTCCACTCACGGTGGAGGAAGCCGGTATATGGGAGCGACGCTATCGGCTGGGAGCCATTGCACATGGCATCTCGCTTGGCGCCTGGTCGCTCGTGGTGTTGCTCGGCACCGACGACTCGGCGGCGCATATGCTTTGCGTTGCGACCGTGGTGGCATACACCTCGGCTGGTGTCGGGCGGACTTTCGGTCGGCCCCAGATTTTTCACCTCCAGGTGCTGCTCAGCTGCGGCCCATTAATCTTCGCGATGGTGAGGGTGGGAGGTGTCTACTATCTCACGCTCGCCTTGCTCAGTGCGGTATTCTTCATCTCGATCCGTCATCTGACATCCAGCCTGCAACGGATCTACCTCGACGCCTGGATCGGCCGCGAGCGCGAAGCTGCGCTCGCCAATCAGTTCGACACCGCGCTGAACAATATGCCGCATGGGTTGTGCATGTTTCGCGCAGATGGCCGTCTCGCGGTCATGAACCATCGTTTTGCGGAGATGATGCGTCTTCGCGACGAACTGGTCAAAGGATCACCGACCGCGACCGAGATCGTGTCCGCCTGCGTGGCAATCGGTGCAATTTCGGCTGCCAACGGGCGTTTGATCCTGGCCGAAATTGAAAACTCCCTGGCGGGAGAAATCGTCACCGTCGGTGACGAAACCGTTCCTCGCTCGCTGTGCTGGACGTTCCAGCCGATGGCACATGGCGGCGCGGTGGTGTTGATCGAAGATATCACCGAGCGTCGCAACGCCGAAGCGCGGATCGTTCATCTGGCGCGTTACGACGAACTCACCGCGTTGCCGAACCGGGTGAGCTTCCGCGACGAAATTGAGCGTATTCTCGAGGCCGAGCACGGCCGGGGCAAGACCCGGCTGTCGGCGCTGTTGTTCATAGACCTCGACCAGTTCAAGCAGATCAACGATACGCTCGGCCATCCCTGCGGCGATCGGCTGCTGTGCTCGGTCGCCGAACGGCTGCGTGACATGCTGCGGCCGGACGATCTGGTGGCGCGATTTGGTGGCGACGAATTCGTCGTCTTCCAACAGAACATCGCCTCGAACGAAGATGCAGCGGCGCTGGCCCGCCGAATCGTCGATCGCCTGAGCGACCGCTATCTGATCGATCATCATGTTGTTGAGATCGGTGCCTCGATCGGCATTGCGATGACGTCGCCGGGTGCCAAGGCTGACATCCTGCTCAAGAATGCCGACATGGCGCTATATCGCGCCAAGGCCGACGGCCGCGGCAATTATTGCTTCTTCCGCGAGGAAATGGCGCAAACCGTCGAAGCTCGCCGCATTCTCGAGCTCGACCTGCGCAAGGCGCTCGCCAATGAAGAGTTTGAGCTGTACTACCAGCCGCTCGTAAATCTCAAATCGGGCAAGATCACCACGTGCGAGGCGCTGCTGCGCTGGAATCACCCGGTGCGCGGGACGGTATCACCGGTCGATATTATTCCGGTCGCCGAGGACATGGGGCTGATCGTCGATCTCGGTCGCTGGATCCTGCGCAAAGCCTGCATGGAATGCATGCTGTGGCCGGAGCCGGTGAGTGTCGCGATCAACTTTTCGCCGCAGCAGTTCCATCAGCGTGACGTGCTGACGGAAGTGCGCTACGCGCTTGAAGTTTCCGGTCTGCCCGCCAGCCGGCTGGAGATCGAAATCACCGAGTCCTCCCTGCTGCGTAACACGCAGTGGACGCACGACGCGTTGCAGCAGCTGCACGCCGAAGGCGTCCGGATCTCGCTCGACGATTTCGGGACGGGATACTCGTCGCTCAGCTATCTGCACAGCTTCCCCTTGCAGAAGGTGAAGATCGACCGCTCGTTCCTCGAGGGGATCGACAGTGACCGGCCGTTGACTCTGTTACGCGGCGTCGCCCGCCTCAGCAGTGATCTCGGCATGTCGGTGGTGGTGGAAGGCATCGAAACCAACGACCAGCTCGAATTGATCAGCGCCGACGGCACCGTCACCGAGGCGCAGGGCTATCTGTTCAGCCGTCCGGTCCCCGCCCAGCGCATTCGGCAATTGCTGAACGCGTCGCAGGGTGCACGCCAAAAAGACGGCAAAGTTCTTTCTTTGCCGACTCGATCGATCGCCTAACCCCCTCTTTTTCAGGGCCTCCCAGGTCAAAACTTCCCTCAATTCCACCGCTGTCGCTGGAAATTCACTAAAGTGGAATTATAAGAATTAACCCTAATAATTCTAATGCTTTGCCGGGCCGTTAAGGATTCGTTAACGTTTACCGTACGGTCGGTGTGTTGTCGGGACATGTGGGTGGGGTGAGAGTGATGGGAGTCGTACGTCCAGCAGAACAGCAAGACCGGATCGCCGCCCGAAGGCTCGCGTTGCTTGAGAAGGTCGATTATCGGCTCGCGGAAACTCCGGCAGAACGTGAGGCGATCTACCGGTTGCGATATCGCGCCTACCTCAAAGAAGGGGCGATCGATGCCAATAGCAGCGGCATTGTGACTGACCGGTACGACGATCTGCCGAATTCATGGATCTTCGGCGTGTTCTATGAGGGGGTGCTCAGCAGCTCACTGCGGATCACAGTTGCATCCCCGGATTATCAGGACTGCCCGTCGACAGACGTCTTCCCGGATTTCCTTCAACCCTGGCTGGCTGAGGGCAAAGTCATCGTCGACCCGACAAGGTTCGTGGCTGATCCGACAAGCGCCAACCGACTGCCAGAACTACCGTATCTCACTCTGCGTCTGGCTAATGTCTCCTGTGAATACTTCAACGCGGACATTGGCCTCGCTTCGGTGAGGACCGAGCATCAGGCATTTTATCGTCGGGTGATGATGCGCCTGATCTGTGAAGCTCGGCCGTATCCAGGGTTGAAAAAGCCTATCAGCCTGATGGAGATCGACTTCCCTGCGATGCGCGACAAGCTGTACGCCCGTTATCCGTT
This sequence comes from Rhodopseudomonas sp. BR0G17, assembly GCF_010907025.1. Taxonomy (NCBI): domain Bacteria; kingdom Pseudomonadati; phylum Pseudomonadota; class Alphaproteobacteria; order Hyphomicrobiales; family Nitrobacteraceae; genus Rhodopseudomonas; species Rhodopseudomonas sp. BR0G17. The sequence goes on along the minus strand of NZ_QUML01000004.1, from coordinate 187,755 downwards.
CTTACGCTCGACTGAGTCCGAGCGGCGCAGCTTGTTCGAGCACACGAGGAGGGTTCCCAATCTGACTCTGGCCGAGGCTCCAAATCTGGTGCCGCTCGCCCTCGGTCGGACGCACCTCTGACAACGCCGTCTTGCGGCCAATTAGATCGAATTCGTTTTCAGATCGATCGTCGGCACAGACCGACGATCGTCAATGATTGCAGGCTTGGCCTTCTTGCCAGCGCTGACGGGTGTCCACGCTGCCGGCGTATCCAAGAATGGAACGCCCCGGCTTCACTCTGGCGCCACATTTGCACCTCATTAACCATCGCGTTTGCTTTTGGCCGACCGGGGGCAATTGATCGAGTTCGGCAACACCTCGTCAAGGTTGACGGAACGTTCGCTTAACCATCGCCCTGTAGACCGAAAACACAGTCGGAATATCGCGAGCGTGGAGGCTCCGGAATGACCAATCACAAGCGAATCCTCCAGGGATTGAAGGTGGCCGCGGTGCTCGCGGTGGCCCTGTCGATGGGGGCATGCGCGAACAAGAATGGGCTCGGCGGTGCCGATGGCGCGATGGCTGGTGCGGCCACCCCGGGCAGCCAGCAGGATTTCGTCGTCAACGTCGGCGACCGTGTGTTCTTCGAGAGCGATCAGTCGGATCTGTCGCCGCAGGCGGCTGCGACCCTCGACAAGCAGGTGCAGTGGCTGCAGACCTACAGCCGCTACACCTTCACCATCGAAGGCCACGCCGACGAGCGCGGCACCCGCGAATACAACATTGCGCTCGGCGCGCGCCGTGCGCAGTCGGTCCGCAACTATCTGGTGTCGCGTGGTATCGACGCGCAGCGGATGCGCACCATCTCCTATGGCAAGGAACGCCCGGTCGCGGTCTGCAACGACATCTCGTGCTGGTCGCAGAATCGCCGTGCCGTCACGGTGCTGAACTCCGGCGCCTGATCGTCCGCTCGCATCGAAGTCGTGAAACGGCGCCGCAGGGCGCCGTTTTTGTTTTCGGCGGGGCTTTGGCCGTCGCCTCAGTCACATTTTTGGCGTAGTACGGCGATCAATCCAGCGCCACTCGTTTGGCCGCCCTCGAACTCGTCGGACTGTCATGTCATCAGGTTTTGCCGTCTCCGCGCGCAGCCTCGCTCTGGTGGCGACGCTCGCTTTCGCCGCTCCCGCGCTGGCCCAGCAATACGGCGGCGAGGTCGATCCAGAGATTCGTATCCAGCAGCTCGAGGATCGGCTGCGCACGCTGACCGGCCAGAACGAAGAGCTGCAATACCGTAACCGGCGGCTTGAAGATCAGGTCCGGCAGTTGCAGAGCGGCGCCGGTGCGCCCGGTGCCCAGCAGCCCGCCCCCAATCAGGCGGCGACCCCGCCGGCCGCTCCGCAGCAACCTTATGGCCAGCCAGCGCAGCAACCGGCTTACGGCCAGCAGCAGCCGGGGTACGGTCAGCCGCAGGCGCCGATGGTCCAGCCGCAACCCACCGCGCCGCAGGGCGGCGGCCGCCGCGGCGACGCGTTCGATCCGTCGCGCGATCCCAACGCGCCCGGCGTACCGCGCGCGCTTGGCGGCGGCCAACTGCCGATGGAGCAGGGCGGCGGCATGCCGGCCGGCCGGGCCGCCGGCGCCCCGATGGACCTGTCGAACGGCAATGGCGGTTACGTCCAAGGCGGTTATCCGCAAGGCGGTGCGCCGTCCGCGGCTCAGCAAGCGCCTGCCGCCGCAGCTGGCGGCGCCTTGACGACGCAGCCGCCGTCGCAGACGCCGCGCGACGAGTTTGACCTCGGCATCGGCTACATGCAGCGCCGCGACTACGCGTTGGCCGAAGAAACCATGCGCAACTTTGCGCAGAAGTACCCGGACAATCCGCTGACTGCCGATGCGCAGTATTGGCTTGGCGAGAGCTTCTTCCAGCGCCAGATGTATCGCGAGGCGGCCGAGTCATTTCTAGCCGTGACCAGCAAACACGAGAAGTCCGGCAAGGCGCCGGACGCGCTGCTGCGGCTCGGCCAGTCGCTGTCGGCGCTGAAGGAAAAGGAAGCGGCCTGCGCCGCGCTCGGCGAGATCGGCCGCAAATATCCGCAGGCGTCGTCCAGCGTGAAGAAGGCGGTCGATCGCGAGCAGAAGAAGCTGAAGTGCTGAACCCAACAGGCCCTGCCGATAGCGGGGCCTGACAACCGGCAGGCAGACGGCCGATGTCCGGAACCGACGACGAGGTAGTATCCGCAACCGAGGCGCGGCGTCTGTTCGCCGACTGGAAGGCGGCGCCGGCGATCGTGCTGGCGGTCTCCGGCGGCCCCGATTCGCTGGCACTGATGTGGCTCGCCGCCCGCTGGCGGAAGGCGTTGAAGCAGGGCCCGGCATTGGCGGTCGTCACCATCGATCACGGGCTGCGTCCCGAGGCGGCCGCCGAGGCGCGCGCGGTGAAGCGACTGGCGGCCTCGCTCGACCTGCCGCACCGGACGCTGCGCTGGACCGGCGACAAGCCAAGGACCGGAATCCAGGCGGCGGCGCGCGGGGCGCGCTATCGGCTGCTGGCGCAGGCCGCCAAGACGCTCGGCGCCTCGCATGTGATGACCGCGCATACCCGCGACGATCAGGCCGAGACCGTGCTGATGCGCTTGTCGCGCGGCAGTGGAATCGCCGGCCTTGCCGCAATGGCAAGGGAAATCGAGCGGGACGGGGTGGTGCTGGCGCGGCCGCTGCTCGATGTTCCGAAGGCCCGGCTGGTCGCCACGCTGACCAAAGCCCGAATCGCCTTCGCCACCGACCCGAGCAACGCCGATCCGCGCTTCACCCGGCCGCGGCTGCGCGAGCTGATGCCGCAACTGGCGGCCGAAGGCTGCGATGCCCGTGCGCTGGTTCGGCTGGCGGCGCGGGCGACGCGGGCCGATGCAGCGCTGGAACTGATGACCGACGGCGCCGAGCAATTCTTGGAAACCCTCGATGCAGGTGCGGAGCGTCCCGGTGTGGACGCTCAGGCATTTCTGGCGCTGGCAGCAGAAATCCAGATTCGCTTGTTGCTGCGTGCGTTGGCGCGCCATGGTCACGAGGGGCCGGCCGAGCTCGGGAAAGTCGAGGCGCTCTCCGAGGCGCTGAAGCTGGCAGCGGCCGGGAGGGCGCCGTCCGCCGGCAAAATCCGGCTCAAGCAGACCCTCGCAGGCGCCGTGATCACGCTCACCACCGACCGCCTGGTGATTGCCCCAGCACCACTGCGGCGGGCAGGGGGCGGCTGAAGGCGTCTCCACGTACGTTTAACCACCTCGTCGCAGAGGCCGTTGATCGCCACGATTTGAGCGAGAAACCGGTTAGAATGCGCCAAATAGTCCTGTGTGGTTCTCTTGGCAGGGGCTCGGCTCACACCTAGATTAGGCGGGCCGGCTCTCGGGAAGCTCCCGCAGGGCCATTCGTTTCGGCGCCGCAGGGCCCACCCGGTCGCGATCCGCGCGACCCATAAGGAAGACCGATGAACGCCAATCTGCGCAATTTCGCCCTCTGGGTCATCATCGTGCTGCTGCTGTTGGCGCTGTTCACGCTCTTCCAGAATCCGGGCCAGCGCACTGCGTCGCAGGAAATTCCGTTCTCGCAGCTCCTCAGCGAGATCGACCAAAATCACGTTCGGGACGTGGTGATCCAGGGCCAGGAAATTCGCGGCACCTTCACCAACGGCTCGACCTTCCAGACCTACGCGCCGAACGATCCGTCCCTCGTGACCCGCCTGTACAACGGCAAGGTGTCGATCACCGCCAAGCCGCCGGGTGACAATGTCCCGTGGTTCGTGTCGCTGCTGGTGTCGTGGCTGCCGTTCATCGCGCTGATCGGCGTGTGGATCTTTCTGTCGCGGCAGATGCAGGGCGGTGCCGGCAAGGCGATGGGCTTCGGCAAGTCGCGCGCCAAGATGCTCACTGAAGCGCATGGCCGCGTGACGTTCGAAGACGTCGCCGGCGTCGACGAGGCCAAGCAGGACCTGCAGGAGATCGTCGAATTCCTGCGCGACCCGGGCAAATTCCAGCGTCTCGGCGGCCGCATTCCGCGCGGCGTGCTGCTGGTCGGCCCTCCCGGTACTGGTAAGACCCTGATCGCGCGCGCGGTCGCGGGTGAAGCCAACGTGCCGTTCTTCACCATCTCCGGTTCGGACTTCGTTGAAATGTTCGTCGGCGTCGGCGCCAGCCGCGTCCGCGACATGTTCGAGCAGGCCAAGAAGAACGCGCCGTGCATCATCTTCATCGACGAAATCGACGCGGTCGGTCGTCATCGCGGCGCCGGTCTCGGCGGCGGCAATGACGAACGCGAGCAGACCCTCAACCAGTTGCTGGTCGAGATGGACGGCTTCGAAGCCAATGAGGGCGTGATCCTGATCGCTGCCACCAACCGGCCCGACGTGCTTGACCCGGCGCTGCTGCGTCCCGGCCGCTTCGACCGTCAGGTCGTGGTGCCGAATCCGGACGTCGTCGGCCGCGAGCAGATCCTCAAGGTCCACGTTCGCAAGGTGCCGCTGGCGCCCGATATCAACCTGAAGAACATCGCGCGCGGCACTCCGGGCTTCTCCGGCGCCGACCTGATGAACCTCGTCAACGAAGCGGCCCTGATGGCGGCCCGGCGCAACAAGCGCATGGTCACTCAGTCCGAGTTCGAAGACGCCAAGGACAAGGTGATGATGGGCGCCGAGCGCAAGTCGCTGGTGATGACGGAAGAGGAGAAGCTCCTCACCGCGTATCATGAAGGCGGCCACGCCATCGTCGGCCTCAACGTTCCGGCGACCGACCCGATCCACAAGGCGACCATCATTCCGCGCGGCCGTGCGCTCGGCATGGTGATGCAGCTCCCCGAGCGCGACAAGCTGTCGATGTCGCTCGAGCAGATGACCTCGCGTTTGGCCATTATGATGGGCGGCCGCGTGGCCGAGGAGATGGTGTTCGGCCGCGAGAAGGTGACTTCGGGTGCGGCCTCCGACATCGAGCAGGCGACCAAGCTGGCGCGGATGATGGTGACCCGTTGGGGCCTTTCCGAAGAGCTCGGCACCGTCGCTTACGGCGAGAACCAGGACGAAGTGTTCCTCGGCATGTCGGTGTCGCGCACCCAGAACGCTTCCGAGGCGACGATCCAGAAGATCGATGCCGAGATCAAGCGGCTGGTCGAAGAGGGCTACAACGAAGCCAAGCGCATCCTCACCGAGCGCCGCGCCGACCTCGAAGCGCTCGCCAAGGGCCTGCTCGAATACGAGACCCTGACCGGTGACGAGATCACCGATCTGATCAACGGCAAGAAGCCGAATCGCGAATCGGTGCTCGAACCGTCGGGCCCCCGCACTTCGGCAGTGCCGCCGGCCGGCAAGCCGCGGCCGCGGCCCGATCCGGGCCTGGAGCCCCAGCCGCAGGCGTAAGCCGACCGGCAAAAACTGACTTCGAAAAACGCGGCGGCAACGCCGCGTTTTTTGTTGCGTGTCGTCCGCTGCCGCCGCGCTTGACCTGATCGCCCGAAGACCGCACGCATTGGCGTCGTTACGGATCCTGCAATGACCACTCATGTCCCCAAGGCGCCGGCCTATTGGTCGCGCGACGCCATCTGGCCCGGCATCGTCGCGGTCGGGCCGATGCTGCCCGGCACGCTGGCGTTCGGCATGGCGTTCGGCGCGCTGTGTGCGCAGAAGAACTTCACGCTCGCCGAAGTCGAAGTGATGATGGCGACCGTATATGGCGGGCTGTCGCAATTCGTGGCGGTGCAGGCGTGGCCAGATGTCCTGACGCCGTCATCGATTGCCGCGCTGGCGTTGCTCACCACCACGGTCAACATCCGCTTCTTCCTGATGACGGCGTCGATGCGGCCGTGGTTCGGCACGCTGCCTGCGTGGCAGGCTTATCCGCCGCTGCTGCTGGTCACCGACGGTGGCTGGCTCGCCGCGATGCGCTATCGCGAGCATGGCGGCGCCAATGCCTGGTTCTACCTCGGTGGCGCGTTGGTGCTTTATCTGGTGTGGCTGGTCTCGGCCGTTCCGGGTTTCCTGCTCGCCGAACAGCTCGCCGATCCGAAGAAGTTCGGCGTCGATATCGCGATGCCGGCTTTCTTCGCCGCGCTGTTGGTACCAGCCTGGAAGGGGCCGCGCCGGGCGATTCCTTGGCTGGTGTCGGGGATCGTGGCCCTGACGGTGCATTGGCTGGTCCCGGGCTATTGGTTCATCATCGCCGGCGCGCTGTCAGGTGCGATCACTGCGGGGGTGATGGATGAACCGCCAGTGGCGACGTCCTACGCGGGACATTCGTCATGACCGACATGCTCCGCAGCGACGTGATGATCGCGTTCGCGATCATGACTTTGGTCACTGTCGCGTCGCGGCTCGGCGGCTACTTCATGATGCGCTACGTCGAGGTCACGCCGCGGGTCAGGCGGATGCTCGACGCGCTGCCCGGCTCCATTATCGTCGCGGCGGCGCTGCCGGTTGCGGTCAATGGCGGGCCGATCGTGATGCTCGCGCTGGGGGCCGCGATCGCCGTGAGTGTGCTGCGGCGCAATGATTTTCTGGCCGTGATAACCGGTATGTTAGTAGCGGCGTTGGCGCGCGCGCTGGGATTGCCGGGCTAGTTTGCAGGAATGCTATTCATTTCATTGCCGTAAGGGCTTGCCTTCGGTTCTGAATAAGTGTTCACTTTTTTCACTGATTTGGTGAGGGTGTTCCGTCCGTTTTCCCTCGCTTCTCCAGCAACTTGATGAGCGCGCCGGTCCATTTTGTCGCAGACCGCGGGCGCGCTCGTTCCAGGACGAACGCGCCATGGTTTACCGGCGAACCCATCAGGTGGTTAAGCGCTTAGCAGCGCGCCGCAGCGCTATCCTTGCTGCAGCGCGTGAAACCGCCGCCGAAGGCGGGATGGCCGCGGTGCAGATCGCGCCTGTGGCCGCGCGCGCTAAGGTCGCCGCCGGCACGGTGTACCGTTACTTTCCGTCCAAAGCCGATCTGATTTCGGAACTCATCGCCGATGTTTCGCGGGACGAGCTCGCGGCGATCCGCCGTGCGGCCGACGCAGCGCCCGGGCCATCATCAGCACTGGCCGCGGCGGTTACCACGGTCGCGGTGCATGTGCTGTCCCATCGCAAGCTGGCGTGGGGCATCTTGGCGGAACCGGTCGACGTCGATGTGTCCGCCTCACGGCTCGCCAGTCGCCGTGAGATTGCCGGCGAGATTGAACTGCGGATCGCAGCCGCGGTGCGCGCCGGCCATTTGCCCGCGCAAGACACCGCGCTCGCCTCGACCGCGCTGCTCGGCGCGGTGCACGAGTCTCTGGTGGGGCCGCTGGCGCCGGATAATCTCGACGACCCGGCGAAACTCCGTGATGCGGTGCAAACCGTCACGCTGCTGGCACTCCGTGCAGTCGGTGTGATGGACGCCCGGGCCCGAGGCCTCGTGGTCCAGGCGGTGGTGCCGCCGCGTAGTCTGGTCGGAGCCTGATCAGTTCCAGTTTGCTCTGAGCGAGTGTGCTGGATATGACAATCAGCGTATCCTGATCCGACCGTTTCCGCCCGCGGCGTTACAATCGCCTCGCGCACAGCAGCCTGCGCAGGAGTATCTCGCATGACCATTCTGATGCCGGAGCCGGATCAGTCCGTGCTGGCCCGCCGCGACGAGATCATCGCGGCCTTGCGCAAGATCGTGCCGGGCGAGGGCGTGATCTCCAGCGCTGCCGAAATGAAACCCTATGAGTCCGACGGACTGATGGCGTATCGGCAGCCGCCGATGGTGGTGCTGCTGCCGAGCACGACCAAACAGGTGTCGGAAGTGCTGCGCTATTGCCACCAGAATGGCATCAAGGTGGTGCCGCGCGGCTCCGGCACCTCGCTGTCCGGCGGCGCGTTGCCGCTCGCCGATGGCGTGCTCCTCGGCCTCGGCAAGTTCAAGCGCATCCGCGAGATCGATTTCGACAACCGTGCCGTGGTGGTCGAGCCCGGAGTCACTAACCTGGCGATCAGCCAGGCGGTCGATCATGCCGGGTTCTACTACGCGCCCGATCCGTCGTCGCAGATCGCCTGTTCGATCGGCGGCAACATCGCCGAGAACTCGGGCGGCGTGCACTGCCTGAAATACGGCATGACCACCAACAACGTCCTCGGCTGCGAAATCGTGCTGATGACCGGCGAGATCCTCAAGATCGGCGGCAAGGCCGCCGAATGCGCCGGCTACGATCTGATGGGCGTCATCACCGGCTCCGAGGGACTACTCGGCGTCATCACCGAAGTCACCGTGCGTATCCTGCGCAAGCCGGAAACGGCGCGAGCCCTGATGATCGGCTTCCAGAGCGTCGAGGCCGCAGGCCAGTGTGTCGCCGACGTGATCAGCGCCGGCATCATTCCGGGCGGCATGGAGATGATGGACAAGCCGGCGATCCAAGCCGCCGAGGCCTTCGTTCACGCCGGCTATCCGCTTGATGTCGAAGCGCTGCTGATCATCGAGCTCGACGGTCCGCAGGTCGAGGTCGACGAACTGATCGGCCGCGTCGAGGCGATCGCGCTGCGCTGCGGCTCGACCACCTGCCAGATCTCCACCAGCGAGCAGCAGCGGCTGCTGTTCTGGTCCGGCCGCAAGGCGGCGTTCCCCGCTGTGGGGCGGATCTCGCCCGACTATCTGTGCATGGACGGCACGATCCCGCGTGCGCAGCTGCCGCTGGTGCTGCGGCGGATGAACGAGATGTCCGAGAAATACGGCCTGCGCGTCGCCAACGTGTTCCACGCCGGCGACGGCAATCTGCATCCGCTGATCCTGTATGACGCCAACAAGCCCGGCGAACAGGATGCCGCCGAGGCTTTCGGCGCCGACATCCTCAAGCTGTGTGTCGAGGTCGGCGGTGTGCTGACCGGCGAGCACGGCGTCGGGATCGAGAAGCGCGATCTGATGCCGGAGATGTTCTCTGACATCGACCTCAACCAGCAGCAGCGACTGAAATGCGCGTTCGACTCCGAAGGCCTGCTCAACCCCGGCAAGGTGTTTCCGACGCTGCATCGCTGTGCCGAGCTCGGACGCATGCATGTTCACAAAGGCCAATTGCCGTTCCCGGATATTCCGCGGTTCTGACCGGGTAATGTAATCTCCGATGCACGAAGAAGAGCCTTTCACCGTCATTGCGAGCGAAGCGAAGCAATCCAGGGCCTCGGTGCACGGCGCTCCTGGATTGCTTCGTCGCTTCGCTCCTCGCAATGACGGGGGAGGGGTAGTACATCGCATTCTGAAGGACGACGTTCGCCCGTGGACACGCTGAAAGCACGCGACGCCCAGGAGGTCGAGGACGCAGTGCGCGCCGCGATCGCCAATGAGCAGCCGATCGAGATCGTCGGTCATGGCAGCAAACGCTCCGTCGGCCAACTGATGGCGACCAATGCGGTGCTGGAGCTGTCGGCGCTCAATGCCGTCACCGCTTACGAGCCGAACGAGCTGATCATCACCGTGCAGGCCGGCGCGCCGATGGCCGACGTGCTGTCGCTGATCGATTCCAAAAACCAGCAATTCGCCTTCGAGCCGATGGACACCGCCGCGTTGCTCGGCACCGCGCCGGGGGCAGGGACCGTGGCGGGGATGATTGCGGCCGGTCTCGCCGGTCCGCGGCGGATCAAGGCGGGTGGCGCCCGCGATCATCTGCTCGGCGCCAACGCGGTGTCCGGCTTCGGCGAGAGCTTCAAGGCCGGCGGCAAGGTGGTGAAGAACGTCACGGGCTACGATCTTTGCAAGCTGCTTGCCGGCTCCTGGGGCACGCTGGCGGTGATGACCGAGGTCACCCTGAAAGTGACGCCCCGGCCCGAGAGCGAACGGACGCTGGTGCTGCGCGGGCTCGGCGACGTCGTCGCCAACAAGGCCATGACCGCGGCGCTTGGCTCGCCTTACGACGTCACCGGGGCCGCGCATCTGCCCGGCTCGGCGCTACGCACCACCGGCGGTGCGCTGGCGGAGATTGCCCAGCCCGATCAGTCGCTGACTCTGCTACGGCTCGAAGGCATCACTTCGTCGGCGAGTCATCGCGCGCAGTCGCTGCGCACGGCGCTGAAGAGTTTTGGCGAGGCCGAACTGATCGAGGACGATGCTTCGGCCACGCTGTGGCGTGCGGTGCGCGATGTCGAGCCGTTCGCCGCCGCAGGTCCGCGAGCGCTGTGGCCGGTGTGGCGGATCGTCTGCCCGCCGGCGGCCGGTGGCGCTCTCGGCGAGCAGCTCAGCCGCGAGAGCGGTGGTGAGGTGATCTATGATTGGGGCGGCGGCCTGATCTGGGCAGCCTTGCCGCCGGCAACCGACGGCCATGCCAAAGCGTTGCGCCAGCGGGTCGAGAAGATCGCCGGCCATGCCACCTTGATCCGCGGCAGCGACGCGGTGCGGGCTGGGATCGACGTGTTCCATCCGCAGCCGGCCGGCCTCGCGGCGCTCGGAAGCCGCGTCAAGCGCAGCTTCGATCCCACTAACATTCTCAATCGCGGCCGGATGTCGCGAGGATCCGCGACATGAAGACAGATTTCAGCCTGACCCAACTCGCCGATCCCGACATCGCCGAGGCCGACAAGATCCTGCGCGCTTGCGTGCATTGCGGCTTTTGCACTGCGACGTGTCCGACCTATGTGCTGCTCGGCGACGAGCTCGATAGTCCGCGCGGGCGCATCTACTTGATCAAGGAGATGCTGGAGAGCGACAAGCCGCCGACCGCGGATGTCGTCAAGCATATCGATCGCTGCCTGTCGTGCCTCGCCTGCATGACCACCTGTCCGTCGGGTGTGAACTACATGCATCTGGTCGATCAGGCCCGCGTCCGCATCGAGAAACAGTACCAGCGGCCGTTCTGGGATCGCGTCGTCCGCGAGGCGCTGTCGTGGATGATGCCGCATCCGGGCATGTTCAGGCTCGGGATGTGGGCGGCGCGGATCGTGCGGCCGGTTGCGGCGCTGTTGCCGGGCTCGCACGACCTGACGCACCCGACGCTGCTCAGCCGGATCAAGGCGATGCTGGCGCTGGCGCCAAAGCATCTGCCGGAGCCGGGCCCTGACTCCGGGACGACGTTTCCGGCGGTGGGTCCGAAGCGCGGCCGGGTGGCGTTGCTACACGGCTGCGCCCAACAGGTGCTGGCGCCCCGCATCAATCGGGCGGCGATCAATCTGCTCACCCGCCACGGCATCGAGGTCGTGCTCGCCGCTGACGAGGCCTGCTGCGGCGCCCTGATCCATCATCTCGGCCGGGACGCCCGCACGCTTGAATACGCGCGCACCAACATCAAGGCCTGGCTGGCCGAAATCGAGCGCGGCGGGCTCGACGCCATCCTGGTGACCACCTCCGGCTGCGGTACGGTGATCAAGGATTACGGTTACATGCTGCGAGAAGATCCGGAGTATGCGGCCGCGGCCGCAAAGATTTCGGCGCTCGCCAAAGACATCAGCGAATATGTCAGCGGCCTCGAACTGTCATCGTCAGGTCCTCATGACGATGTCGTGGTCGCTTATCACTCCGCATGTTCGTTGCAGCACGGCCAGAAAATCACGCAGATCCCCAAAGAACTGCTTTCCAAGACTGGATTCGTGGTGAAAGATATCCCGGAGAGTCATTTGTGTTGTGGTTCGGCGGGCACGTACAACATTCTCCAGCCTGACATCGCGACCAGATTGCGCGATCGGAAGGTCGCCAACATCGCTTCCGTCAAGCCGGATATGATCGCCGCGGGCAATATCGGCTGCATGGTGCAGATCGCCAGCGGAACGGAAGTCCCTGTTGTGCACACGATTGAACTTCTCGATTGGGCGACAGGCGGGCCCCGTCCTGCTCCGCACTGATCGGAGCCTGGAACGCCGGTCGCGGGGCGAGTGATTGCTGGCCGAGCAGCAATCCGCACAACTGGAGGACGACCATGGCGAAAGACAAGAAGTCGAAGAAGAAGGACAAGGCCGACAAGAAGGCTGAGAAGTCCAAGGCCAAGAAGAAGTCCAAGCTGCTGCTGGCCGCCAAGGCAGGCAAGAACAAGAAGAAGAGCAAATCCGCCGACAAGGCATCGGCCAAGAAGGACAAGTCGAAGCCGAAGGCTAAATCGAAAGCCAAGCAGGTCCCGAAGGCCAAGTCCGCCTCCAAATCCAAGGCCTCCGCCGGTAAGTCTGCCAAGAAGGCGGTGAAGAAGGCCTCCGCCAAACCCGGCAAGAAGGCGGCAAAGCCGGCAGCCAAGTCCGCCGCTAAGTCCCCGGCCAAGTCTGTAGCGAAGCCCGCGAAGAAGAGCGCTGCCAAGTCGGCTTCGGGTAAGCCGGCCAAGGCCAAGGCCGCCGCGCCAAAGGCTTCGGCTGCGACGGCTCCTGGGGCTAAGAAGAAGGCGACCAAGGCACCCGTCGCCAAAACCGCGGCGAAGGCTCCTGCCGCTAAGCCGGCAGCGCCCAAGCCGAAGCCTGTGTCCCGCAAAGCGCCGAAACCCACTGAGGTCGCGCCCAGCGCGGCGGCCGAGCCGGTTGCTCCGCCGCCTGCTGCTCCCAAGAAACCGCGCAAGCCACGCGCGAAGAAGCCGGTGCCGGTTGCCGTCGAGCCGGACGAGACCCACCACGAGGCAGTGTCCGAGCAGGTCGAGGCGACGCCGGAGACCGAGGATGTTGCCCCGGCTGAGCCGTTTCCGGCCGACGAGACCACATCGGCAGCAGACAACGAGCCGATCGAGTCCTCTGCAGAGACCGATTCGATCGAGACCTCGGGTGATCCCCAGTCGCACGCCACCGAGGCGGCCGGAGAGGAGGAAGCCCCCGACGAGGAGTTTGACCACGCCGAGTCGGCTAAGCCGGCGGCAGACCCGATGTAATTGAGACGGTAATCCGATCCTTGTTTTGCAGAGGCCGCGGTCGTGGACCGCGGCCTTCGTCGTTGCGGCTACCAGCGAGCTCGACAACCAGCACGCCTCGGGCGCCCCTTGGTCGTGGGTATCGCAGCGATTCGGTCCTGGGCCTGTTACTTGTTACTTAGCCAAAAGTGTTGCTCTAACCGCCCTGTCTCGTGAATTTGGCCTACGAGCCGTTCGCAAAGCAGTGATTTTCTTGCAACACTCCCCAACAACGAATGGTTGAGTGTGCGGGATTGCACAAAAAGTCGGCATCTGCATGTGTTTTTTGCTTCACGGTTTTCGTGAGGCACCGCACAGTGATGTCACAATTGGTTTTGTGCAGGTCGATGTCGCGTCCTTGAACTTCGGGTCCGGCTGGCTTGGAAACGATGGGGATCAAAATGAAGAAGACAATCTTGTCGGTCGCGGCTTTGCTCGCAGTCGGCGTGGGCTCGGCCTCGGCGGCTGATCTGCCCGCCAAGGTGTACACCAAGGCTCCGCCGATCGTGGCGTTCGATCCGTGGGACATCGCGTTCGGCGCGGCCGTCATGAACGACTACGTCTTCCGTGGCGTCACCCAGTCGAACCACAAGCCCTCGGTCACCGCCTATTTCGAGCCGCGCTACAACGTCACCAAGGACCTGCAGCTCTACGTCGGTACCTCGTTCGAGAGCATCTCGTTCGCCAACCGCGCTGCGGCTGAAGTTGACATCTACGGCGGTATCCGCCCGACCTTCGGCGCCTTCGCGTTCGACTTCGGTGTCTGGGGCTACCTGTATCCGGGTGGGTCGTGCGTTGATACCGCGGCGGCTGGTCTTGGCACCTTGTGCGCGGGCGACACCAACGCGATCTCGCTCGTCAACGGCAACGTCATGAAGAAGGACGTGAGCTTCTACGAGGGTTACGCCAAGGTTCTGTGGACCATCAACGACAGCTTCGCGCTCGGCGGCAACGAATGGTATTCGCCGAACTTCCTGAACACCGGTGCCTGGGGCAACTACGCGTCGGTGACCGGCAAGTATACCGCCCCGACCACCCTGTTCGGTGCGAGCGGCGTCGGCATGTACGTGTCGGGTGAGTACGGCCGTCAGTGGTTCGGTACGACTGACGCCTTCTATGGCAACATCAAGCTGGCCGATTACAATACCTGGAACGTCGGCGTGGGCTTCACCTACAAGGTGTTCACCCTCGACCTGCGCTACTCGGACACCGATCTGTCCCAGGCGAACTGCAACGCGTTCACCAGCGACTTCACCGCCTCTGCCAATGGAAGCTTTTCGTCGATCAATCAGACCGGCGTTGGTTCGAAGTGGTGCGGTTCGACCTTCATCGCCAAGCTGTCTGCTGACGTGACGCTGGGCGCTCTCAAGTAAGACGACATCCCTTCTGGGGGGATGAGGGCGGCAGAGCAATCTGCCGCCCTTTTTGTTTGTTCTCGCCTTGAGGGGCGGGACTTTTGACGGCCTTTTCGCGAGCCTTCTGGCTTCCCCCCTCCTGGGCTTGGCCGCCTGGTGTGGGGGCCAGCGAGCCGGCTGGATTTCGCGGCAGTCTCTCACCAGAGCGACAACGGCGGCCGATCGGCCGCCGCACGTCGTTTCGATCTCTAGCTTACTGCCGCGTTGGATCGAGCAGATGGTGGATCAGCTGTCCGCAAGCCCCACTTCGGGAGCCACCGCTTTGGCCCGGTCCTGCAGGGTGAAGCTGTTGCCGGTGCGTGACAGCACCGCGTCGCGCTGATGGAAGGCTTCGAGCGTCGAGCGGTGGCCGATCGAGACGATCGTGGTGCCCGGCAGCTTGCGGTCGAGCAGCTTGTACAGCGCCGCTTCGGACGGCTCGTCCAAGGACGCGGTGGCTTCGTCGAGGAACAGGTATTGCGGTGCATGGAGCAGCGCTCGGGCGATGCCGAGCCGCTGCTGCTCGCCGAGCGACAGCGTCCTGTTCCAATGGCCATGCTGATCGAGCCGCTCCGCCAGCGCCGGCAGCCCGACCTCACGCAGCACCTCGGCGACCTGAGTATCGCTGAACGCAACGGATTCGGCCGGATAGACGATTGCGGCACGCAGCTCGCCGACCGGGAAATACGGGCGCTGTGGCAGCATCATCAGCGTCGCATCCGCAGGGATTGCGATCGAGCCAGAGCCGAACGGCCAGATCCCTGCGATCGCGCGGAATAGCGTCGACTTGCCCGCACCCGATGGGCCAACGATCAGGGTCCGCTCGTTGTCGCCGATCTTGAAGCCGTCGGCACTGATCAGCGGCGCTCCGGCCGGCAGCGTCAGGTTGAGATCCTTCAGTTCGATTCCGCCGGCTGGGGCCGGCACGCGCATCACGCCTGGATTGTCGCGCCGGGTGGCGGCGCCTTCGATCGCGCGCTCGAAACCGTCGAGCCGCTGCAGGACGGACTGCCATTCCGCCAGCGTCCGGTAGGCGGTGATGAAGAACGACAGCGAGTCCTGCACGCTGCTGAAGGCGGAAGCGGTCTGCATCATGCCGCCGAGCTGCACCTTCTGGGCGAAAAAGGCTGGGGCGACGAGGATGTAGGGGAAGATGATCGACGCTTGCGAGTAGCTGGCTGTGAAGGCCGTCAGCCGCTTGGTCCGGCTCATGATCCGCATGAAGTTCTCGGCCACGTAGCTGAAGCGCGATGCCAGCTTGTCGCGCTCGGCCGGCTCGCCGCGGAGCAACGCGATCTGTTCGGCGTTCTCGCGGGCGCGCACCAGATTGAAGCGGAAGTCGGCTTCATAACGCTGCTGGCGGAAGTTGAGATCCACCAGCGGCGAGCCGATCCAATGGGTGAGAGCGGTGCCGAGCGCGGCATAGATCAGCGCGCCCCAGACGAGATAGCCGGGGATCGGGACGTCCTGGCCGAACAGATGTAGCGGCGCTTCGTTCGACAGCCCCCACAGGATCACCACGAACGAGGCCAGCGTCACCACGGCGTTGAGCAGGCCGATACCCAGCGCCAGCGTGCGCTCCACGAACAACTGCGTGTCCTCGGCGATGCGCTGATCGGGGTTGTCGGCGGCGTCGCCGGTGAGCTGCATCTGGTAATGGTTGGCGTCGTGCAGCCAGCCGCCGAGATAGCGCTCGGTCATCCACTTGCGCCACCGGATCTGTAGCCACTGATTGAGGTAGAGCTGGTAAACTTTGAGGGCGATCCAGATCGCCGCCAGCACGCAGAAGTAGATGATCTGATAGGTGAAGACGTCGTAGTTCCGCTCCTGCAGGGCGTTGTAGAACACGTTGTTCCAGCGGTTGAACAGCACCGAGAGCCCGACCACGGCGAGCTCGATGACCACGACGGCCGCGAGCAGCCCGCGGCCCATCCATTTGTCTTCGGCACTGAAATACGGCGCGGCGATCCGCCAGGCGGTCGCCAGCGTTCCTTTGATGTTGCTCACGGATGAGGTCTCCGGTGCGGGCTCTCGGGGAGTTTGGTGATTAGACGAAAGTTGTAGGTAAATTAACCTACGGCGGCTTGTCGCACCCAGTTGTCGCACCCTAGCATGATCGTGCCGGCGGCAAGCTCGGCGGTCAGCTGCTTCGCGCGTTTGTGAGCAGGCCCGCTCGCTCGGTCGTAGTCTGAGGAGGCCGCTGCCTCCCGATTGATCTCCGTGTCGGACCGGCTCGCACCGACGCGGCCAAAAGACATAACCTAAAGGGAGAGAAATGCGTGTGGAATCAAATCTATAATCCACTTGGCAGCGCCGCTTTGTCGACCCTGGCGGCGGCCGTTCCCGTCGTCACGCTGCTGGTGCTGATCGCCAGCGGCAAGGTGAAAGCTCACCTCGCTGCGATCATCGCTCTGGTGCTCGCCAACGCGGTGGCGATCTTCGTCTTCACGATGCCGGCCAACATGTCGGTCCGCGCCTCGCTACTCGGTGTCGTCACCGGCTTCTTCCCGATCGGCTGGATCGTTCTCAACGTCATTTTTCTTTATCGGGTCACTGTGGCCACCGGCCGGTTCGAGCTGCTGCAGCGTGCGATTGGCGGCGTGACCACCGACCGGCGGCTGCAGCTGCTGCTGATCGCGTTTGCGTTCGGCGCATTCTTCGAAGGTGCATCCGGGTTCGGCACGCCGGTGGCGATCACCGGCGCGGTGCTGATCGGTCTCGGGTTCTCGCCGCTCGCCGCCTCGGGCCTGTCACTGATCGCCAATACCGCACCGGTCGCTTACGGGGCGCTCGGCACGCCGATCCAGGGCCTCGCGTCGGTCACCGGCCTCGATCCTTACATCCTCGGCGCGATGGTCGGCCGGCAGCTGCCGTTCTTCTCGCTGCTGGTGCCGTTCTGGTTGATCTGGGCGTTCGCGGGCTTCCGCGGCATGATGCAGATTTGGCCGGCGATCCTGGTGACAGGTGTGTCGTTCGCGGTCCCGCAATTCGTGATCTCGAACTACATCAATCCGTGGATCGTCGACATCGGCGCGTCGCTGATCTCGATGGGCTGCCTGATCCTGTTCCTGAAGGTGTGGCAGCCGAAAGAGCTGTGGCTGTCGCCGAAGCTGCGCAGCCACGATCCCTCCACCGAAACCATGGCTCCGCCGAAAGAGCTGAGCCGGGCCCCGCTGACGCAGGCACAGCTCTGGGGCGCGTTGCTGCCGTGGATCATCGTCTGCATCGTGATGCTGATCTGGGGCAACGGCGCCTTCAAGGCCTGGGCGAACTCGATCTTCGTCTGGAACTACCCGGTGCCCGAGCTGCACAACCTGATCCAAAAGGTGCCGCCGGTCGCCGCCAAGCCGACGCCTGAGGCCGCGGTGTTCTCCTTCACCTATCTGTCGTTCACCGGCACCGGCATGCTGATCGCGGCGATTATCTCCGGGCTGTTGATGGGCGTGTCGCCCGGCAAGATGGCGACCGAGTACGGCCGCACCATCAAGGTCTGCGCGATCTCGCTGATCACCATCTCGGCAATGCTGGCGATCGGGACGTTGACGCGGCTGTCCGGCGTCGACGCGACGCTGGGCCTGGCGTTTGCTGCGACCGGCGTGTTGTATCCGTTCTTCGGCACGCTACTCGGCTGGCTCGGCGTGGCGCTGACGGGATCGGACACCGCCTCCAACGTGCTGTTCGGCAATCTGCAGAAGATCACCTCCGAACAGCTCGGCCTGTCCCCGATTCTGATGGGCGCCGCCAACTCCTCTGGCGGTGTGATGGGCAAGATGATCGACGCTCAGTCGATCGTCGTCGCTTCGACCGCGACCAACTGGTACGGCCACGAAGGCACGATCCTGCGCTACGTTTTCCTGCACTCGATTACGCTGGCGTGTCTGGTCGGCGTGCTGGTGATGCTGCAGGCCTATGTCTATCCGTTCACCGCGATGGTCTTGAAGTAACGCAGCGCGCATTGAATGGCGTCAAAGCCCCGCGGTCTCGGCCGCGGGGCTTTTCGTTGCAGGTTTCGATGGCGCCGCGGTCTGGCAAGCCGGTGCGGTTCGCGATAAACAGCGGACCGTCCTGAATAACGGCCGAGGCACCATGCACCGTCAGTCGATCTTTCGTTTCGCCGCCATCGCCGTGGTGCTGGCAGCCGGCTTCGCGACACCGTCGCTTGCGCAATCCGACCAGGAGTTTCCGTTCGGTCTGGAACTGACCCTGGACGCGCCGCCGAAGCCGGGCTCGAAGCGGATTCCGAATTTGGAAATCGGCGATCAGGGCAGCGTGCGGCTGGAGCTGTGGTGCAAGGGCGGGGTTGGGCAGTTTTCGGTCGCCGGCAGCACCGTGATCTTCATGCCGGGCGCGATCGAGGATCGCAATTGTCCGGCGGACCGCGCTCAGGCCGATGATGCGCTGGTCGCAGCGCTTGCCGCGTCGACAAGCTGGAGCCGGCAAGGCGATTTCGTCAGTTTCACCGGTGGTCCGCAGCCGCTGCGGTTCCACCTCAACACGAACTGACGCTATTTCCGATCCTGCAAGATCAGCTCGGCGCATCCTTCCGCCGCCTGCACCACACCGCTGTAGCCGCCGATGCCCGCGTAAGCCGACGACAGATACAGGCCGGGCAGGGCTGTGCGCGGCGTGCGATAGGGCGCTTCGGAATTCGGCAGCAGCGGAGCAAAGCCGTAGACCGCACCCTGCGGCGCACCGAGATATTGCTGCACCGAAAACGCGGTGTTGAACGCCGCGGCCGTTACTGCGCCGGCGAGGCCCGGATAGCTGCGGTCGAGATGGGCGAGCAGCGCCTGCTGCCAGCGGGCGCGCTTGGCCCGATAGGTGTCCTGATCGAGGCCATCCCAGTTCGACACCCGATCCGGTCCGACCACCGACAGCACGAAGGGCGGTGACGGCACCCCGGAGTCGATCGCGGTGTAGTCGGCGATCGCCAGCGGCGGCATCCGCTCCCCGGGCTCGTCGGCCATCAGCGTCTTGGCTTCGGCATAGGACACCAGCGTCGTCATCCAGTCCGGCAGCAACTGGGTGGCGTAGCTGCTGACGCCAAATTCGCGCGGCGGTTTGGACAGGCCGAGCGTCAGCGCGAACAGCGACAGCGACGGTGTCCGATCGGCGTAGCTGTCGGTCAGCAGCTTCGCCTGGTCGGCCGGAAGCAGACTTGCCAGCGTCGAAGGCGCTGCATTACCGATCACGGTCGAGGCTTCCACGATCTGCGGATCGCCGCCGTCGCGGGCCATATGGGTGACCTGATGCGGCCCGCCGTGATCGCCCATCACTACGCCGGAGACGACGCGGCGGAGCAGCACCTCGCCGCCGGCCTTGCGCACCGCGCGGGCCAATGCGCTCGACAGCCGTTGCGAGCCGCCCTGGATGAAGCGCGCACCGCTGAGCAGGAAGCTGCCCTGCACCATCGCGAACAGCACCCACCACAGCGCGGCAGGATCATCGTGGACGTAAGACAGGTTGCCGGCGACGGCGCACTTCACCGCTTCGTCGTCGCCGAACAGCGCCTGCAGCTTGTCGCCGAGCGAGGCGTGCCAATCGGGATATTCCGGCGCGAGCGCCATCACCGCGTCGAGGCCGCCATCGCCGAGCGTTCCGGCGAGGCGCTCGAGCTCGCCGAGCCATTGCGTGATTCCGGCGCTCGCGTGCGGAAAGCGCTTGTTCAGCGCGTCGCGCGCGGCGGCGAATTCGTCCGGGAGCGTGAAGGGTTCGCCAACCGCACCGCCGCGCATCTGATACAGCGCCCCGGCGGGAATCCACTGCACCGCGTCGAGCACGCCGGCGCGGCTCAAGGCGCGGTGTTTTGGGTCGCGGACGTGCTGCGGGTTGCCGGTGATGTGCAGCGAGCCTTCGACGAACAGTTCGCTGACCTTATAGCTCGAGGCCGCGCCGCCGACCGAGTTACCGCGCTCGATCACCAGCACCTTGCGGCCTTCGCGGGCCAGGATCGCGCCCGCAGTCAGGCCGCCGAGCCCGGCGCCGATTACCACTGCATCAAAGCGCGTCATTCAGCCGATCATCCTGCCATCCAAGGGAAGCGCTTCATTGCCGCATTGCAGCGGCATGTCAAATCGCGGTTCCATGATCTGGCGACGGCCGATCCTGGGCGCTTGCGGCGCGCTATTGCCAGGTCGAGCTTTCGGAATCCCAGCGCTGGCCCTTGAGCTCTTTGGCGAGGGCTGCGACGGCGCCGCCATCGGGGCGCGGTTCGCCTTCCTCTTCGCCGGGAGCGTCGTCGTTGAGGCCGAGCCGCGGCGGCGCATTCTCGTCGACCGTGGTGTCGCTGGCATTGCCGAGCCACAGCATCAGCTTGTCGGTGCCGCCCGGCTTGTCGGCGCTGACCAGCGCTTCGACCGTGATCACCTCGGTGAGCTGCAGTGCCGGGAAGGTCTCGCTCGGCCGCTTGAAGGTCATCTTCAGCTTGCCGCTTGCATCATCCCACACCGCCGAGGCGAGCTTGGCCTCCAGCGTCTGCGACAGGATCGCGGTGACGGTATTGGCGATCTTCTCGCGATTGAGCTTGCCGCCGTCGCGCCAGCCCGCCGCCGGGAACAGGATGGTGCGGTCCATGTCGACGATGCCGTTGGTCCAGCCGGCCGCCGCGACGCCGGGGAACGCCTTGGCCTTGGCGATCACCGCGGCGGCGCGTTCCGGATCGACCGTGAGGTTGACCACCAGCTTGCCGGCGCGCAGCGCATCGCAGCCGATGCTGAGGCTCGACAGCGACACTTCGACATTCTCGGTCTTCAGCGTCTTCAGGAAATCCGAAGCGCCTTCGAGCGCGACGCGGACCCCGACGGCTTCCGGCGACACCGCGGTGAAGTCCTTCGGCGCCTGCGCGATACTGTCGTCGACCGACTGGTTCTCCTGGAATTCCTTTTCGCTGAGATCGGCATTGTCGGTCGAGGTGATTTCGTGCGTTGCGGTTCCGATCCCGATCACGCCTTTGAAGTCGAACGTCTCGCCATTCGGCCGCTGCTGCAGGCTGACCGACACCGGCGCCTTGCCGCCGAGCGTCTGCGTCGTTCCGGTCAGGGCCTGGCCGTTCGGGGTCAGGGTGACGACGAAGCGGTCGCGGCGGTCGGACGTCTTCGAAGGCGAATAGCAGACGTCGAGCTCGGCCGAGGTGACCGTCTTGCCCTGACGCTTCTCCTTCAGGATGACGTCGGCGCCGTCCATGAAGCCGTCGATGGCAGTGAAATAGCGCGTCTCGTTGGCCGGCGGCGCTGCCGATTTCGTGGCGGACTTGCTCTGAGCCAGGGCGACATCGGTCGCCGGCAGCAGCGCCAGCAGGCTGAACAGGAATGCGCGCATCACGTGAACCTCGCGAGAATCAGGCTGCATCGAACCTAAAGCTTTTTGGGAGCCGAGTGGACAACGGTTCGCCGGGACACAACGCGTCAGAACCGGAAATGCTCTAGTCGATTCGAATTGAATCCGAACCAAGGCGCGCGAGCGGCGGCGCCAAAAAACAAGGCCGCCCGGAGGCGGCCTTGCGTGATCGATCTTCAGTGCGACAGGCGCGGGCTTAGAAGCCCATGCCGCCCATACCGCCCATGCCACCGCCGGCCGGCATTGCCGGGGCGTCGGCCTTCGGCAGCTCGGCGACCATCGCTTCGGTGGTGACCAGCAGCGAGGCGACCGACGAGGCGTCCTGCAGCGCGGTGCGCACGACCTTGGCCGGATCGACGATGCCCTTGGCGAGCATGTCGACATAGTCCTCGCTCTGGGCGTCGAAACCGAAGGTCTCGGACTTGTTCTCGAGGATCTTGCCGACCACGATCGAGCCTTCGACACCGGCGTTCTCGGAGATCTGGCGGATCGGAGCTTCCAGCGCCTTCAACACGATGTTGATGCCGGCCTGAACGTCGGCATTGTCATTGTTGATGCGGCCGACGGCCTTCTTGGCGCGCAGCAGGGCGACGCCGCCGCCCGGCACGATGCCTTCCTGAACCGCAGCGCGGGTCGCGTTCAGCGCGTCCTCGACACGGTCCTTCTTCTCCTTGACCTCGACCTCGGTCGCGCCGCCGACGCGGATCACCGCGACGCCGCCCGCGAGCTTGGCCAGACGCTCCTGCAGCTTCTCACGGTCGTAGTCCGAGGAGGTCTCCTCGATCTGCGCCTTGATCTGCGAAACGCGGGCTTCGATCTCCGGCTTCTTGCCGGCGCCGCCGACGATGGTGGTGTTCTCCTTGTCGATCACCACCTTCTTGGCGCGGCCGAGCATCTTCAGCGTCACGGTCTCGAGCTTGATGCCGAGGTCTTCCGAGATCAGCTGACCGCCGGTCAGGATCGCGATGTCTTCCAGCATCGCCTTGCGGCGATCACCGAAGCCCGGCGCCTTCACGGCCGAAACCTTGAGGCCGCCGCGCAGGCGGTTGACCACCAGGGTCGCCAGCGCTTCGCCTTCGACGTCCTCGGCAATGATCAGCAGCGGCTTGCCCGACTGCACCACCGCTTCGAGCACCGGCAGCATCGACTGCAGGCCCGAGAGCTTCTTCTCGTGCAGCAGGATGTAGGCGTCGTCGAGTTCGACGGTCATCTTCTCGGCGTTGGTCACGAAGTACGGCGACAGATAGCCGCGGTCGAACTTCATGCCTTCGACGATGTCGACTTCGGTCTCGAGCGACTTGTTCTCTTCGACCGTGATGACGCCCTCGTTGCCGACCTTCTGCATCGCCTGGGCGATCATCTTGCCGATCGGCGCGTCGCCGTTGGCCGAGATGGTGCCGACTTGGGCGATTTCAGCCGAGGAGGCGACCGGCTTGGCGCGCTTCTGGATGTCCTTGACCACGGCCGCGACCGCGATCTCGATGCCGCGCTTCAGGTCCATCGGGTTCATGCCGGCCGCAACGGCCTTGGCGCCTTCACGGACGATCGCCTGGGCCAGCACGGTGGCGGTGGTGGTGCCGTCGCCGGCGAGGTCGTTGGTCTTCGAGGCCACCTCGCGCACCATCTGCGCGCCCATGTTCTCGAACTTGTCCTCGAGCTCCACTTCCTTGGCGACGGTGACGCCGTCCTTGGTGATGCGCGGGGCACCGAAGCTCTTCTCGATCAGCACGTTCCGGCCCTTCGGACCGAGCGTGACCTTCACGGCGTTGGCGAGCACGTCCACGCCGCGCAGCATGCGGTCGCGGGCCTCACCGGAAAACTTGACGTCCTTGGCTGCCATTCATTCGCTCCTGATGTCTCGATGCTGTCGCGATGCGGCTTAGCCGACCACGCCCATGATGTCCGACTCCTTCATGATCAGGAGTTCTTCGCCGTCCAGCTTGATCTCGGTGCCCGACCACTTGCCGAACAGCACGCGATCGCCGACCTTGACGTCGATCGGGGTCAGCTTGCCGGTCTCGTCGCGGCCGCCCGGGCCGACGGCGATCACCTGGCCTTCCTGCGGCTTCTCCTTGGCGGAGTCCGGGATGATGATGCCGCCCTTGGTCTTGGTCTCGGCATCGATCCGCTTCACGACGACGCGGTCATGGAGAGGACGAAAATTGATTTTAGCCATGGGCTATCCTGTGTGTTGCTGGAGGGGCTTTGGCGTTCGAGTGCCGGTTCGTGATCGCGGCTCGTATTCGTGTCCGCGTGTTGGCAGTCGTACTGCAAGAGTGCTAATTGTGCGCCCGGAAATATGGCCTGCTGCTGTTCCTGTCAAGCTGACGGGCTTAAGGGCTTGGTGATGCCGGTGTAAGATGGTCCGTCCGCCGGACGGGACACTGTTCATCGGCGCGACCGCATTGCCTGCTGCGGCATTTTGCGGTTGTGTGGGGTCGGGGCGAACGGGGCGTTTGCTCGGGGAGAAATCATGGTCAATTCACGCAACGCACGCGCGTCGCTCAATCTGGGCATGGCGTCGCTGATGGCGCTGGGGCTCGGCGCGTGCGGCAGCATCGGTGGCTTCAGCCTTGGCGGTTCGCAGCCGGCTGCAGTGCAGGAGCCGGCGGCGCCGCCGGAACTGCCCGCCACCATCCGCTCGGAAGAGATCGTCGGCCGCTGGGGTCTGGCGTCGTATCTCAATCCGTCCGACCGGGCCCGCACCGAAAAGGCCGCGGTCGCGCAGTGCAAGAATCCTTACGTGATCGGTGCCGGTCCGACCGGCGGCGTGATCATGCATCTGGCCGACCAGGCCACCCCGCAGGAGCTGCGGCTGAAGGGTTCGCAAAGCGGCAAGAACTATATCGGGCCGGCCGGTCCGATCGGTGAGCAGGACCGCGAGATCGTGTCGTTCGACGGCCGCGTGATGATCACCCGCTTCGTCGACAAGGACGCCGCCACCCGCTACGGCAATATGGTCTATGTCCGCTGCGCCCCGCGCGCCTGACCTCTGCCAAATATCCAGGGCCGATCTGATTCCATGACCCGATGAGCGGACTGCGCAGACTGGTGTCCGGACCGGAGCGCGCGGTCGGCGTTTTGGCGGTCACCCAGATCCTGTGCTGGGGCATGCTGATCTATCCGCCGGTCTTGACCATGCCGCATCTCGCCGCGGCGCACGGCTGGTCGCTGGCCTTCGGGATGTCCGGGTTTTCGCTGGCCCTGGTGATCTCCGGCATCCTGTCGCCGGTCATCGGCGGTCTGATCGACCGCCACGGCGGCAACGTGGTGATGGCGCCGGGAGCATTGGTCGGCGCGCTCGGCATGGTGCTGATCGCCGGCATCGACCTGTGGCCGGTGTATTTCGTCGGCTGGGCGCTGCTCGGCGTCGCGATGGCCTCGACGCTGTACGATCCGGCGTTCGCCACGCTGGCGCGGCTGTTCGGCACCACCGCCCGGCGGCAGATCACCTTCGTCACCTTCGCGGGCGGCTTCGCCTCCACCGTCGGCTGGCCGGCGACCCATCTGCTGCTCGACGCAGTCGGCTGGCGCGGCACCTATTTCGCCTTCGCGGCGGTGCTGGCCTGCGTGGTCGCGCCGCTGCATGGCTTGGTGCTGCCGCGCAAGGCGGCGCCGTCGGTCGTTGCGCCGAGCCCGAACCCGCATCTGATGCCGGCGGAGCCGCTGCGCCCGGAGGGGCGCCCGTTCGTACTGATCGCGACCGCCTTCGCGATCTACGCCTTGATGCTGTCCGGGGTGACGTCGAATCTGCTGGCGATGTTGCAGCGCGGCGGCCTCGACGCCGGCACCGTGGTGACGCTCGGCGCGCTGTTCGGCCCGTCGCAGGTCGCGGCCCGGCTGGCGGACTTCCTGCTCGCCGGCCGGACGCATCCACTCTGGATCGCGCGCGGGGCGGTGACGCTGATGGCCTGTTCGTTCGCGATGCTGGCGTTTGCCGGCCCGTCGGTGCTGGTCGCCGGCGTGTTCTGCGTGGCGTTCGGCGCCGCCAATGGCGTGATGACGATCGCGCGGGGCAGCCTGCCGCTGTTGATGTTCGGAGCGCAGGGCTATGGCCGGGTGATCGGCCGGATCGCGCGGCCTGCGCTGTTCGTGCAGGCGTCGGCGCCGTTCATCGTAGCGGCGGCGGTGGAGCGGTTTTCCGACGCCACCGTGATCGAGGTCGGGATGGTGTGCGCCCTGGCGACGCTGGGATGTTTCCTGGCGCTGCAGCCGCCACGCGCCGCCGAGCGGTGCTGAGGCGGCAGCCGGCGATCAGTTGAACATCGCGTCGATGTCGTCCTGCGAGGCGTGGCCGTCTTCGCCGAGCGCGCGCGGGCCGTTGAGCAGCTTGGCGTCGTCGTCGCGGTTGTCGACCACCGCAGGCGCGTGTGACTTGATCTCGTCGACGCCGCCCCAGATCTCCATCATCTGCACGATGTGATGCTCGATGAACTTCATCGTGTTCATCACCTTGCTGATGCGCTGGCCGGTGAGGTCCTGGAAGTTGCAGGCCTCGAAGATCGAGATCACCCGCTCCTGGATTTCTTCGCTGAGCGCCTGCTGCTGATCGGCCGAGTTGACCTTGCCGAGCGCGGTGGCGGCCTGATCGATCGCTTCCGCAGCTTCGAGGATCTGCTGCGTGGCTTCCTCGGTGCCGCCGACGACCGCGCCGAGCTCGCCGTTGACCTTGGCCATCTCCTCGCCGCTGAAGCTCTTGGAGTGCAGCACGGCGATTTCGCGCTTGGTCTGATCGATCGCGTTGTGGATCAGATCGAGTTCGATCTTCAGCTTCTCGCACTGCTCGACCTGAGCCTTGTAGCTCGCCAGCAGCGCTTTGGTCTCGGCGGCTTCCGCCGCGAGCGAAGCGTCGATTTCTTTGTTGGTACCTGACTCGCCGGTGGCGGGCGCAGGATGGACGCCGTTGACGATCTGGGCTCGGATCGCGCGTAGCTCCGCCATCAGGTCGCGATTAGTCGGACCCGCTTCGAATTCGATCGGTGCGAGCATCGGCGCTGCGCCGAGCGTAAGTTCTTCAATGCGGAAACGCTTGCGTTGGAAGGACATCGGTCGGTTGATCCCAGTTCAAGGCACCGGCTTGTCGTAGCGGCATCTGTTTAACGGTGCGTTGCGGATCGGAACCTGCATTTTCGCTAAGTAATAGGACGAGCGAACGCACTGTTAACCATGGCGCAGCGGCATTCATCGAAAATAAACGCTGATCTCAGGAATGGGCGTTCCAGAGCGTCATGGTGAATCCGTTTGCCGCCCGCGTTTACCAAACCGATCCGGTTTTGGTTTCTGATCCGTTGCGTTCACCGCCGCAAATTTCGGCGAGTCCACGACGAAACGGTGCAGAGTACGTCGATGTTCAACAAAACTACCCTCGCGTTGCTGACCAGCGTGTCCTGTCTCGCCGCTGGCTATCATCCCGCCGTCGCTTACGAATTTTCATCGAGCCCGGAGCCGACGGTGGTCTATGCCGAGCCGCAGCCCGCCCCTCCGGCGCGGGTGCGCACCGCCTATGCCGACCGCCCGAATCTCGGCGGTGGCTTCATCGAATTCCTGTTCAGCGATGGCGCTCCGCCGCCGTCCTCGCGGTATTATCAGCGTGAGCCGGCCTATGAACAACGCCGAGAGTACATCGCGCCGACCGCTCCGCAGCTGATGCAGGAGCAGGAAGCGGCGATCGAGCCGGCCCATCCCGAGTTCGATCCGCGCTACGAAAAGCAACTTGTTGATTACCATGGCGGCGAAAAAGCCGGCACGATCGTGATCGATACCCCGAACAAGTTCCTCTACCTGGTGCAGGGCGATGGCAAGGCGCTGCGCTACGGCGTCGGCGTCGGCCGTCCCGGATTCACCTGGTCGGGTGTGAAGACGATCACCGCCAAGCGCGAATGGCCGGCGTGGACACCGCCGAAGGAAATGCTGGCGCGCCGTCCCGATCTGCCGCGTCACATGGAAGGCGGGCCGGCCAATCCGCTCGGCGCGCGGGCAATGTATCTCGGCTCCTCCCTGTACCGCATCCATGGCTCCAACGAGCCGTGGACGATCGGCACCAACGTCTCCTCCGGCTGCATCCGCATGCGCAACGAGGACGTCATCGATCTGTATGGCCGCGTCGGCGTCGGCACCAAGGTGGTGGTGATCTGATCGGTCGACGCAAAGACTGAGCCTGCTCACGACAACGGCCGCCCTAGTGGGCGGCCGTTACACGTCGGCGGGTGCTGGAGAGCTTTAAGCGAAGTCGCTGTCGCCGCCGCCGTCGAAATCGTCGGAGTCCATATCCATGTCGTCGCGGTCGTAGCCGGCGTCGGCGACCTGGTCGTAATCGTTGTTGTTCTGATCCGTCATGCCGTAGCGCGAGCTGTCGTCGACGCCGCCGCGCTGTGAGCCGATGTCACCAAGCCCGGCCTGCTGCGCGAGGTTGCCGCCCGAGGAGTCGCTGCCGCCCCATGGGCTCTGCAGGCCGTTGCCAAGGCCGCCCTGGTCGGCGAGGCTCTGGTGCGAGCCGCCGCCCATCATGCCGCGGATGCTGGAGAGCAGCAGCGAGCCACCGACCACGCCTGCTGCGGCCGCCGCTGCGGTGCCGAGGAACGAGCCGCCGCCGCCACCGCCGCCGCCGAACGGCGAGGCGCCCTGGCCGCCGAACGGGCCGCCATACTGGCCCTGCGGCTGACCATAGGGTGCCTGCTGGGGCTGTCCGTAAGGCGGTGCGGCGGATTGCTGGCCGAGCACCTGCCCGGTGTTCCAGGCCGGACGGCTACCCGCGCCGGGCGGCGGGACGTTCGGCACCGAGCCGCGTTGCGGCGCTTGGCCTTGGCCGAAAATCGCGTCGCGCATCGAATCGAGAAAGCCGCCGCGCTCCTGCGACTGCGGGCCGTGATCGGACTCCAGTTCCTGGATGCGTTCGTGCGCCCGCTTCAGCGCTTCGTCCTGGACCAGCACGGTCTGCACCAGCCCGTAAATCGCGTTCGGCGCGATCCGCAGCCCTTGCGAAATCGCAGCGGCGGCGTCCGGGTCGCGTGGGGTGGCTTCCAGGCGGGCGAGCCGTTCGAACAGATCGTCGACAAGCTGGCGTTCCTGCGGCGTCATGATGATCTCCCTGAGCATCGCTCGAACCTGCGCCGCGGCGCTCGCCGGCGGCGATCGCAGGCGCGGGTGTCGTCAAATCTAAGGAACCTTGAGGCGGCCGTAAGTCCGGCCCTGGATTAAATTTCTGTATGCGACAAAACGGCCTGACCCGGCGCCTGGGGCGGCATCGCAGCGAGGCTGACATTGTGTTTTGCAAGTAGTTCCGGGAAGCGCTCCCCGCCGAGATACGCGTATTCGCGCGCGCGCTGATCGGTGAACGGATCGAGGCTGATCAGGATGTCGTCCACCTCGCCCGGATGGCACATCACCAGGCCGCCATCGGGCAGGCCGTCGAGGAACGAGCCCATCAGCGTGTCGAAGTCGGTCTCGCGCAGGAAGTCGTAGGCGCCGGCGAAACCGGAATTGAATGCGATGCCGAATCGCGCCGCGCGGCTGCGGAACGGCGCGCTGAGCGCGTCGAGCAGCAGCGGCTTGGGATTGCCGAGCCGCCGCGCCAGCGGCACGCTGCGGCCGCATTGCCGGACCCAGGCATGCGGCGCCAGCGTCTTCACCACGCCGAGGAATGCGTCGCGCACCTGC
This sequence comes from Rhodopseudomonas sp. BR0G17, assembly GCF_010907025.1. Classification (NCBI taxonomy): domain Bacteria; kingdom Pseudomonadati; phylum Pseudomonadota; class Alphaproteobacteria; order Hyphomicrobiales; family Nitrobacteraceae; genus Rhodopseudomonas; species Rhodopseudomonas sp. BR0G17. The sequence goes on along the minus strand of NZ_QUML01000004.1, from coordinate 158,581 downwards.
GGAAACAGCTGCACGTGCTGATGGCCGTCGATGTAGTCCGGCGGACGGCCGAACCGGTCGGTGAAGGCTTCGATCTGGGCACTGAGTTCGGTGGCGATCACCGCGCTGTCGTGGCGGCGCAGCAGCGTGCCGCGCAGCTTGCGCCCAAGCGGCAGAAACTGACCGCCATGCAGCGGATGATAGTGCATCGTCAGCGGTGCGAACGGCGCCGTCAGGGTCGCGTGCAGCCCGATCGCAGCGTGTGGATTAGCGGCGGCGGCGTTGAGCAGCTCGGCCGCATCGTCGCGTCCGATCGCCGGACCGACCATCATCACCGAGGTGGCGTTGATGCGGCCGCGTTCGATCAGATCGCGGATCGCACGATTGACCCCGGGGCTGATGCCGTAATCATCGGCGACCAGCCAGATCCGGCGCTGGCCAGCTTCGCTCATTCTGCGGCGGACCGCTTGGCCGGATCGCCGGCATCGGTGTCGGCGCGCTTCACGCTGTGCTCGGCCACGAAGTAGATCGGCCGCGCCTTCATCTCCGACAGGATCTTGCCGATGTATTCGCCGACGATGCCGATCATCAGCAGCTGCACGCCGCCGATCGTCATCATCCCGACGATGATCGACGGATAGCCGGGCACCGACTTGCCGTCGATCCAGGTCTCCCACAGGATCGACAGACCGAACAGGAACGCGCTGATCGCCAGCACCACGCCGAGCAGGCTGGCGATCCGCAGCGGCGCCACCGAGAACGACGTCAGTCCTTCGATCGACAATCCGATCAGCCGCGCGGTCGAGAACGTCGTAAAGCCGTGCGAGCGTGGCTCCGGCTCGTAATCGACCCGCTTCTGGCGGAAGCCGATCCAGCTCGCGAGGCCCTTGAAGAAGCGGTTGCGCTCGGGAAGCTGCCGCAGCGCCTGCGCGGCCCGCGGCGACAGCAGGCGGAAGTCGCCGGCGTCTTCCGGGATCTTCTGCCGTGCGCCCCAATTGATCAGCGCATAAAACCCGCGCACCGCGGTGCGGCGCAGCGCCGGCTCGTTGTCGCGATGCGCCTTGGCCGTATAGACGACGTCGAAGCCGTCTTCGATCCAATGCCCCACCAATGTCTCGACCAGTTCCGGGGCGTGCTGGCCGTCGCCGTCCATGAAAAGCACGGCGCCGCGGCTGGCGTGGTCGAGCCCCGCCATCAGCGCGGCTTCCTTGCCGAAATTGCGCGACAGCGACACCACCTGCACGTCGAGCATGGTGGCCGGCAGATTGCGGGCGATGCTCAGCGTCGCGTCCGAGCTGCCATCGTCGACATACACCACTTCGCAGGCGAGGCCGTAGCGCTGGCGCAGCGTTGCGGCCAGCGTGATCAGCCGGCCGTGCAGCGCCTGCAGGCCGCCGGCTTCGTTGAAGGCCGGCACCACGATGGACAGGCCCAGCGCCGCGGCGCTACCCGCTTCGGTGGACAGACCCGAGACGTCACTCCCAAGCATCATCGATCGACTTCCGGCTTGCACGCGGCCTTGTTTGTCTCGTGACTATATGGTGGTTCCACCCGCCGGCGCCACCGGCGCCGGTCTGCTCGGCGTTATTGCGGCAGGAACGCCGCAAGCTTGCTGAACAGCGGGTTTTCCTTGTCGAACACGTAGTCCAGCGCCGCCACCGACACGGTGTCTGCGCCATGCTGCCGCAGGAAGCTGCCGAGCGCGTAGATCTGCGCCGGCGGACAGTGCAGCGTCAGCATTCCCGACGAGGTCGGGCCGCCGAACGGCGACACCACGCCGAACCGGCTGTGCGCTTCGGTCAGCAGCGCGTCGTTGCAGCCTTTGAACCGGGTGCGGACTTCCTTGTACTTGCCGGCGCGGGCCCGCGAGGCGATGTGATCGAGGATCACGCGCGCGGTTTCGCGCGCAGTGTCCGACCAGTCGGCTTCGCGCGAGGCGACCAGGTTGGCCTGGCTGCGCAGCATCACGCCGTCGTCGAGCACCTTGAGGCCGTTGGCGGCCAGCGTCGCGCCGGTGGTGGTGATGTCGACGATCATCTCGGCGGTGCCGACTGCGGGCGCCCCCTCGGTGGCGCCGGCGCTCTCGACGATCCGGTAGTCGACGACATTGTGCTGGGCGAAGAAGCCGCGCGTCAGATTGATGTATTTGGTCGCGACCCGCATCCGCCGGTTGTGCTGGGCGCGGAAGCCGGTGGTGACGTCGTCGAGATCGGCCATGGTGCGGACGTCGATCCACGCCTGCGGCACCGCCACCACGACGTTGGCATAGCCGAAGCCAAGCCCGTCGATCAGCAGCACGCGCTTGTCGGCATCGGTGATGCTTTCGCGCACCAGATCCTCGCCGGTGACGCCGAAATGCACCGAGCCGCGGGCGAGGTTGGCGGCGATCTCGCTCGCCGACAGATACGCGACCTCGACATTGTCGAGGCCGGCGATCGTGCCGCGATAGTCGCGGGCGCCGCCGGGTTTACTCAGCGTCAGCCCGGCGCGGGCGAAGAACGCTTCGGCGTTTTCCTGCAGGCGGCCCTTGGACGGGACCGCGAGAACGAACGGCGCGCTCATGCGGCACCTCCGGCGCTGGTCTGTTTCATCGCCTCGATCCAGATCGAGAAGCCGACCGCGGGGATCGGCGAGGCTGCGCCGAGTTGGCTCATCAGCCCGTCATAGCGGCCGCCGGCGACCAGCGGCTCGTCGCCATTGCCGGCATGGTGCAGCTCGAATTCGAAGCCGGTGTAGTAATCGACGCCGCGGCCGAATGCGGTTGAGAACCGCACCTTCGACAGATCGATGCCGCGGCCGGCCATGAAGCCGATCCGCGCTTCGAACTGGTCGATCGCCGCGTCGATCGCCAGCTTGGCGTCGGCGGCGAGCGCGCGCAGCGCCTTCAGCGCATCGTTCGGCGCGCCGGCGATCGCCAGGAAGCGTTTGATCTTGTCGAGCGCGTCGCGCGGCAGCGCGCCGCTCTTCAGCGTCGATTGTTCAAGGAAGCGGTCGGCGATCTCCGCCACCGAGCGGCCCCCGAGCGTGGTGGCGCCGGCGATCGACATCAGGTCGGTGACCAGCGCCAGCGCCGCCTTGCGGTCGGAGCCGGCGAGCGCGGCGAGCACGCCTTCGTATTCGTTGCTGGTCGAGGGCGCGAGCGTCAGCCGCTCCAGGTCCTGCGCCAGGCTGGCCTTGCGATGAAAATCCTTCATCAGCCGGCGACGCCACACCGGCATCAGGTCGAGCGCATCGATCAGCGCGGCGAACAGCGCGACGTCGCCGGTGCGGACCTCGACCGCGCTGACCCCGAGCGCGGTGGTGGCGCCGAGCGCCAGCGCCAGCATCTCGGCATCGGCCGCGGCGCGGTCCTGACGACCGAACGACTCGATCCCGGCCTGCAGGAATTCACTCGGCTTGCCGCCACGCTGCCGGAACACCGGGCCAAGATAGCAGAACCCCTCCGGCTGGCCCGCGGCCCTGGAGGCGAGGTAGTCGCGCGCGACCGGGATCGTCAGGTCCGGGCGCAGGCACAGTTCCTCGCCGGTGGCGTCGGTGGTCAGGTACAGGCTTTTGCGGATGTCCTCGCCCGAGAGGTCAAGGAACGGTTCGGCGGGCTGCAGGATCGGCGGCGTGGCCTGGGCATAGCCGGCCTCCGCGAAGGATTGCAGCAGCGCCTCCGCCCACGCGGCGGATCCGGTCGCGCGAGTGGCGGCGGTCTTTGTCATGATCGGTCAGTCCTGCGGTCCCGGGCAGGGAGGGGTGGAACAGAAAACGCTAGTCGGCGCAGCCCTTAACACGGGTGAATGACAGATTCGACCGTCATCCGCCGGGCGGTGGGCGAGGCGGGGGCGCCAATGGTCGAATATTACCTAATTACCCTTCCAATCGCCCATCACCGCCTGAACCAGCGTCAGCGCTGCCACCGCTGCCGTATCCGCCCGCATGATCCGCGGGCCGAGCGCCAGCCGCAGGATGTTGGGCTGTTTCAGCAGCAGGGCGCGCTCTTCGGTGGAAAACCCGCCCTCTGGCCCGACCAGCAAGTCGACGCCCTTCGCCGCCGCATCCCGCGCGCCCTGAAGCGCGGCGACCGGATCGGCGATTTCGGCGTCCTCGTCGCAGAACACCAGCAGCCGTTCGCCGTTCGCCCGGCCGGCCAGGAACCGGTCGAGCCCGATCGGTTCGTTGACCTCCGCCAGGCTCAGGATACCGCATTGCTCGGCGGCCTCGATCACGTTGGCGCGCATCCGGTCGGTGTTCAGGCGGTGCACCTGGGTGTGCTGGGTGAGCACGGGCTGCAGCCGGCCGGCGCCCATTTCCACAGCCTTTTGAGCCATATAGTCGAGCCTGGCGTGCTTCAGCGGGGCGAACACATAGGCGACATCGGGCAGGCGGTCCTGCGGCCGGGTCTGCTCCGCCACCTCCAGCGCTTCCGGCCGCTTGCGGCCCGCGATGGTGGCGCGCCACTCGCCGTCTCGGCCGTTGAAGGCCAGCACGGCGGCGCCGGCACCGAGCCGCAGCACATTGCCGAGATAATTGCTCTGGTCGCGCTCGAGCGGCACCTGCGCACCGGGCGCGAGGGCGGCATCGACGAAAAGGCGGGGGCTGCGGAAGTCGTATCGGCTCATCGGCTGGGTCTCACGCGCCGCTTCTAACCCAATTTTTCAAGAATATCAGCCGCCTGTGGGGCGAAGCGCCGCGCTGCCGCCCCAATCGGCGGGTTGTTAAGGGCGATCCGGAATCGTAAAAGGCCCCAACGTCGTTTTTCGACGCGTCATCGGGCCAACGGGGACCATCGAACCTTGCCGGAGGAGCAGCCTTGATCATCCGACGTTTGATCGTACCGGCGTTAGCCGCCGCATTTGCCGTTCAAGCCGTCCCGGCGCTGGCCCAGGGCGCGTTCCCGGCGCCGTTGCCGAACCAGTCTTCTTCTTCTTCCTCGGCCTTTCCTGCGCCGCTGCCGAACCAGTCGTCGTCCTCGTCGGCTGCATCGAGCAACAGCTCGGTGTTTCCGCCGGTGAACAGCTCCGGCGGATCGTTCCCGGCCGCGGGCGCAGGTCCGATCGCCGGTGGCGGCGGGGCGTTCGGTCCGCCTCCCGGCGCCGCGCCGATGGGGCAGCAGGCCGGCGGCGAAGCCTGCATGAACGACTTCCTCAAGCTGCGGAAAGAAGCCGAGAAACGCGGTCAGGCGATTCAAGCCGCCGGCAAGCGCAAGGCGCCGGCCTCCGAGGCCTGCAAGCTGATCGGCGCGTTCTCCAGCTCCGAAACGGCGATGATCAAATACGTCGTCAGCAATTCAAAGCGCTGCGGCATCCCGGACGACATTGCCGAACAGCTCAAGACCGGCCACAAGCGCACCGAGCAGATGCAGAAGCAGGTCTGCAGCATCGCCGAGCAGCAGCAGCGCGGGCCGGCGGGTCCGAGCTTCGCCGACGTGCTCGGTTCCTCCAGCGCCACGCCTGAGGCCAACACCTCTGCCAAGAAGTTCGGCGGCACCACCTTCGATACCCTCAACGGCAACGTGCTGGCGCGATGAGCGGAATTCCGGCCAGCGGCGCGGCCGGGCGGGTCGCCGACTCCACGGGCAACTGGGTCGACAACCATGCGCCGCTGTGGACGCGGCCTTATCTGAGGCTGGCGCGGTTCGATCGCCCGATCGGTTCCTGGCTGCTGCTGATGCCGTGCCTGTGGTCGGCGGCGCTCGCCGCCGGCATGGCCCACGACCTCAGCCGCCTGCCGCTGTTCTGCGCGTTGTTCTTCATCGGCTCGTTCGTGATGCGCGGCGCCGGCTGCACCTGGAACGACATCACCGACCGCGATCTCGACGACAAGGTCGAACGTACCCGGTCGCGGCCGATCCCGGCCGGGCAGGTCACCGCCAAGCAGGCCGCCGTGTTCATGGTGCTGCTGTGCCTGATCGGCCTCGTCGTGCTGCTGCAATTCAACAGTTTCGCGATTCTCACCGGCATCGCGTCGCTGATCATCGTTGCGGCCTATCCGTTCATGAAGCGGATCACCTACTGGCCGCAATTCGTGCTCGGCCTCGCGTTCTCATGGGGCGCGCTGATGGGCTTTGCCGGCACGTTCGAGCGGCTCGATCTGGTCGCGTTCGCGCTGTACGCCGGCTCGATCTCTTGGGTGATCGGCTACGACACTATCTATGCGCATCAGGACGCCGAAGACGATCTGATGGTTGGTATCAAGTCGACCGCGCTGCTGTTCGGTGAGAACACCAAGCTGGCACTTGTGCTGCTGTTCGGTCTGGCGGTGAGCCTGATCGGCGTGGCGCTGAAGCTTGCCGATGCCGGCTGGTTCGCCTGGATCGGCCTTGCCGCGTTCGCGGCGCATCTGGTGCAGCAGATCGTGCGGGTCGATATTCACGACAGCCCGCTGTGCCTGAAGCTGTTCAAGTCGAACCGCGACGCCGGCTTGCTGCTGTTCGGCGGCCTGGTGGCCGACGCCGTCTCGCGCACGATGGCGTGAGGCCGGGCAAGCCCGGCGCTCTCATCCGATTTCCGATTAGTTGCGCGCGATGATCTCGCGTTCGCCGCCGAAGCACTTCGGCGCGTCGAGCAGGCGGCCGACCCGTCGGCGCATCAGGAAGCGCGGACGACGCTTGCTGATCACGTGATGACGGCGGCGGCGCTGCGCGGGTTCGCGCTGCTTGTCTTCGGGCAGCTGCGGCAGTCCGAAGATTTCACTCCAGAGCGCCCACATGCGTTCGATCTCCTCGGGATCGTCGCTGATCCCGAGCGGGATCGACAGCGACGGATCGCGGTGCACCAGCATCAGCATGCGGCCGTCGTCGAGACCTCGGCAGCCGATGCCGCGGAAGTCGCTGACGCTGACGTTCACCGCCATTCGCATGCCGGCGACGGCGCGGCGTAGCACGACCCGCTCGCGGTGTAGTTCGATTTGCCGGATGCCGCCGTCGGCCCGCACATCGTGCGCGTCGAAGCGGATCGGCAGTGAGAGAGGGTCGAGCCGCAAGTCGCGGCTCGACCCGGCGAGGTTAGCCCCGCCTGTTGCTGTTTGACGCCTCACGGCTTTGATCTCCCCGCCGGAATTATGTTCCCGGTCGATGGTGAGAGCTTGCCAGAGCCCGGTCCGAATTCGCTTAATAAGGCTGGTTAATCGAAACTGACCCCGGCTGCTTCGCCGCTCATGATTGACAGAACCTTGGCCAGCATGATTGACGCAATCTTGCACCGGCGCCGGCAATGAATTGTTTCCGGCTGGGAGCAAAGTGCTTGAAGTCCGCGCCGAACAGGCACATCTGTGATGTACACAGCGCGCGTCCGCTGCTCCCGCGTCGTTACTTCCAGCCTTAGGAATTGTATTTGTGAACTCTTCACCAAGCGCACGTTCGTCGGCTTCCTCCTCTGTGGATTCCGCTTTGTTCGATCAGTCGGCGCTGAGCGATTTGGCACAACGGCTGGTCGAGGCGGCGCGGCGCGCCGGCGCCGATCAGGCCGATGCGGTGGCGGTCCGCGGGGTGTCACACGGCGTCGAAGTGCGCGACGGGCGTATGCAAGAATCCGAGCGTTCGGAAGGTGACGATGTCGGCCTCCGGGTGATCGTCGGTCGCCGTCAGGCGGTGGTCTCGACCAACGACATCAGCGGGGACGCGGTCACCAAGCTGGCCGAGCGCGCGGTGGCGATGGCCCGCGTCGCGCCGGACGACAAATATGTCGGCCTCGCCGATCCGGATCTGCTGGCGCGCGATTTTCCCGAGCTCGATTTGCTCGATCCGAACACGCCCTCGACCGCCGAACTGGAGCAGCGCGCCCGCGCCGCGGAGGCCGCAGGGCTCGCAGTTCCCGGCATCACCAAATCGGGCGGTGCCTCGGCGTCGTCGGGGATCGGCGGCATGGTGCTGGTGACGTCGACCGGTTTCCAAGGCTCGTTCCTGCGCTCCAGCCACAGCATCTCGATGACCGCGATCGCGGGCGAGGGCACCGGGATGGAACGCGACTATGAATATACGACCGCGCCGCATGCCGCGGACCTGATGTCGCCGGAGGAGGTCGGGCGTGTTGCCGGTGAACGCACCGCTGCACGGGTCGGGCCGCGCAAGGTCGAGACCTGCAAGGTGCCGGTGGTGTTCGATCCGCGCGTCGCCGGCTCGCTGGTCGGCCATCTGGTTGGTGCCGCGAATGGCGCGTCGATCGCGCGCAAGACCTCGTTCCTGAAGGATCGTTTCGGCCAGAAGCTGTTCAAGGACGGCATCCGCATCGTCGATGATCCGCTGCGCAAGCGTGGCCTGCGCTCGCAGGCGTTCGACGCCGAAGGCGTTGCGGTCAAGCCGCTGTCGATCGTCGACGATGGCGTGCTGACATCGTGGCTGCTGGATTGCGCCACCGCGCGCGAACTCGGCCTCACCACCACCGGCCACGCGCATCGCGGTGTATCGTCATCGCCGTCGCCGGGACCGTACAATCTGCATCTCGAAGCCGGGCCGCTCAGCCCGGCCGAACTGATCGGCGACATCAAGCAAGGCTTCTACGTCACCGATCTGATCGGCTCCGGCGTCAACGGTGTCACCGGCGACTACAGCCGCGGCGCCGCCGGGTTCTGGATCGAAAATGGCCAGCGCACCTACGCGGTCAGCGAGGTCACCATCGCCGGACACCTGATCGACATGTACAAGACGTTGACGCCGGCCAGCGACCTGACCTTCCGCTACGGCGTCAACGCGCCGACGCTGCGGATCGAGGGGCTGACGATTGCCGGACGCTAATCCAGATACGCGACACATCGAAACATCTGAAAGCGACGCAGCGCTGCTCGCCGACACCGTGCGCGAGGCCGGTGCTCTAGCGCTGTCGATGTTCCGCACCGAGCTGCGGACCTGGACCAAGGGCGCGTCCTCGCCGGTGTCGGAAGCCGATATCGCCGTCGACGAGCTGATTCGACAGCGGCTGCAGGACGCCACGCCGCACTACGGCTGGTTGTCCGAGGAAAGCGCCGACGATCTCACACGGCTCGACAAGGATTGGGTGTGGATCGTCGATCCGATCGACGGCACCCGCGCCTATCTGGCCGGCCGGGAGGATTGGTGCGTTTCGGTTGCGCTGATCGCGAACGCCAAGCCGATGCTGGCCGCGGTGTTCGCGCCGGTATCTGGTGAGTTCTTCTTTGCCACGCGTGGCGCGGGTGCGTCGCTCAACGGCGCTTCGCTGCACGCCAGCGTCGGCACCACGCTGGAAGGCGCCAAGGTCGCGGGGCCGAAGCCGCTGATCGAACGGCTGGCGCTGCCGTCGACCGCGCATATCCTGCCGCGGATCGGCTCGCTGGCGCTGCGGCTGTGCCGCGTTGCTGATCGTCAGGTCGACGTTGCGTTCGCCGGAGGGCAGAGCCGCGATTGGGACCTTGCCGCGGCCGATTTGATCGTGCACGAAGCGGATGGTACAATGACAACTCTCGCGGGCGAGACCATCGTCTACAACCGTCCCGAGGTCACGCATGGCGTGCTGGTGGCTGCGGGGCGCGAACGTCATGCTCACATCGTCGAGCATTTTCGCGTTTCTCCGCGAGGCTGAGCGCGCGCATGCCTGTTCGCCGCAATGAGGAAGTTTGATGTCGGACAATGCGCAGCAATTGCTCCACCTCGTAATCGGGGGAGAATTGACGGACCTCGAGAACGTGACGTTTCGCGATCTCGACAAGGTCGACGTCGTCGGGGTGTACCCGAACTACGCAACGGCCTATGCGGCATGGAAGGCCCGAGCGCATCAGACGGTCGATAATGCGCATATGCGGTACTTCATCGTTCATCTGCATCGCTTGCTCGATCCAGAAAAAGAAGCCCGGTCCGCGCAGCACTGATCGCGCGGGACTGACGATGCTGCTCGGCGATGATGCGCGTCACCTTCGCGGTGACAGACGGGGCCGTTGATGGTTGATCCGGTGCCGATGACGCTCCGCGTCTATCGCAAGCTGACCGCTGCCGCGGCGCCGCTGGCGTCGCTGTGGATCGGCCGGCGGCTGAAGCAGGGCAAGGAAGATCCGTCGCGGGTCGGCGAGCGTCGCGGTCTCAGCAATGATGCACGGCCGCGCGGGCCGGTGGTGTGGATCCACGGCGCCAGCGTCGGCGAGGTGTTGGCTGCGGCCGGACTGATCGAACGGCTGCGCGCCCTCAACCTGCGCATCCTGCTCACCTCCGGCACGTTGACGTCGGCTCAGGTGGTGGCCAGCCGGTTTCCGCCGGACATCATTCACCAGTTCATTCCGTACGATGCGCCGCGCTTCGTGGATCGCTTCCTCGATCACTGGCGTCCGAGTCTGGCGCTGTTCATCGAATCCGATCTGTGGCCGAACCTGATCCTCGCTGCCTCGGCGCGGCGGGTGCCGATGGTGCTGATCAACGGCCGGATGTCGCAGCGCTCGTTCCCGCGCTGGCAGCGCGCGTCCGCAACCATCGGCGCGCTGCTCGGCCGGTTCGATATTTGTCTGGCGCAGTCGCGGGTCGATGCCGAACGGTTCAGCGCGCTCGGCAGCCCAAGCGTGATCACCACCGGCAACCTGAAGATGGACGTGGCGCCGCCACCGGCCGATCCGGGCCGGCTGGAGCGGTTGCTCGCGGTCACCCGCGGCCGCCCGGTGATCGTCGCCGCCTCGACTCATCCGGGCGAGGAAGAATTGCTGGTGGAAGCGCATCGCCGGCTGTCGGCGAGTTTCCCGACGCTGCTGACGGTGATCGTGCCGCGGCATCCGCATCGTGGCGAGCAGGTCGCCGGCCTGGTCGAGGCCGCAGGGCTGCCGGTGGCGCTGCGCTCGCGCGAGCAGCAGCCGATGGCCGCGACCGCGATCTACGTCGCCGACACCATGGGCGAACTCGGGCTGTTCTATCGGCTGGCGCCGATCGTGTTCATGGGCGGCTCGCTGATCGAGCACGGCGGCCAGAATCCGATCGAGGCGGTCAAGCTGGGCGCCGCGATCGTGCATGGCCCGCACGTCTCAAATTTCACCGAAGTCTATCGCGCGCTCGACGATGAAGGCGGCGCGTTCGCCGTGCCCGACGTCGACGCGCTGGTGCTGCGGATCTCGTCGCTGCTGTCGAACCACGACGCGCGGCAGATCTCGATCACCGCGGCCACCAAGGTGGTCGACCGCCTTGGCGGCGCGCTCGACCGCACCATCGCGGCGCTCGAGCCCTACCTGCTGCAATTGCAGATCGAACAGGGCGCCGGGAATGCGTGAGCCGGGCTTCTGGCACCGGCCTCCTTCGCTGGTGTCGCGCCTGCTGCTGCCGATCGCCGCGATCTACGGCAACATCGCCGCGGCGCGGATGCAGAAGACCGGGACCACGGTCGGCGTGCCGGTGCTGTGCGTCGGCAATTATCACATGGGCGGTGCCGGCAAGACGCCGACGACGCTCGCGCTGGTGGCGCTGCTACGCGAATTCGGTGAAACCCCTGTGGTCCTCAGTCGCGGCTATGGCGGGCGGTTGCACGGGCCGATCCAGGTCGATCCGACGCGGCACAGCGCTGCCGATATCGGCGACGAGCCGCTGATGATGGCACGCCGGGTACCGGTGGTGGTGGCGCGCGACCGCAGCGACGGCGCGGCGCTGGCCTGCGCGCTCGGCGCCAGCGTGATCCTGATGGACGACGGCTTTCAGAATCCGGCGCTGACCAAGGACGCCGCGCTGATCGTGGTCGATAGCCATCGCGGCATCGGCAATGGCAGCGTGTTTCCGGCGGGGCCGCTGCGCGCGCCGCTTGCGCTGCAGATCGCGCGCACGGATGCGCTGGTCGTAGTCGGCGACGGCACCGCCGCGGACGGCCTCGCGCAGCAGATTACGAACAAGGGCGGCGTGGTGCTGCGGGCCCGGCTGGTGCCGGAGCCGGCGTCGGTCGAAGCGCTGCGGGGGCGGCGGGTGCTGGCGTTCGCCGGCATCGGCGATCCGGGGCGGTTCGTCGCAACGCTTCAGGCCAGCGGCGTCGAGGTGGCCGAGCAGCGCGCGTATCCCGATCACCACCCATTTGCGGCCGAGGAGCTGGCCGAACTTGCTGCTATCGCCAAGCGCGATGGGCTGACCTTGGTCACCACCGAAAAAGATCTGGCGCGGATCGGCGGCGCGCAGCAGGCGCTCGGCGTGGAGATCGTGCCGTTTGCCGTGACGCTGGCGTTCGGTGACGAGTCGAAGCTGCGGCTATTCCTGCTCGACCGGCTCAACGGTGCGCGCGCCGAGAGGCTCGCCGGGCGGCGCTGAATCGCGGCCTCAACCCTTGGGCTGAAACGCGTCCGGATAATGCCGCTTCAGCACGGCTTCGGCCGTGGCGTAGGGCTCCTTGAGATCGACGCTCCAATACTTCAGCTCGTCGAGCGGGATCTGCACCCCGGTGACGGCGCAGCGCACATAGGTGCCGGGCGAGATCACGCGGAAGTCGCCATCGAGATACTGCACCTGGGCTTCGCCAGAACCCGAGAAGCCAAATTTGTTCAGCACGGCTGATCTCCTGGAAAACCGCTGGTTGCGGAACGAGGCAACGCTACGGGTCGATACACCTGACAGATAGAACGGAAGCGCCGCATTGCAAACCGCCGTCCTGTCATGGCGGCGTCGTTTCCCCCGCGGCCTGCGGTCGTCCGGCTAGAACAGCGACCCCTGGCCCGCCGGACTTGCCGGCCGCTTGGCCGGTTTGGCCGGCGTTGCCGCCGGCTTGGTGGCCTCGGCCGGCGATCCGCTATCGCCGTCGGCGGTGACGGCGACCCGGCCGTCGGCGAATTCGACGCTGAGTCGGGCGCCCGCGGCGACCGATGCAGCGGCGTGCACCGAGCGGCCGTCGGCATCCCGCACCAGCGCGAACCCGCGCGCCAGAACTCCGCGGTACGATAGTGCGGTGAGTAGCTTGCCGGTGGCGTCGACCCGCGCCTGCCGGCGTTCCAGCAGGGTGATCAGCGCCCGCCGGGCTCGCTCGGCGAGGCGCTGCAGCCGCTCCTGCTCGCGGGCGATCCGCATCCGCTGCGCTTGCTGATTGGCGAGCTTCGAGGCCTGCAGCCGTACCGCCAGCCCCTCGAACCGCTCCCGGCGATGCCGCAGCGTGGCGCGGGCGCAGCGCTGCAATTGCGTGCCGGCGCTATCCAGCCGGTGAGCGCTGTGCGCCACCTGCGCTCGCAGCACCTTGAGGGTCATGCCGGCCGCCGCAGCGGCGAAGCGCCGATGATGCGCATGGGTGTTGGCGCGCAGGGCGCGCGGCAGCGAGGCGGCCGCGTTGTCGAGCCGCTGCCGCGGGATCGCCAGCAGGTCGGAGGCGCCGGGCAGGGCGCGCGCGGCGGCGCGCAGTTCGTTGCGGCGGAAATCCTGGCAGCGCTGCCAGCTCGACAGCATCCGCCGGGCCAGCCCGCCGACTTCGACGAACAGCTCGGCGCGCACCGGGACGGCCATTTCGGCAGCCGCCGTCGGGGTCGGCGCACGCTTGTCGGCGGCAAAATCGATCAAAGTAACGTCGGTCTCGTGGCCGACCGCCGAGATCAGCGGGATCATGCTGTCGGCTGCGGCGCGAACCACGATCTCTTCGTTGAACGACCATAGATCTTCCAGCGAACCGCCGCCGCGCGCGACGATCAGCAGATCCGGCTGCGGGATCGGCCCATCGGGGCTGAGTTCGTTGAAGCCGCGGATCGCGGCGGCAATCTGCTCGGCCGAGCCTTCGCCCTGCACCCGCACCGGCCACACCAGCACGCGGCGCGGGAAACGGTCCTCCAGGCGGTGCAGGATGTCACGGATCACTGCGCCGGTCGGCGAGGTGACGACGCCGATCACCTCCGGCAGCCACGGCAGCAGCTGCTTGCGCGCCTCGTCGAACAGGCCCTCGGCGGCGAGCTTCTTCTTGCGCTCTTCCATCAGCGCCATCAGCGCGCCGACGCCGGCGGGCTCGAGCGCCTCGATCACGATCTGATATTTCGACGAGCCGGGGTAGGTGGTCAGCTTGCCGGTGGCGATGACCTCGAGGCCTTCCTGCGGCTTGAACCGCATCCGCCCGGCCACGCCCTTCCAGATCACCGCCTCGATCTTGGCGCCCTCGTCCTTCAGGGCGAAATAGCAATGCCCCGACGAATGCGGGCCGCGAAACCCGGTGATCTCGCCGCGCACCCGGACATGCCCATAGGTGTCCTCGACCGTCCGCTTCAGTGCCTGCGACAGCTCGGAAACGGTGAATTCGCCGACATTGGCGAGGGTTTGGGGGGACTGCAGTCGGGCCATGCGATTCGCGGTGTGTTGAGGAGCTGGCAACGTAGGGAGTCTTTGCGGTTCCGGCTACCTTGCTGGCCGCTATACTCTGTGATACAGAGTTCTCTATAAGAGAACGAGGAGGCCGGTATGAAGGTGGTCCGGGCAGGACTGCGGGTCGGGGGATACCTGCTGGGCGGGGTCGGTCTGGTGGCGCTGGCCTTTGCCGCCGCGATCGCCGTGCCGGTGACGAAGCCGGCGCCGCTGGCCTCGATCGACAAAGGCGCCCGCGCGGTCGATCGCAGCGCGATGCCGGCGCTGTCGCGGTTTCAGGCCCGCGACGGCACCGAGCTGGCCTACCGCCGCTACCAGCCACAGCAGGACGGACGCCGAGAGGTCGCGATCGTGGTCCATGGCTCGGCTGGCTCCAGCATTGCGGTGCATGCGCTGGCGCAGGCGCTCGCCGCGCGCGGCGTCGAGACCTTTGCGCCGGACATCCGCGGCCACGGCGGTTCGGGCACGCGCGGCGACATCGGCTATCGCGGCCAGCTCGGGGATGACTTCGCCGATCTCGTCGCGATGGTGCAGGCGGCGCGGCCGGCCGCGCCGCTGGTTCTAGTCGGCCATTCGTCCGGCGGCGGCTTCGCGCTGCGAATGGCGGGCTCGCCGGTCGGCGGAGCCATCGCCCGGACCGTGCTGCTGGCGCCTTATCTCGGCTACCGCGAACCGACCAATCGGCCCGGCAGCGGCGGCTGGGCCTCGCCCGACCTGCCGCGCATCATCGCGCTCGATGTGTTGCGCGGCTTCGGCGTCGCCTGCTGCGACCAGCTTCCGGTGGTGGCCTTTGCGGTCCCGCCGGGGTCGGAGAAATACGTCACCACAGTCTATTCGTTCCGGCTGCTGACCGGCTTCGGGCCGAGCCGCGATTTCCGCTCCGATCTCGCCGGCGCCACGAGCCCCATCACTGTCATGGTCGGCGCGGCCGATGAACTGATGCGCCCCGAGAACTATCAGTCCACGATGGGAGACCGCGTCAACGTCAAGCTGCTGCCGGGCGTCGATCACATGGGCATCGTCGCCGATCCATCGGCGTTGTCGCGCATCGCCGATGTGGTCGTTGGCGCCGGAGCCGGCTCATGAGCAGTATCGACGCCAAGCAGGCCGCCGAGGCGCTGTCCGATATCGAGGTGATCGTTCGGCGTGTGCGCCGGTCGCGTATCTACGATCTCACCAGCATGATCCTGATGCAATGGGGCGCGCTGGTGCTTGCCGGCTATCTCGCTTCCTATCTGTGGCCGCGTTCCGCCGGCTGGCTCTGGGTCGCAGTCAACGTTATCGGCGTCTGCGGCACCTTTGCGATCGGTATGTTCGTGCGCCGGCGCAGCGGCGTCGGCTTCGACGTCCGGATTCCGCTCGCGCTCTTGCTGTTTTTCGCGTTCGGCTATCTCAACTGCTTTCTCGGCCATTTCGGCCCGCGCGAACTCGGCGTGTTCTGGCCGATCTATTTCATGATGGTGTACAGCATCGCCGGTCTTTGGGTCGGCCGTGCCTTCGTGGTGATCGGGGTCGCCATCATCGCGCTGACGCTGATCGGCTATGTCTTCAGCGGCGATTGGTTCGACCTGTGGATGGCGATGGTCAATGGCGGCGGGCTGATCCTTGGCGGATTGTGGATGCGCCGGGACTGATCATGGCCGAACTCGACGAGATCATTCACCAGCCGCTGCGGCTGAAGATTATGGCGGCGCTGAACGCGCTGCCGGAGCGCCAGGGACTCGAATTCGTCCGCCTGAAGAAGCTGACCGGGGCGACCGACGGCAATCTCGGGGCGCATATCGAGACGCTGGCGCGGGCCGGATATGTCGCGGTCGACAAGGCGTTCGTCGGCAAGAAGCCGCAGACCACGGTGAGGGCGACCCCGGCCGGCCGTGCCGCCTTCGCCCGCCATGTTGCTGGCTTACGCGAAATCATCGCCGGCAGCGCGCCGGAGTAGCGATCTTGACCATTACGCCGCTGCGGGCCTATCGCGCCCGCCCGGCGGATCCGGCGACGGTCTGAAGAAGCTGTGATAGCCGCACCGGCCATTGTTGCGGCAGCGGGCTGCCGTGTTACACCCTGCGCCAAACGGGCAATGGTGCGAGCTTCCCTTCATGAACATCCTTCTCCTCGGCTCGGGCGGGCGCGAACATGCGTTGGCCTGGAAGATCGCGGCCTCGCCGCTGGTCACCAAGCTGTGGTGCGCGCCGGGCAATGCCGGGATCGCCCGCGAGGCGACCTGCGTGGCGCTGGACGTCGGCAACCACCAGGCCGTGGTCGAGTTCTGCAAGGCCAATCAGGTCGACTTCGTGGTGGTCGGGCCGGAGGCGCCGCTCGCCGCCGGGATCGTCGACGATCTGGCCGCAGCCGGCATCAAGGCGTTCGGACCGAGCCGGAAGGCATCGCAGCTCGAAAGCTCCAAGGGCTTCACCAAGGATCTGTGCAAGGCGCACAACATTCCGACCGCCGCCTATGAGCGGTTCGGCGATCCGAACGAAGCCAAGGCCTATATCCGCGCCCAGGGCGCGCCGATCGTGATCAAGGCCGACGGTCTTGCCGCCGGCAAGGGCGTCGTGGTGGCGAGCACGCTGGCCGAGGCGGAGGCCGCGATCGACATGATGTTCGGCGGCGGCCTCGGCAATGCCGGCGTCGAAGTGGTGGTCGAGGATTTCCTGGTCGGCGAAGAAGCGTCGTTCTTCGTGCTGTGCGATGGCGAGCACGCGCTGCCGCTCGCCACCGCGCAGGACCACAAGCGCGCCTATGACGGCGACAAGGGGCCGAACACCGGCGGCATGGGAGCGTATTCGCCGGCGCCGGTGATGACCGATGCGATCTGTCAGCAGGCGATGCAGCAGATCATCTATCCGACGCTGAAGGCCATGAAGGCGATGGGGTCGCCGTTCAAGGGCGTACTGTTCGCCGGGCTGATGATCACCGAGGATGGTCCGCAGCTGATCGAATACAACGTTCGGTTCGGCGATCCGGAATGTCAGGTGCTGATGATCCGGATGAAGGATGATATCGTGCCGGCGCTGCTCGCCTGTGCCGACGGCCAGCTCTCGCATATCAGCCTGCGCTGGCACGACGAGCCGGCGCTGACCGTGGTGATGGCAGCCAAGGGCTATCCGGGCCACTACGAAAAGGGCACCCGCATCGCCGGGCTCGACCGCGCCGAGACGATTCCGGGCGTGCAGATCTTCCACGCCGGCA
Organism: Rhodopseudomonas sp. BR0G17; assembly: GCF_010907025.1. Classification (NCBI taxonomy): domain Bacteria; kingdom Pseudomonadati; phylum Pseudomonadota; class Alphaproteobacteria; order Hyphomicrobiales; family Nitrobacteraceae; genus Rhodopseudomonas; species Rhodopseudomonas sp. BR0G17. The sequence goes on along the minus strand of NZ_QUML01000004.1, from coordinate 141,198 downwards.
CCGTGGCGTCGGGCGACTGGGTGCTCGCCAATGGCGGCCGGGTGCTTGCCGTGACCGCGTCGGCCAAGACCGTCGCCGAAGCGCAGCGCCGCGCCTACGAGGCGATCGGCGTGATCAACTGGCCCGAAGGCTTCTGCCGCCGCGACATCGGCTGGCAAGCAGTGGCGCGGGAACGGCGAGGGAAGTAGTTGCGTTAAGTGTCGGAATGCGACCTGATACGTCGTCATGCCCGGGCTCGTCCCGGGCATCCACGTCTTTAGGGCCTAACCGCCGCGAAGGCGTGGATGGCCGGGACGAGCCCGGCCATGACGGAGACTAGCAACAATGGAGAGACCGCCGATGCCCGATCTCGCCGACTTGTTTCCGGGCTTCGGCTCGGAATGGATCAACACCTCGTCGGGCCGGATCTTCGCGCGCGTCGGCGGCGATGGGCCGCCGCTGTTGTTGCTGCACGGCTTTCCGCAGACCCATGTGATGTGGCACCGCGTCGCGCCGAAGCTGGCCGAGCGTTTCAAGGTGATCGTCGCCGATCTGCCGGGCTACGGCTGGTCCGATATGCCGGAGAGCGACGATCAGCACACGCCCTACACCAAGCGGGCGATGGCCAAGCAGCTGATCGAAGCGATGGAGCAGCTCGGCCACGTGCATTTCGCACTCGCCGGACACGATCGCGGCGCCCGCGTCAGCTATCGGATGGCGCTGGATTCGCCGGGCCGGCTGTCGAAGCTCGCGGTGCTCGATATCCTGCCGACCTACGAATACTGGCAGCGGATGAACCGCGCCTATGCGCTGAAGATCTATCACTGGAGCTTCCTGGCGCAGCCGGCGCCGCTGCCGGAAACCCTGCTCGGCGGCGATCCCGATTTCTACGTGAAGGCCAAGCTGGCGAGCTGGACGCGGGCCGGTGATCTCTCCGCGTTCGATCCGCAGGCCATCGAGCACTACCGCATCGCGTTTGCCGACCCGATGCGGCGGCACGTGATGTGCGAAGACTACCGCGCCGGTGCCTATGCGGATTTCGAGCACGACAAGGCCGACGTCGAAGCCGGCAACAAGATCCCGGTGCCGATGCTGGCGCTGTGGGGCGCTTCCGGCATCGCGCAGTCGGCCGCGACGCCGCTCGATGTCTGGAGAAAATGGGCGTCCGACGTGCAGGGCGCGCCGATCGAATCCGGGCATTTCCTGCCCGAGGAAGCGCCGGACCAAACCGCCGAGGCGCTGGTGACGTTCTTCAGCGCCGCGCCCTGAAGAACTCCCGCAGCATCGTTGCGGCTTCGCGCTCGCCGACGGCGGAATACACTTCCGGCGCGTGATGGCAGGTCGGCTGGCCGTAGAACCGCACGCCGGATTCCACTGCGCCGCCCTTCGGATCGAATGCGCCGAAATACAGCCGCCGAATTCGGGCGAACGAGATCGCACCGGCGCACATCGTGCACGGCTCCAGCGTGACGTAGAGGTCGCAATCGACCAGCCGCTCGCTGCCGAGCTTGGCCGCCGCCTCCCGGATCGCCAGCAATTCGGCATGGGCGGTGGGGTCGCGGTCGGTCAGGGTGCGGTTGCCGGCTTTGGCGATCACCAAGCCGTCGCGGACGATCACGCAGCCGATCGGCACCTCGCCGGCGGCTCCGGCCGCGGCCGCCTCGGCCAGCGCCAATTCCATGAAAGTGGAAGCCGTCATCGTCGTTCTTGGCTCGTCTCGACCCGAAAACTCTGCTAGGAGACCGACTTCAGCAAAAGTGGATGGCTGTTTTGCGTGACCATGCGCGTTTCAATCGGAGCGCGCGGCCTGCGAGCCGTTCCCGACTGCCTGAGCCCCATTTCGTGTTTCGATAGAAAGACCAGTCATGCCCCGCGACACCCGTAAAGACAACGATTCTGCGCGCGGCCGCCGCGACCGGCAGGGCAGCAAAGGCGGTTTCGGCGGCAAAGCCGGGCCCGGTGGCAAGGGAGCGTTCGGCGGCAAGGGCCGCTCGGGCGCGGCCCGCGGACCGGAGAAGAAGTTCGCCAAGCGCGCCGCCGAAGGCGCCGGCGAGGCCCGCGGCGAGAAGAGCTACGCCAAGAAGTCGTTCGGCGGCGATGCCAAGCGCTCGTCGTTCGGCGGCGAGGGCAAGCGGCCTTATGCCAAGCGCGACGGCGCCGCGCCGCGCCGCGACTTTTCCGACCGTCCGCGCCGCGATGACGGTGATACGCCGCGTCCCCGTTTTAGCCGCGACGATAGGCCCGCGCGCAGCGGCGGCGATCGTGCCGAGCGGGGGCCGCGCAAGGAGTTTGGTGATCGGCCGAAGCGGGATTTCGGTGACCGCCCCAAGCGCGACTTCAGTGATCGCCCCAAGCGGGATTTCGGTGATCGGCCGAAGCGCGACTTCAGTGATCGACCCAAGCGCGATTTTGCTGATCGGCCGAAGCGTCCGTTCCAGCGTGACGGCGAGCCTGGCCGCGACCGCGGTGACGAGAAGCCGTGGCGGGCCCGCGAGGATCGGCCGGCGCGTGCCGGCGGCGATCGCGACCGCAAGTTCGACAAGGGCGGCTTCGACAAGCCGCGGTTCTCGAAATCGCGAGACGACAAGCCGCGCTTCGATCGGGATCGGGAAGACAAGCCGCGGTTCGACAAGCCTCGCGGCGACAAGCCCAGGTTCGATCGTGGTGAGCGCTCGGACCGTCCGGAACGCGGCGGCGACCGGCCGAAATTCTCGCGCCCCCGCGACGGCGAGCGTGGCGAGCAACGTCCGTTCCGCGAGCGCAGCTTTGATCGTTCGCGCGAGGATCGTCCGCGGAGTGACCGTCCCCGCAGCGACCGTCCGCGTGAGGATCGCCCGCAGCGCGACCGCGCCGCCAGGCACGGCGACTGGCACGAGCATCCGCGCAGCGAAGGCCGCGGCTTTGATCGTCCCCGCAAGGGGCGGGACGAGGATCGCGGCTTCGATCGTCCGCGCCGGGATAATGAGGACGACAGCAAGGTCTTCGCCAAGCGTCCGGCGTTCGGCGGCCGTGGCGCGTTCCGCAAGCAGGATCCGGCAGCGGCCAAGCGTAAGCCGGCAGCTCCCGCGAAGTCAGACAAGGCCGGCGAGCGTATCGCCAAGGTGGTGGCGCGCGCCGGGCTGTGCTCGCGCCGCGATGCCGAGACGTGGATCACGGAAGGCCGTGTCACCGTCAATGGCAAGGTGATCGATTCACCGGCGCTCGACGTCAAAGCCAGCGACGTCATCACCATCGACGGCAAGCCGTTGCCGGAGCGCGAGCGCACGCGGCTGTTCCTGTATCACAAGCCGCGCGGGCTAATGACGACCCACAGCGATCCGGAAGGCCGGCCGACGGTGTTCGATAATCTGCCCGAAGGCTTGCCGCGGCTGATCTCGATCGGCCGGCTCGACTTCAACACCGAGGGCCTGCTGCTCCTCACCAATGACGGCGGCCTCGCGCGCGCGCTTGAACTGCCCGAGACCGGCTGGCTGCGGCGCTACCGCGTCCGCGCCCACGGCGAAATCACCCAGGCCCAGCTCGACGAATTGCAGAACGGCATCGAGGTCGACGGCGTGCAGTATGGCCCGATCGAGGCCAAGCTGGAGCGCGACCAGGGCGCCAATGTCTGGCTGGTGTTCGCGATCCGCGAGGGCAAGAACCGCGAAGTCCGCAACGTGCTGGCGCATCTCGGTCTCGAGGTGAACCGGCTGATCCGCGTCTCCTACGGCCCGTTCCAATTGCTCGAACTGGGCGAAGGCGAGGTCGACGAGGTCAAGACACGCGTGCTGCGCGATCAGCTCGGCGAGAAGGTGATCGCGCTCGCCGGCTGCGACTTCGCCGGCCCGTCTCCGAGCGAGACCAAGCCGAAGCCGCGCGCCGGCAAGGTCGTGTCCGTCGAGGAGTGGGCGGTGGCTGAGGCTGCACCCGCGCCGAAGAAGACGATTACCAAGCGCGGCGCGGTCGAAGATCGCAAGGGCCGCAAGGTCAAGGTCGAACGCACTGCCAGCGAAGGCGGCAATCGCCCGCTGTCGCGCGGCCCCGCCCGCCGCTACCACGGCAAACGCGACGCCGCGCCGCGGGACGAGTGAGTTCGAACGAGTTAGTCATCACCCGATGCGGATCTTCAACAACAGCCGTCATTCCGGGGCGCGAGCGCAGCTCGCGAGCCCGGAATCCATAACCACCGCCGGGATTATGAATTCCGGGCCTGCGCCCCAAAGGGGCACATCCCGGAATGACGAACGCGAAAGTCTATGCCGCAGCGGAGCCGCTTCATGCGCGTGATCGGCGGACGGCTGCGGGGGCGCAATCTGGTGGCGCCGACGTCGCGGGATATTCGGCCGACGGCGGACCGGTTGCGCGAGTCGGTGTTCAACATTCTGATGCACGCTTATGAGAATCCGCTGCTCGATGCGCGGGTGCTCGACCTGTTCGCCGGCACCGGCGCGCTGGGTATCGAGGCGTCGTCGCGTGGCGCTAAGTTTGTGCTGTTCGTCGACAACGGCGCCGAGGCGCGCGCATTGCTGCGCGCCAATGTCGAGGCGCTCGGGCTCGGCGGTGTCAGCAAAGTCTATCGCCGCGACGCCGCCAATCTCGGGCCGGCGCATCCGGTCGAACCGTTCGGCGTCGCGTTCCTCGATCCGCCGTACCGCAAGCAGCTTGCGGAGGCTTCCCTCGCGTCGCTGCGCGACGGCGGCTGGCTGCTGCCGGGCGCGCTGGTGATCGTCGAGGAAGCCAAGGATGCCGGCTTCACCGCGCCAGCTGGCTACACCGAGCTCGACCGCCGCGCCTATGACGACACCGAGTTCACGTTCCTGCGGTTCGGCGAGGGCGAGTAGTCCGTTTTTTCGACGTCATTCCGGGGCGCTCGCAAAGCGAGCGAACCCGGAATCCAGAGGTTGTTTCCCACGGCGCAGAACAGGTCGAGATTTCGGGTTCGCTCACTTCCGTGAGCGCCCCGGAATGACGGTGCGCGCAGGACCTTACAGATCCGCTGCGGCGATCCAGAACACTTCGGCTTCGGAGTCTTCGCTGTCGAGCCACAGCAGCGGGAGCTGCGGGAATTCGTCTTCGATCTGCGGCCGGCAGCGGCCGACTTCGCACAGCAGGCCGCCGTCCGGCGTCAAATGATCCTTCGCCTCGGCGAGGATGCGGCGGATGATGGTGAGACCATCATCGCCGCCGTCGAACGCCATCGCCGGTTCGGCGCGGCATTCTGCCGGCAGGCTCGCCATTCCGTCGGCGTCAACGTAAGGCGGGTTGGTGATGATCAGGTCGTAACGCTCCTCGCCGAGCGGGCCGAACAGATCGCCCTGATACAGGCTGACGCGATCGTCGAGCCGGTGTTCGGCGACATTGCGGGTCGCGACCGCGAGCGCTTCCTTCGACAGGTCGACGGCATCGACCGTCGCGTTCGGGAAGGCGTAGGCGGCGAGGATCGCCAGGCAGCCCGATCCGGTGCAGAGGTCGAGCACCCGCTCGACCGCGTCGGGCGCGTCGATCAGCGAAGTGTCGCCGCCGTCGAAATGCGAGTCCAGCAGCTCGCCGATATAGGAGCGCGGCACGATCACCCGCTCGTCGACGTAGAACGGCACACCGCGCATGTAGATCTTGTTGACCAGATACGCCGCCGGCAGCCGCGCGGCGATCCGGCGCTCGATCAGGCCGAGGAGCGCGGCAGCTTCACGCGCAGTGACGCGGGCGGAGGCGAACATCTCAAACTGATCGGGATGCAGATGCAGCGTCTCGCCGATCAGGAATACGGCTTCGGCGATCGGATCGGTAGTGCCGTGCGCGAACACCACGCCGGCTTCGGCGAAGCGGCTGACCGCGTAGCGGACGAAATCGAGCAGCGTCACCAGTTCGCCCGGCGCTACCTTCGGCGGCTTGGCGGCCGCGGCCTTGGACGGGGCGCCGCGCTTGGCTGGCTTGGCCTTGGCGGGTTTCGCCGTCGGTGCTTTCGGTTTGCCCGCTTTCTTGGTTTTCGCGGTCGCCTTCTTCGCCATCAATCCTTGCTCCATCGCGCCAGCGCGGCGTCGTCGCGGCTGTGCGCCTCGACCCAACGCGACTCGCCGGAGCGCTCCTCGCGCTTCCAGAACGGCGCGTTGGCCTTGAGATAGTCCATCAAAAATTCCGCCGCCGCGAACGCCGCCTGGCGATGCGCCGAGGCGGTCAGCACCAGCACGATGTTGTCGCCCGGCACCAGCCGGCCGACGCGGTGGATGATCGTCAGCGCGGTGATCGGCCAGCGTTTGATCGCCTCATCGGCGTGGCGCTGGATCTCCTCCTCGGCCATGCCGGGATAGTGCTCCAGCGTCAGCGCCGCGACGGTGTCGTCGCCTTCGACGCCGCGGCACAGCCCGGTGAACGACACCACCGCGCCGATGTCGGTGCGGCCCTTCGTCATTGCCGCGGTCTCGGCGGCGAGATCGAAATCGGCCTCCTGAATACGGATGGTCACCGGAACGGTCATCGGATCATCCCGTGCGTTGCGCCGGCTCAGCCGCCGGTCATCGGCGGGAAGAACGCGACCTCGCGGGCGCCCTGGATCGGCGTCTCGGCGCAAACATGCGCGCGATCGATCGCGGCGCGGATCACGCCGGGCTTTTCGAACGCGAGCGCATAGCCGTCGCCGCGCGCCGCCAGCCAGCCGATCAGGTCGGCGACCGTCGCCACCGCCGGCGGCGGCTCGACGGTCTCTTCGTCGACGCCGATCCGCTCACGCACCCAGGCGAAATACTTCACCTTCATGCCTGATCCTCTTCGATCAGATGGTGGATGCCGGCGCGGAAATAGTCGTAGCCGGTGTACATCGTCAGCAACGCCGACAGCCACAGCAGCGAGACGCCGATCTCGGTGGTGAACGGCAGCACCTCGTCACCGGCTTCGCCTGCGAGCAGGAAGCCGATCGCGACCAGCTGAGCCGTGGTCTTCCACTTCGCCAGCCGCGTCACCGGCACGCTGACGCGGAGCGCGGCGAGATATTCGCGCAGCCCCGACACCAGGATCTCACGGCACAAAATCACGATGGCGGCCCACAGCGTCCAGCCGTGGATGATGCTGTCTGCGGCGAGCATCAGCAGGCAGGATGCTACCAGCAACTTGTCGGCGATCGGATCGAGCATCCGGCCGAACGCCGACTGCTGATCCCAAATCCGGGCGAAATGGCCGTCAAGAAAATCGGTGATCGCCGCGGCGATGAACACCGCCAGGGCCACCCAGCGCAGCGCCAGCGGACCGCCGAGGATCGACTGCGCGAAGATGCAGCCGACAACCACCGGGATCGCCGCGATGCGGGCATAGGTGAGGATGTTCGGAAGCGTCAGCGACGTCTTCGTTCCCCGCACCGGCGCTCTCGTCGAGACGTTGTTCATCGTGACTTACCAATACTGCCCGCGACGGAAGGTCAACCTCCGACCCGGCTGCTCTCGTTCCGTATCAGGAAAAGGTGAAATCCGCATTGGGCGCGGCCGCCTTCGGCGCCGCCGACTTTGGTCGGGGGCTGCCGGTGTGTCAGTCCGGACGGGCATGGAAAAACTCGAAGATTCGCTTGGCGCTTTCGGCGCTGATGCCCGGAACCTTGCCCAGGTCGGCAATCGAGGCCCGTTCGATTTCCTTCAGCGTACCGAAATGCAGCAGTAGCGCGCGCTTGCGCGTCGGTCCGATGCCGGGGATTTCCTGCAGGCCGGCTTCGCGGATGTCCTTCTTGCGCAGCGTCCGATGCGACCCGATCACGAAGCGATGCGCCTCGTCGCGCAGCCGCTGGATAAAATACAGCACCGGGTCGCGCGGCTCGAGCTTGATGGCGTCGCGGTCCGGCAGGAACAGGGTTTCGCGTCCGGCGTCCCGATCCGGTCCCTTGGCGACGCCGAGCAGGGTGACCTGATCGGTCAGGCCGATGCCGGACAACGCCTCGCGCGCGGCGTTGAGCTGGCCGCGGCCGCCGTCGATGATCACGAGGTCCGGCCACTGCGGGACGTCGTCGTCCTTCGGCTTGGCGGCGTCGCCTTCGGCCTGTGAGCTCACCAGCCGCTTGAACCGCCGCTGCAGCACCTCGCGCATCATCGCGTAGTCGTCGCCCGGCGTCAGGCCTTCGGAGCGGATGTTGAACTTGCGGTACTGGTTCTTGATGAAGCCGTCCGGGCCGGCGACGATCATCGCGCCGACCGCGTTGGTGCCCTGAATGTGGCTGTTGTCGTACACCTCGATCCGCTGCGGCGTCTTCGGCAGGCCGAGCGTGGTGGCGAGGTTTTCCAGCAGCCGCGCCTGGGTCGCGGTGTCGGCGAGCTTGCGGCCAAGCGCTTCGCGCGCGTTGGTCTGGGCGTGGGCGACCAGCTCCTTTTTCTCGCCGCGCTTCGGCACCGTGATCTCGACCTTGTGGCCGGCCTTGACGCACAGCGCGTCGGCCAGCAACTCGGCCTCTTCGATCTCGTGCGACAGCAGGATCAGCTTCGGCGGCGGCTTGTCGTCGTAGAACTGAGCCACGAACGCACCGAGCACTTCGGCCGGCGTGAACGACTTCTCGGCGCGCGGGAAGTAGGCGCGGTTGCCCCAGTTCTGGCCAGTGCGGAAGAAGAACACTTCGACGCAGGAGTAGCCGCCGTCCTGATGGATGGCGAACACGTCGGCTTCCTCGACGGTGCGCGGATTGATGCCTTGCTGGGACTGGATCGCCGACAGCGCGGCGAGACGGTCGCGGTACAGCGCCGCGGTCTCGAACTCCAGCTCCTCCGAGGCCTTTTCCATTTCGGCCGCCAGCAGCTGCTTCACCGCCCGGCTGCGGCCGGACAGGAAGTCGGTCGCTTCGCGCACCAGCTCGCTGTAGCCGGGGAAGTCGACCTCTCCGGTGCACGGGCCGGCGCAACGCCGGATTTGATACAGCAGGCAGGGCCGCGTCCGGCTTTCGAAGAACGAGTCGGTGCAGGACCGCACCAGGAACGCCCGCTGCAGCGCCGTGATGGTGCGGTTGACCGCCCCGGCCGAGGCGAACGGACCGAAATACCGCCCCGGACGGCTCTGCGCGCCGCGATGCTTGAGGATCTGCGGCGCCCAATGGTCGCCGGTGATCAGGATGTAGGGAAACGACTTGTCGTCGCGGAGCTGGACGTTGAAGCGCGGCCGCAGCTGCTTGATCAGATTGGCTTCGAGCAGCAGCGCCTCGGTCTCGGTCGTCGTGGAGATCACCTCGACCTCGACGGTGAGCGCGATCATCCGGGCGATCCGCAGCACCTGGCCGGTCGGGCGGGCGTAGGACGCCAGCCGCTTCTTCACGTTCTTGGCCTTGCCGACATAGAGCACGTCGCGCTCGGCGTTCAGCATTCGGTAGACGCCCGGCGAGGTCGGGGCGAGCCGCACCGCGCGCGCGATCGCCGAGCGGCCGACCGCCATCGGCCCGGCGCCGGGCTGCGCGGCTGCGTCGGCCTCGTCTTCGGCCTCCGGCAGGCGTGCCTCGTCGTCCTCCTCGACCGTCAGCTCCGCAGTGGCGGTGTCGATGTCCTGGGGGCCGGCATCCGGGCGCGCGTCGGCGGCGGGCGCCGGGGCCGCGGGGGAGGCGGTGTCGAGCGGTGGTTCGGCCGCGGCCGCAGGTGGCTCGGCGGGATCATGAATCATGGCGGCCCCAACCTATGCGCTCGCTTCCGCGGTTGCCAGCGCAGGGCCTCGGCGGAACCGGGTCCGCCGGAAATTCCGTTGTCTTGCCATGGTGTTGCCGCGAAGGCCGGGAAGTAAGATTTTGTTAACAATGCGCGCCGGATCGGTCCGCGGGTTAAGAACCGTTTAACTTAAAACTCTCGATAAATTCGACGGGAAAAGAGAGGAAAGCCGTAACCATTCGGGACATTTTCCCATCGGCCGCGGGAGGCCGATGACCGGACGCAGACTGCGCCGCCGCTGGCGCGGGCGGGTCGTCGAGGAGAGTAAGATGCGTAAAGTTACACTGGCAGCGGCGGCCGTGATCGCCGCAAGCGTGTCGACGGCTCAGGCGGCCGACATGGGCTACTACCGGTCGAACGCCCCCTATACGGTCAACCAGCCGCTGAACGCTTTCAGTTGGGCCGGCCCCTATCTCGGCGGCAACCTCGGCTACTCCTGGGGCAACGTCACCAACAACATCACCAAGCCGTCGGGCTTCTCCGGCGGCGTGCAGGGCGGCTACAACTGGCAGTCCGGCAACATCGTGTTCGGTCTCGAGGGCGACATCCAGTTCTCGACCGCGGACGACACCTTCGCGCAGTACAAGTTCTCGAACCCGTGGTTCGGCACCGGCCGTGGCCGCATCGGCTACGCGATGAACGACGTGCTGATCTACGCCACCGGCGGTCTGGCGTTCGGCCAGCTCAAGGGCCAGAACGTGTTCGCCTCGGAAAGCCACAGCTCTGCGGGCTGGACGGTCGGTGCCGGCGCCGAATTCGCCTTCGCGCCGAAGCTGAGCGCCAAGGTCGAGTACCTGTACATGAGCCTGTCGACCAGCAACTTCTTCATCACCGGCATGCCGAACGGCTACAACGCCGGGTTGGTCCGCGCCGGCATCAACTATCACTTCTAAGCCGCGCCTCATCGTCGCGACAAAAACCTTTGCGAACAAGGTTCGCGAAGCAGCTTCGAGACCAAGAAACTTGGATCATCCACTCCCGGCCGGTTTTCCGGCCGGGATTTTCTTTGTCGGTCGCCGCGCGCTCGTGGTCGCAGCGCCGACTTATCAGTAGCCGCAGTGCGCCACCGGCAGGCTCTGCCGCCTAGAGCGCTTCATCGATTGATTGAAGCGGATTTGGCCTTTGCCAAGCGTCCGAAGTCCTCATCCTGAGGAGCCCGGCAAAGCCGGGCGTCTCGAAGGATGAGGAGCCACATCGCCTGCGGCGCATGGTTCGAGACGGCGCTTCGCGCCTCCTCACCATGAGGCTCTACAAGCTGCGACCGCTAGGAAGTTCGGTCCTGATTCTGTCAAAAGCAGAGATGCTCTAAGCGTCGCGTGATGTGGTTTGCGAAAGGAGGCTGTTGCGAAGGCCGCGCTTTGCAAAATGCTGCAAGTTAGCAGAAAGCGAAACGCCATAGCTTCGGGAAGGAGCGTCCGCGTGATGCCCGCGTCGCCCATGCCCGAACTCACTGCGCGCTACCTAACGGCACGCGCCAACGTCGTTGCGCCCCGTCCCAACCCGTGCAGCGCCGCCGCGACGCTGCAGCTTTGCGAGCCGATTACGGCGAGATCACCAAGTTGACCGCCTTGGGGCCTTTGCCCTTCTTGTCAGGCTCCACTTCGAATGAAATACGCTGTCCCTCGGTCAAGTCTTTCAAGCCGGCCCGTTCGACTGCGGTAATGTGCACGAACACATCGCGGCCACCGTCATCGGGCTTGATGAAGCCGTAGCCGCGCTCGCCGTTGAAGAACTTCACCGTTCCCGTCATTGCCATTCCGGAAACTCCTCCCAGCATGCTTTCCGACGCGCGCCGGCGCATCGGTGCGACCTGGCATTTCGCTGCCGGATAGCTTGGCCGAGAGCGGGACCTGCTACTGACTGCCGGTCCAATCAAAATACGCTTTGAGGCCTTGTCACTCCGCCGCCCCCATTCGCGGAAGCGGAACGTAAAGCCAGTCCAATGAAACTAGCATAATACGGAATTTAGCGGATTGCCTACGGTCGAGTTGCGACTTTTCGCAAGCTGTTGGGGGCAGCCAATGAGTAATCAGGACTTCGGGAATTCGAGACGGTAACGACCGACCCCCCCAAGGCCGAGCGGACGCTCCAGCTCGGGGAGAACGGTTCTCAGCTCATCGGCCAGCGTCCAGGGCGGGTTGACGATCAGCAGGCCGGTCGACGTCAGCGGCCCGTCGGACTGCTGCGGCGCCACGCTGAACTCAAGCCGCAGGCACTTGCCTTCGCCGCCCGCGGCGGCGGTCTCGGCCACGGCTGCCGCCAGCGCCTCGGTGGCGCGGCGATTTTTAACCGGGTACCACAGCAGATACACGCCGGTCGGCCACTTGGCGTGGGCGGCGGCGAACTTGGCGGCCATCTGCTCGAACTCGTCTTTGCGCTCGAATGGCGGGTCGATCAGCACCAGCCCGCGCCGCTCCTTCGGCGGCACGTAAGCGGTGAGTCCGGTCCAGCCGTCGAGATCGACCACCCGGCCCTGCGGGTCGTGGCGCAGCGCCGCGATCAGGTGCTTGCGCGCCACCGGTTCGAGCTCGCAGGCCACCAGGCTGTCCTGGGGGCGGAGCAGGGCGCGGGCGATCAGCGGCGAGCCCGGATAGGCGGTGAGCTCGCGCTGCGGATTGAACGCCCGGACGATATCGAGATAGGGCGCGATCAGCGCGTAGGCCTCGTCGGAAAACCGCGCCTGCAGCACCCGGGCGATCCCGGTCGCCCATTCGCCGCCGCGGCGGGCCTCCTCGCTGGTCAGGTCGTACAGGCCGGCGCCAGCGTGGGTATCGATCACCCGGAAGGCGGCCGGCTTGTCGTGCAGGTACGTCAGGATGCGGACCAGCACGAGGTGTTTGATGACGTCGGCGAAATTTCCGGCGTGGAAAGCGTGGCGATAATTCATGGCCCGTCCCCTAGCAGGGCGCGGCCTGCGCCGCCATGGTTTGGCGATCCGGACGCCAGCCCCGTACGACTACGAGGCCGGCCCGGTTCCAAATCCTGCGACTTTTCAAGTAGTTTGGCCGCGCTGGGCGATTTGGCCGCAGAAGCCCAATTAACGCGCTGTTTAACCCCCGATGCTAGTTCTTGCTTTGCGAAAGACCGGCGGTTGTACGCCAGGGCTTTCAAGAGAACCTGCGTTAGCCGGCCGGTCGGGCGGTGGTCGAGCCACCCTGCGGCGCCTTGGGGAGTTGAAGATGGCGGTTGATTTGTCGATGTCGGTTTTGGTGGTAGACGATTACAGCACCATGATCCGGATCATTCGTAATCTTCTCAAGCAGCTTGGTTTTGAGAATATCGATGACGCCAGCGACGGCTCGGCAGCGCTCGCCAAGATGCGCACCAAGAAGTACGGCCTGGTGATCTCCGACTGGAACATGGAGCCGATGACCGGCTACGACCTGCTGAAGGAAGTGCGCGCCGATCCGAACCTGTCGCAGACCCCGTTCATCATGATCACCGCGGAGTCGAAGACCGAGAACGTGATCGCGGCCAAGAAGGCGGGCGTCAACAACTACATCGTCAAGCCGTTCAACGCGGCGACGCTGAAGACCAAGATCGAGGCGGTGTTCCCGGATCACGTCGCGGCGTAAGCCGACCGACCCTTCGTCTTCTGCAGCTCTACGACGCGCTCCTCATCGAGGGGCGCGTTTGTCTTTTGGAGCAGGGCGAGGCTCAGCCTTCGGCGAAGCGCTTGGTGAACAGCGCGACGTCGACCAGGCCGCGGGCGTGGCGGCCGTCGCCGACCTTGCGGTCGCCGAGGAACGAGGCGACGTCGAACCGGATCACCCGGCGCTCCACCGCGCTCACCACCGCCGTGGTCCGCACCGTCTGGCCGACGAAGGCCGGCGCCAAATGCCGGATGTCGACTTCGCTGCCGACCGTCACCCAGCCTTGGGGAAGCTTCGGCGCGATCGCGTCGCCCGAGGTCATTTCCATCACCAGGATCATCATCGGGGTCGCGAACACCGCCGGCATCGACGGCACGAAGTTCTGCACGGTGATGTCCTGCGTCACCGTGGTGAGCCGCTCGGCGCTCATGCCGACGGTGATGAAGTCGCGTGCGTCCATCGCAGTCTTCCTTGCTAATTGCCCCGCCACACTCTCGTCATTCCGGGGCGCGGCGCGAGCGACGAACCCGGAATCCCGAAGTGATCAGCCAACCATTCAACAGCGTGAGATTCCGGGTTCGCTCACTTCGTGAGCGCCCCGGAATGACGACGGATGGGACAGGATGAGCTACTTCCCCTGCGCCGCCTTGCGCTCGACGAAGGTCTTGCCGCCCTTCATCTTGTGAGCGAGCGGGGCTTCGTTGATCTGGATGACGATGTTCTCGGGATCGACCCCGGCATGGGTGGCGATCGCGGTGGTGATGTCGCGCATGATCGCCGCCTTCTGCTCGTCGGTGCGTCCTGCCGCCATGTTGATGGTGACCTCAGGCATCAGTGGTTTCTCCCATTTTGCTTGGTCTTTGTTGTTGTTGTCATTCCGGGGCGCGCATCGCGCGAACCCGGAAACCCGACGTCTCCATTACTCCCGACCTCATCCTGAGGAGCCCCGCGGCGCTCGTAGAGTGCAGCGGGGCGTCTCGAAGGATGCGCTGCGAGTAACCCGCTGCATCGCTGCGGCCTCATGGTTCGAGACGGCGCTTCGCGCCTCCTCACCATGAGGGGCTGAGGCTCAACCCCACACCACCCCGCGGCGCTGCAGCAGCTCCTGCACCTTGGCCACCAGTTCATCCTCCTTGCAGGAGAACTGCGCCTCGGCCTGCTTCTTCAAGTACTCGTCGCGGTCCTTCTCCAGCGACGCCAGTTCGGCGCCTAGGATCAGGTCCTTGATCTGCACGATGCCCTGCTGCTTCTCGTCCGAGCCCTGGATGATGGCGCAGGGCGAGTTGCGCTTGTCGGCGTATTTCATCTGCTGGCCGAGCGAGTGCTTGGGATTGCCCAAATACAATTCGGCGCGGATGCCGGCTTTGCGAAGGGTGGCGACCATCTTTTGGTAGCCGGCGATCTCGCCGCCGAACACGGTGACCACGACGGGGCCGGGCTGCGGTTTGTTGTCGAGCTGGCCGATCAGTGTCAGCGCTGCCTGCAGCCGTGACACGCCGATCGAGAACCCGGTCGCCGGCACCGGCTCGCCGCGGAAGCGCGATACCAAGCCGTCATAGCGCCCGCCGCCGCCGACCGAACCGAACCGAACCGGGCGGCCCTTCTCGTCCTTGGTCTCGAGCAGCAGTTCGACCTCGTACACCGGGCCCGTGTAGTACTCGAGGCCGCGGACGACGGAGGGATCGATGCGGATGCAATCGCCATAGCCGCCGGCTTCCGCCAGCTCCGCGATGGTGGCGAGCTCGGCGACGCCGTCGCCGCCGGTCTTCGAACCTTCGACCCGCGCCCGCATGTTGGCGACCGTCGCCTGGTTGTCGGCACCCTGGGTGCTGACGCCGGCATCCTTGTCGCCGATGAAGCTGATGATCGCCTGGATCTGCGTGTCGTTCAGGCCGGCGCCTTTGGTGAAGTCGCCTTTGCCTTCCTCGCCGCCGTCCCAACGACCGGCGCCAAGTAGCAGGATGATATCCCGAATCGGAAACTTGTCGGCTTTATCGATCGCGCGCATCACGGTGAGCCACTGCGCGTCGCTGTCGATGCCTTGCGCTTCGCGGATGCCGTCCAGCACCTTGCGGTTATTCACCTTCACCATGTAGCTGCCGCGCGGGATGCCGAGCGCTTCCATGGTGTCGGCGGCCATCATGCACATTTCGGCGTCGGCCGCGGCGGTTGGTGCGCCAACGGTGTCGGCGTCGAACTGCATGAACTGCCGGAAGCGGCCGGGGCCGGGCTTCTCGTTGCGGAACACCCAGCCGAACCGGTAGCTGCGATACGGCTTCGGCAAGCTATCAAAGTTCTCGGCGACGTAGCGCGCCAGCGGCGCGGTGAGGTCGTAGCGCAGGCTGATCCACTGCTCGTCGTCGTCCTGCAGCGAGAACACGCCCTCGTTGGGACGGTCCTGATCGGGCAGGAACTTGCCGAGCGCGTCGGTGTATTCGAACGCCGGAGTCTCCACCGGCTCGAAGCCGTAGCGTTCGTACACCTCGCGGATCTTCTCCACCATCGCGCGCGTCGCCGCGATTTCGGCAGGCCCGCGATCGGCGAGGCCGCGCGGCAGCCGGGCGCGCAGTTTCGAGGGTTTTTTCGGTTTCTCAGCCATGATCGCCTTTCAACTCAGGGCCGGGTTGGTACCAGCCGGTGCCCTTTGCAGCAAGGTTGGGTTGTGTGATCCAGCGCAAATCCCTCGCCGGTGGCGTCCATTAACAGATGGATGCCCCACGGAAATTTGCTGGCTCGCGGCGTTCCCGTAGGGGCGTGAAGCTGATACCGTGCCGCGCCTTTCACCCCCGGCCGCGCAGTGCATGAGGAGCGCCATGTTAGACAAGATCAAGCCCACGTCCGCCGTCAACGCGCCGAACGATCTCAACGCGTTCTGGATGCCGTTCACCGCGAACCGGGCCTTCAAGCGCGCGCCGAAAATGGTCGTGGGTGCCGAAGGCATGCACTACATCACCGCCGATGGCCGCAAGATCATCGACGCCGCCTCGGGCATGTGGTGCACCAATGCGGGCCACGGCCGCAAGGAAATCGCCGAAGCCATCAAGGCGCAGGCCGACGAACTCGACTTCTCGCCGCCGTTCCAGTTCGGCCAGCCGAAGGCGTTCGAACTTGCCAGCCGGATCGCCGATCTGGCGCCGGAAGGCCTCGACCACGTGTTCTTCTGCAATTCGGGCTCGGAAGCCGGCGACACCGCGCTGAAGATCGCGGTCGCCTATCAGCAGATCAAGGGCCAGGGCTCGCGCACTCGCCTGATCGGCCGCGAGCGCGGCTATCACGGCGTCGGCTTCGGCGGCACCGCGGTCGGCGGCATCGGCAACAACCGCAAGATGTTCGGCCCGCTGCTCAACGGCGTCGACCATCTGCCTGCGACGTATGATCGCGATAAGCAGGCCTTCACCAAGGGCGAGCCGGAATACGGCGCGCATTTCGCCGACGCGCTCGAAGGCCTCGTCAACCTGCACGGCGCCAACACCATCGCGGCGGTGATCGTCGAGCCGATGGCCGGCTCCACCGGCGTGCTGCCGGCGCCGAAGGGCTACCTCAAGCGCCTGCGCGAGATCACCAAGAAGCACGGCATCCTGCTGATCTTCGACGAGGTCATCACCGGCTACGGCCGTCTCGGCTACGCCTTCGCGTCCGAACGCTATGGCGTCACCCCGGACATGATCACCTTCGCCAAGGGCGTCACCAATGGTGCGGTGCCGATGGGCGGCGTGATCACCTCGGCCGAGATCCACGATGCGTTCATGACCGGCCCCGAGCACGCGGTCGAGTTGGCTCACGGCTATACCTATTCGGCGCACCCGCTGGCCTGCGCGGCCGGCATCGCCACCCTCGACATCTACCGCGACGAGAAGCTGTTCGAGCGCGCCAAGGCGCTGGAGCCGAAATTCGCCGAGGCGGTGATGTCGCTGAAGTCGGCCCCGAATGTGGTCGACATCCGCACCGTCGGCCTGACCGCCGGTATCGACCTCGCCCCGATCACCGACGCGGTCGGCAAGCGCGGCTTCGACGCGATGAATGCCGGCTTCCACGACCACGAGCTGATGCTGCGGATCGCCGGCGACACCCTGGCGCTGACCCCGCCGCTGATCCTCAGCGAGGACCACATCGGCGAGATCGTCGACAAGGTCGGCAAGGTGATCCGCGCGGTCGCCTGATTCTGCCCGATATCCCCTTGGGACGGCGGACGAATCCAGTGGACTCGTCCGCCGAATCGACAAAGATGGCGGATCGGCAGGCAACCACCGGCTTAAATGATCCGCATCTCGACCATTTTCATCGCCGTCTGCATGGTGCTGATCGCCACCTCGCTCGGCATGGTGGTGTATGCGGTCGCCGGGTTTAACTTCGCCCAGGCGTCGCTGGTCGGCCTGACCGCCCTGACATTGTTCGTGCTGTACCAGGCGGTTTCGATGCGGATGCGCGACCGCGCCGAGGCCGGCGATCAGATCGCAGACCTGTCGCGTGGCACCGCCGATCTCGCCCGGCAGGTCGGCGAATTCGGCCGGCGGCTGGCGGTGGTCGAGGCCAAGCTGGTTTCCGCCCAGTCCTCCCAGCAGGACCGGGTCCAGCACGTCTCCGACGAAATCACCGAGCTGGGTACCCTGGTGCAGCAGTTGGCTGCCTCGGTCGCCGCCCACGAAGACCTTCTGACCTCCGCCGCCCGCAGCGAGGTCCGCCCCGAGGCGATCGCGGCGCCGGCTCCGGCTGCTCTGGCTCCGCCCGTGATCCCGTCCGCGACCGTACCGGCGGTTGCCGCTGCGGCGCCCGTTTCGGCGCCTCAGCCCGAAACGTCGAACCTCGCAGCTCCCCCCGCGCCGGCGCCGACCGCTGCCGCTGCCACGACTCTGGTGCAGGACGCCGCCTCAGTCCCGGCTGTGGTCCCGCCGCCCGCCGTCGTTTCAGCTCCTACCGGTCCCAATATGGCGGAAGCGGTGGCGAGCGCGGTCGAGGGCGGCCGCTTCGATCTGTATCTGCAGCCGATGGTCTCGCTGCCGCAGCGCAAGGTGCGGGCCTACGAGGTGGTGACGCGGCTGCGCGACACCGCCGATCAGGCGATCCCTGCCGAAACCTATCTGCCGATCGCCGAGACCGCCGGGCTGATGGGACGGATCGACAACGCGATCCTGCTGCGCGCCGTCCAGGTGGTCCGGCGCCTGCTGGTGCGCAACAAGGACGTCGGGCTGTTCGTCAACATCGCCGGTGCGACGCTGGCCGACACCGCCGCCTTCGCCCAATGCCTCGACTTCCTGGAAGCCAACCGCGCGCTGGCGCCGTCGCTGATCCTCGAATTCAAGCAGAGCACGCTGCGCGGCCTCGGTCCGATCGAAACCGAACACCTCGCAGCGCTGGCGCAGCGCGGCTACCGGTTCTCGATCGACCACGTCACCGATCTGCGGTTCGAGCCGCGCGAGCTGGCCGATCGCGGCGTCCGCTTCATCAAGGTGCCGGCGGCGCTGCTGCTCGCCGCGCATGACACCGCGTCCGCCGACATCCACCCGGTGGATCTGTCCGATCTGCTCGGCCGGTTCGGCATCGATCTGGTCGCCGAGCGGATCGAGGGGGAACGCGCCGTGGTCGACCTGCTTGACTACGATGTGCGGTTTGGGCAGGGGTTCTTGTTCGCAGCGCCCCGTCCGCTGCGGCCAGAGACCGCCACCAACGCGGCCGCGCCGGCTTCCAACGCCCCGGCCCAGCAGGACATCAATCTTGATCCAGGCAAGCTACCGCAGAGCCCGCTCGCTCGCATCGAGCCGGCACGCGTCACCGGCAATGCCGCACTGGTCCGCCGCGCCGCCGGCCCGTTCTGATCGTTTCAGCCGATGACAAAACTGCGTTTCGTCGAGCATCTGCACGAGCTCGTCGGCTCGGTCGACGTCGTGCTCAGCGACATCTGGGGCGTGGTGCACAACGGCCTGGAGTCGTTCCCGGACGCCTGCGCGGCGCTGAAGACCGCGCGTGACCAGGGCCGCACCGTGGTGCTGATCACCAACGCGCCACGGCCGGCGGATTCGGTGCAGCGTCAGCTGCGCAAGCTCGACGTCCCGGACGATTGCTACGACGCGATCGTGTCGTCGGGCGATCTCACCCGGATCTATGTGGCCGAACATCCCGGCCAGTCGATCTACTGGCTCGGCCCCGATCGCGACAACTCGATCTATCGCGGCCTCGATGCGGTGCTGACGCCGCTCGACAAGGCCGACTACATCATCTGCACCGGCCCGTTCGACGACGAGACCGAGTCGGCCGAAGACTATCGCGAGATGATGGGGCAGGCGCTGGAGCGCAAGCTGACGCTGGTCTGCGCCAATCCGGACATCGTGGTCGAGCGCGGCGACCGGCTGATTTACTGCGCCGGCGCGATCGCCGAGTTGTATCGCGAGCTCGGCGGCGAGGTGATCTTCTACGGCAAGCCGCACCGGCCGATCTATGATCGCGCGATGGCGCTGGCCCGACAGATCCGCGGGACCGACACGCCGGCGCAGCGGGTGCTGGCGATCGGCGACTCGGTGCGGACTGATCTGGCCGGCGCGCAGGGCTACGGCATCGATCTACTGTTCGTCACCCGCGGCATCCATGCCGACGCATTCGAGGGCATCGATCGGCTCGACACCGCTGCGGTGACCGAACTGTTCGGCCACCCGCCGCTGGCACTGACCCGCGAGCTGCGCTGGTAAGCGCAGCTCGACTTCTACCTTTCGAGAGTGATCAGCGGCCTTCGCGCAGCCAGGTCGCCGCGAACGCGCCGAGCAGCAACAGCAAGCCGATCAGGCCGGTGAACACCGGCAGCACGCCGACGCCGGTGACGACGCTGGCATCGCGCATCCGCACGCCAAGCCAGCCGTCGCCGCGGAAGATCGTCGCCGAGGTCACCGGCACGATCCGCGGCAGCTCGACGCTGCCGTTCTCGGCGATTCGCCGGGCGTCGCCGCCGGTGGCCTGCGCCAGCGGCCGCAGCGTCTCGGTGGTCGAGGTGACTTCCGCAAATTCCTTCGGGTTGACCGGCCCGACATTGATCAGCGCCTTCAGGGTACCGTCGGTCGCCGACCACAGTCCGAGCTCGTCGGCCGGCAGCGTCGCCCGCCAGGTGCCGGGATCGCCCGCCGCGAGCGTGAGTTCGCGGGTCTTGCCCGAAGGCGAGGTGACGGTCACGGGCGGCACGCTGTCACCCATGGTCTGCCGCAGAACTTCGAGGTTCTTGCCCTCGGACTTCAACCGCAACGCTTCTTCGTCGAGGTCCGGCTGCTTCATCAGCCAGTGCGACATCCGCCGCAGCAGATCGAGATGCGGTCCGCCGCCCTCGTAGCCGCGCGCCCACAGCCAGATGTGGTCGGAGAGCAGCAGCGCGACCCGGCCCTCGCCGAAATGCGACAGCAGCAGCAGCGGCATATTGTCGGCGCCGGTCATCAGCGGCGCAGCAGTCGCGTTGCGGGTGTCGACCGTGCGGAAGAACCGGCTCCAATGCGGTGGCTCGGACGCCGAGCCTTCGAGGCCGCGCGTCACCGGATGGCGCTTGCCGGCGTCCGACAGCCGCGCGTGATACGGCTTCTCGGTGACGCCGACCGGCTCGGCCGGCAGCAGCGTGTCGAGTGGCGTGCGCCAGATCGAGGTTGTCGACGCGTAGTCCGGTCCCGCCGACACCAGCACCGCGCCGCCATTTTTCACGTAGCGCGAGATGTTGTCGAAATACGCCATCGGCAGCACGCCCTGGCGGGCGTAGCGGTCGAAGATGATCAGTTGAAACTCGTTGATCTTCTGCTGGAACAGCTCGCGGGTCGGGAAGGCGATCAGCGACAATTCGTTGATCGGCGTGCCGTCCTGCTTCTCCGGCGGCCGCAGGATAGTGAAGTGCACGAGATCGACGCTGGCGTCGGACTTGAGCAAATTACGCCAGGTACGCTCGCCGGAATGCGGCTCGCCGGACACCAGCAGCACCCGCAGCTTGTCGCGGACGCCGTCGATCGACACCACGGCGCGGTTGTTGACCAGCGTCAGCTCGTTCTCGACCGGCGAGGCCTCGATCTCGACGATGTTCTGGCCGGCATGCTTGATCTCGACATCGACGTTGACGGTCTGGCCGCTGAGCACGGTGCGCTGGTTCAGCACTTCGCCGTCGCGACGCACCACCACGCGGGCACGGTCGCCGGTGATGCCCTGGTCGTCGAGCCGATAGGTGATGGTCTGGGTCTGGCCGACGATGCCGAACCGCGGCGCCGCCAGGATTGCGATGCGGCGGTCGCGCTCGTCCTTGCGGCCGGTGATCAGCGCCTGCACCGGCGCCTGGAAGCCGAGCGCCTGCGCGTTCGCTGGGATGTCATGGACGCGGCCGTCGGTGATCAGGAACGCGCCGGCGACGCGGTCGGTCGGCACGTCGGACAAGGCCGAGGTCACCGCGCCGAACAGCTTGGTGCCGTCGGTTTCGCCGTCCGCCTGGCCGGCTTCGACGACGCGAACCTCCAGGCCCTTGATCTGCTTCAGCCGATCGACAAGCGCCTCCTTGGCCTGCTCGGCTTCTTCGGTGCGCTTGCCGAAGTTCTGACTCGGGCTCTTGTCGACCACCACGGCGGCGACCGAGGACAGCGGCTCGCGCTCCTCGCGGGTGAACGACGGATTGGCCAGCGCCAGCACGATCAACGCCAGCGCCGCGATCCGCACCCACGCGCCCCGCGAGCGCCCGATCAGCAGCACGAGTGCGATCACCGCCACGGCGGCAATCGCGACCCACAGCACGGCGGTCGGAACAAGAGGCGCAAAGGCGATGCCGTAGTGCAATGCGTTCTCCTCGTCGCTCATGGTTCGAGACGCATCGCTGCGCGATGCTCCTCACCATGAGGTCCTCGTTTCGTCGTCCCGCCTCAAGCGAGACCTCTCCCTCATCCTGAGGAGCCCGGCGAAGCCGGGCGTCTCGAAGGATGAGCTAACTACTGCCCCAGCCGCTCGATCAGCGCCGGCGCGTGGACCTGGTCGGCTTTGTAGTTGCCGGTCAGGGTGTACATCACGATGTTGACGCCGGCGCGGAAGGCGAATTCGCGCTGGCGCGGTTCGCCCGGTGTCAGCGGCAGCATCGGCTGGCCGTCGGGCCGCATCGCCCAGGCGCCGGCGAGATCGTTGGAGGTGATGATGATCGGCGACACGCCGTCGCCGCCGCGCGCCGGGCGGGTGGTGTCGTCATCGTCGGTCTCGCGCGGCAGCGCCTCGACCCAGGTCTGGCCGGCGGTGAAGCGGCCGGGGAAGTCACGCAAGAGATAGAACGTCTTGGTCAGCACGTGCTCGCGCGGCACCGGCTCCAGCTCCGGCACGTCGAGCGACGACAGCACGTCGCGCAGCGTGATCATGCCCGGCGTCTGCGATGCGCCGTTCGGATCCGGCGGCGCTTCGATCGCGTCGCGGGTGTCGAAGATCACCGTGCCGCCCTGCTTCATGTAGGCGTCGATCTTGTTGAGAGCGTCCTGCGGCGGCTTCGGCCCGCCGGCGACGATCGGCCAGTAGATCAGCGGGAAGAACGACAGCTCATCGCGCGCCGGATCGACGCCGACCGGCTCGCCGGCTTCGAGCGCGGTTCGCTGCGCCAGGAACAGCGTCAGTCCGCTCATCCCGGCTTTGACGATGGCGTCGACGTCTGCGTTGCCGGTGATCACATAAGCGAGGTGAGTCTGTGCGGTCGCCTTGATGGCAAAGTCGTCCTTGGCGGCTTGCGCGCGCAGCGGCAGCGGCATCGACGCCAGCGGCAGTGCGATAATCAGCGCCAGCGCGGCAGTCGCGGCGCGGCGGCGGCGCATCAGCAGCGCAGCGAGGCCGCCGCCGAGCACGGCGACGATCAACGCATCGAGCAGGAACAGGCCGAGCGACGAGGCCAGCAGCATGCCGCGCAGATCGCGCGGTTCGGCGTTGCTGTAGGCGGCGCGGCGGGCGTTGATCGCCGAAGTATCCAGCGGCGCAATCCGATCAGCTGCGGCCAGCGCGTTGACGGCGATCGGTCCATCGGCGGGACCATAGAAGCCGGGCGGATGTTCGGCGCTGCCACGCTCGCGGTAATCAGCCGGGATCGGCTTGGCGGAGGCCGGCGGCGGGCCGAACGCGCCGAAGCCGTCGAGCGTGCGCAGCGGCGACACCGTCTCGGCGGCATTCGGATCGGCCGCAACGCCGGCGCCTGGCGTCGAGGTGTAACCGGACATGTCGACCAGCCGGCGCAGCATCTCGACGAAGGTGCCGGACATCGGCAGGTTCGACCAGCGCATGTCGGCGCTGACGTGGAACAGTGTCACCAGCCCCTTGCCGCGATGCTCGCCGGTGACCAGCGGCGTGCCGTCGGCGAGCGACGCCCAGCTCTTGCCGGGCAGCGTCGCGTCCGGCTCGGCCAGCACCTGGCGGTTGACCGTGACGTCGCTCGGCACCGCGAGCCCCGCGAACGGGCCGTCACCGGAGAACGCAGCGAGCTGCTGCGGCTTCTCCCACGTCAGGCTGCCGCCGAGGCTGCGGCCGCCTTTGCGGAGCTTCACCGGCACCAGATCGTCCTCGTCCTGACGGGCGAGACGAGGGCCGGCAAACCGTACCAGCACGCCGCCCTGTTCGATCCAGGCATCGAGCCGTTGGCGGATTTCAGGGGACAGCGCGCCGACATCGGCGAGCACGATCATCGGCAGCTTCTGGTCGAGGAATTGCGCGATCACCTGTTGCGGGGCGGCGCGTTCGCCCTGGCGCAGATCGGCGAACGGCGACAGCGCACGGGTGAGATAAAACGTCGCCGCGAGCAGCGGCTGTGCCGTGTCGGCGCTCGCGCCTGACACGATCCCGACCGCGCGGCGGCGCCAGCGCTTGTCGAGCAGCTGCACGGCGCCCGCGGAGCGCTCGCCGGCGATTTCAAGGCGGGCGATGTCGTTGCGCAGTTCGACCGGCAGATCGAATGCCGCTTCGGTTTCGGTGGCGCCGGGCGCAAGGCTGAAGCGGGCTTCGCCGATCGGCGCGCTCTTGGCATCGAGCGCGCGGACGACGCCGGCGTCGACGCCGCCGCTTTGGGCGCGCAGCACCTTCACGGTCATCTTCGCCGCAGCGTTTTCGGCGGCAGCCAGTGCGTGTGCCGGTGGGGCACCGCCTTCGACGATGGTGACGCTGCGGTTCTGGACCAGCTTGTTCAGCCCGGTGACGAAATCATTGCCGCGACCGGTGTCGACACCGTCCGTCAGCCACACCAGTTCGGCATCAACGGCGGTTTTCAGGAAACGCTCGATGCAGGGCAGCGCCTCGACCCGCTCGACCGCATAGGGCTTGGGCGCGAGCTGGCGCAGCGACACTCGTGCCGTGCCGGCCGGCATCAGAGCCGGATCGCGCGCCGTCTCCGACAGCGGCGCCAGCGCCACCGCGCGGCGGGCGCTGTCGGCTTCGGCGATCAGTTCGTCGGCGGCCTTGATCCGCGCCTCCCAGCTCGACGCTGCGCTCCAGCCGTCGTCGAGCAGGATCAGCAGCGGCGCCTGACTGCCGCCGGCAGCGGTCTGCGGATTCCAGATTGGGCCGGCAAGCGCGATGATCACCAGCGCGGCCGCGAGCATGCGCAGCGCGGTCAGCCACCACGGCGTCCGCGACGGGGTCTCTTCTTTCGGGGCGATGTCGAACAGCAGCCGGGTCGGCGGGAAATCCACGCGGCGCGGCCGCGGCGGCATCACCCGCAGCAGCCACCACAGCGCCGGCAACGCCAGCAGACCGATCAGCAGCAGCGGCTGTGCGAACGAAAGGGGGAGGGCGCCGATCATGCGCCACGTCCTGCTTTGCCGCCGGCGTCCTTGGCGGTGGTCATGCCGGCGTGCAGGAATAACAGCAGCTCGGCGGCCGAGCGCGAGGTGGTGTGGGTCGAGAACAGCCAATCGAGCTTGGAGGTCTCGGCACGGATCGCGTCACGGTGCGCGGCGACCAGAGCGACATAGTCGCTGGCCCATTTCTCCGCGCGGCCGGCGGTAATCGCACCGCCACCTTCGGGCTCGACGAATTCGACCCGCCCCGCATAAGGAAAGCTCTCTTCGGCCGGATCGACGATCTGCACCAGCGTGCCGTGCGCGCCGGAAGCCGACAGGCCGGCGAGCATTTGCCGGATCTCACCGACCGGCGACCAGAAGTCGGACAGCACCACGATCTCGGCCCGCGACGACGGCACGAATGACGGCGGCAGGCTGCTGCGCGTTGAGGTGTCGTGCAGGATCGCCTGCGCCATCTTGTCGATGACGTTGTTACTCGAGGTCGGGTTCATCAGGCCGGGAATGCCGACCCGTTCGCCGCCGGCGACGAGCAGGTCTGCCAGCGCGAACGCCACGATCAGGCCGCGCTCGAGCTTGCTGTCGCGCGCGGTTTTGGAAGCGAAGGCCATCGACAGCGAGCGATCCGGCCACAGCCACACTGTGTGCGCAGCTTCCCACTCCAGCTCGCGGACATAGAGATGATCGTCGCGCGCCGAGCGTCGCCAATCGACGTTTTGCGCCGGCTCACCGGAGACGAAGCGGCGATACTGCCAGAAATTTTCGCCGGCGCCGGCGCGGCGGCGGCCGTGCAAACCGTGCGTGACGTTGTTGGCGATCTTGCGGGCCTCGAGCATCAGGCGCGGCAACGACGCGGCGAGCGAACGGCTTTCTCCGTCCGCGCGGCGAACCGCCAGCGTCTCCTGGGTGCGATGCTCGTCGGCCTGCGCCATCAGCCGATCCGGCTCTTGAGCTTCTGGATCACGTCCGGAATGGTGCGGCCTTCGGCGCGGGCCGAGAACGTCAGCGCCATACGATGCTTCAGGATCGGTTCGGCGAGGTCGAGCACGTCGTCGATCGAAGGTGCCAGCCGGCCGTCGAGCAGCGCGCGGGCGCGCACCGCCATCATCAGCGATTGGCTGGCGCGCGGGCCGGGGCCCCAGGCAATCAGCTTGCCGAGGTCGCCGGCGTCGGGGCCGGGACGTGCCGAGCGCACCAGCGACAGAATCGCTTCAACGACCGAGTCGCCGACCGGGAGCCGCCGCACCAAGCGCTGTGCCGCGAGCAGCGTTTCGCCGCTCATCGTTGCGCGCGGCGCCGCCTGCTCGGCGCCGGTGGTGTCGAACAGGATGCGGCGTTCGGCGTCGCGATCCGGATAGTCGACGTCGATCTCCATCAAGAAGCGGTCGAGCTGGGCTTCCGGCAGCGGGTAGGTGCCTTCCTGCTCTAGCGGGTTTTGCGTGGCGAGCACATGAAACGGCTTCGGCAGATCATGCCGCGCGCCCGCAACGGTGATGTGCTGCTCCTGCATCGCCTGCAGCAGCGCCGACTGGGTACGCGGGCTGGCGCGGTTGATTTCGTCGGCCATCAACAGCTGCGCAAACACAGGTCCGGCGATGAAGCGGAATGAGCGCTTGCCCGCCGCGGTCTCGTCGAGCACCTCGGCGCCGAGAATGTCGGACGGCATCAGGTCGGGGGTGAACTGCACGCGCTTGGCATCGAGCCCGAGCGTCACACCCAGGGTTTCCACCAGCTTGGTCTTGGCGAGGCCAGGGACGCCGATCAGCAGGGCGTGGCCGCCGGACAGAATCGTCACCAGCGTATTTTCGACCACGCGGTCCTGGCCGAAGATCACGGTCGAGATCGCTTCCTTGGCGGCTCGCACTTCGCCGGCGACCTGCTCGGCCGAGCGGACGATGACGTCTTCGAGCTTCTCGACACTGTCTGCGCCGGCCATATCGTCTCTCCTGTCCACACCGGCCGCCGCCGGGCCGGTTGTTTTCACCGGGAGCATGTTAGGCTGTTCGCCGCGAGACAGCGAAGGCCCTGGTTTCATTCACCAAATCTTTCCCCACATTATGAGCATCGCGGGATTGGCGCGGATCACGTTGTGGAGAGTTAAAACAAGCCGCGCGTGGCGAAACAGGGCAGCTCGGGTGCCGGGTTGGAAATCGAGGGTCAGGGTAAACAATGGCGAAGCAAGGGCAGAGTTCACCGCACAATCTCGACGGCCTCACCGAGGCTGCGCGCGAGGCCGCGGCGAGCGCCGCCAAGGGCAAGGGCTTGCCGCCCGTGCATCTTTGGAACCCGCCGTTCTGCGGCGATCTCGACATGCGCATCGCTTCGGACGGAACCTGGTTCTATCTCGGCACGCCGATCGGCCGTCCCGCCTTGGTGCGGCTGTTCTCGACCATTCTGAAGCGCGAGGGCGACAAACACTTCCTGGTGACGCCGGTCGAGAAGGTCGGCATCAAGGTCGACGATGCGCCGTTTCTGGCCGTCGAAATGGTCAAGGACGCGGACGAGCGCGGAGCGCTGCTGCGCTTTCGCACCAATGTCGACGATTGGGTGACGTGTGACGCCGACCACCGCCTAAGGTTCGAGGTCGCCGACGATGGCGGAGTGACACCGTACCTTCACGTGCGCGCCGATCTGTGGGCCAAGGTGACGCGGGCGGTGTATTACGATCTGGTTGACATCGGCGAGGAGCGAGTGGTCGATGGTCACCCGATGTTCGGCATTGCGTCCGGCGGCGCGTTCTTCGCCATGGCCGATGCCGAGCTGATGAGGGAAGCGCATTGACCGGACCGATGACGGGAACGCAGTCTGCCAGCGGTAGCATCAGTTCGGCGGAATTCTTCGATCGAGCCCAGCGTCGGCTGCGGTTCGACGTGCCTGCGGCGCTCACCGAGGCCGGGGTGATTCCCGCCACCGGCGATCAGGGCAACGATCAGATGCTGCGCACCATCGCGCAGGAACGGCCGATCCGTCCCGCCGCGGTGCTGATTCCGGTGGTCGAACACGCCGAGCCGACCGTGCTGCTGACGATGCGGGCCGCGCATCTCAACGATCATGCCGGCCAGATCGCGTTTCCCGGCGGCAAGATCGACGCCACGGACAATTCGCCGCTCGATGCCGCCTTGCGCGAGGCCGAGGAAGAGATCGGGCTCGACCGCTCCTATGTCGAGCCGATCGGCTATCTCGATGTCTATGGCACCAGTTTCGGTTTCCGGATTTTGCCGACGGTGGCGCGGGTGCGGCCGGGATTCGAACTCACCATCAACAAATCCGAAGTCGACGACGCCTTCGAAGTGCCGCTCGCGTTCCTGATGGACCCCGGCAATCATCAATTGCACAGCAAGGAATTCCGCGGCGCGCAGCGGTCCTACTACGCGATGCCGTTCGCCGAGCGCTACATCTGGGGCGCGACGGCCGGCATCCTGCGCGCGCTGTATGAACGGGTCTGCCTGCCATGATCCGCGTGGTGCTCACTGAGGTCGGAATTTTCCTCATACCTTTCGTGCTCTACGCGGTCTTCCTGATCGCCACCCGGTCGGCAATGCTGCATCATTCATCCTGGCCGCTTCGCGTGGTCGGATGGCTGGTGGCAACGGCCCTGGTGCTGGTGATCTTGAGCTTGCTGCTGCTTGTGCACTATTCGGGCGCACCGCCGGGATCGACTTACGTTCCGGCGCATATGGAGAACGGCAGGCTGGTGCCTGGGGTGGAGAAATGACCGACGTGCCGGTGCGCAGCGATGCGCCGTGGCTGCACACGGGACCGGCGGCGCGGGTACTCGCGCTGCTGAACGGCGACGGCGAAGAGGCGCGGGTGGTCGGCGGCGCCGTCCGCAACGCATTGCTGGGCGAGCCGATCGGCGATGTCGACATCGCCACCACCGCGGTCCCGGACGAAGTGGTCCGCCGTGCCAAGGCGAGCGGTATCAAGGCGGTTCCGACCGGGATCGAGCATGGCACCGTAACGCTGGTGCTCGACGGGCACGGCTTCGAAATCACCACGCTGCGCGAAGACGTCGAGACCTTCGGCCGCAAGGCCAAGGTCGCGTTCGGCCGCGACTGGGACCGCGACGCGCAGCGCCGCGACTTCACCATCAATGCACTCTCGATGTCGGCCGACGGCACCGTGCACGACTATGTCGGCGGGCTCGCTGACATCGCGACGCGGCGGGTGCGCTTCATCGGCGATCCGGACCAGCGCATCGCCGAGGATTACTTACGCATCCTGCGGTTCTTCCGCATCCATGCCGCCTATGGTGCCGGGGCGCCGGACCGCGAGGCGTATCTCGCCTGCATCCGCGGCCGCAGCGGGCTTGCGACGCTGTCGGCCGAACGGCTGCGGATGGAGATGCTGAAGCTGATGATCGCCGATGGCGCGGAGGCCTCGGTGGTGGCGATGGCCGATGGCGGGCTGCTGCTCGCGGTTCTCGGCGGTGTCGCATATCTCGGCGCCTTCGCGGCGATGATCGCCGCCGAACGCGACCTTGGTCTTGAACCCGATGCGGTGCGGCGGCTCGGTGCGCTGGCGGTCGCCGTCACTGAGGATGCCAAGCGGCTCGCATCGCGGCTGCGGCTCTCCAACGTCGAAGCCAAGCGGCTCGACTCGATGGGGCATCGCTGGTGGCGTCTTGCCGGGATGGACGAAGCGACCGCGCGGCGCCGGCTGTACCGGCTTGGTGAAGCGCGGTTTCACGATCGCATGATGCTGGCCTGGGCCCGCGCCGGCCTCGGGGTCGATCCGGCGCCGTGGTGCCAACTGATCGCGCTGCCGCAGCGCTGGCAGGCGCCGACGTTCCCGCTGAAGGCTGCTGATTTTCTGGCGCGCGGCTTCGCCGCGGGGCCTGCGCTCGGCCACGTGCTGACGCTGGCAGAAGATGCCTGGCTGGCGGCCGATTTCCCGCTCGACCCGGCCGCGCTCCGCACCATCGCGGATCAGACCGCAGCAAGATTCGCGCGCGATCATCTGCTGTAACTGATACGGCGATTAGCGGGTAGGAATGCGCCGGAGCGACGCAACGCTAAGCGTTGAGCTGGTGCTGAAAATACGCGGCCGCTTGGTGATCCGCGGCCGCGTCAGTGATGGCGAAGACAGCCTGCTCGTTCAGGCGACCTTGGTCTGCTCGTCGTCGTCGAGATCGTCGTCTTCGTCCTCATCATCGTCGACTTCGACCGCGATGGAATCGAGCACGGCAAGCGGCAGGGTCTCGCGGAACAGATCGCCGTCTTCGCCCATCCACAGGCAGGTGGCGCTGTCGTCGCTGGCTTCCGCCACCGTCATCGCCTGGCCGCCGGATTTCAGCATGACGATATCGCCCGGTTTCAAGTCCATGGTCGGCTCCTGCTCGGTTGTTGACCTCGCATAGGAGCCTAGCGATTCGTCATGACAGCCGGATCACGCCAGCGCGAGCTACCTGATGCCGGTGATCTTGTGAGTCTGCAGGCTGAGCCGCCATTGCGGATGCTTCAGGCAGTAAGCGATCGCCCGCGTGGTGTTGTCGTCGCGGTCCGGGCCGTCCATCGGTTGCAGCGAAAACCGCTCGAACTCGAGCGCCGCAAAGTCTTCCGGCATCGCGTCCGGCTGCGGGTACACCAGCTTCAACTCATCGCCGCGGCGGATGCGCAGCTCGGCACCGGCTTTCGGACTGACGCACAGCCAGTCGATGCCGGCCGGCGGCTCGATCGTGCCGTTGGTCTCGACCCCGATCGCAAAGCCGCGCGCGTGCAGTGCGGCGATCAGTTCGCCGTCGAGCTGCAGCAGCGGCTCGCCGCCGGTGATCACCACGTAGCGATCGCGCATCTCGCCGACCCACTGATCGCTGATGGTGTCGGCGAGCAGCTCGGCGCTGGCGTAGCGGCCGCCGAGTGTGCCGTCGGTGCCGATGAAGTCCGTATCGCAGAATTTGCAGGTCGCCTGATCGCGGTCCTGCTCGCGGCCCGTCCACAGATTACATCCGGCGAAACGGCAGAACACTGCTGCACGGCCCGCATGGGCGCCTTCGCCCTGCAGGGTTAGAAATATCTCCTTAACCGCGTAGCTCACCCGCGTCGGTCCTCACTGTGCGAATTGGACTTGCCGCAGCGCCTCGCCGGTCACCATCGCCGCGGCCATCGCGACGTTCAGCGAGCGCAGGCCGGGCTGCATAGGAATTACCACCCTGGCATCGGCGGCGGCAGCGACCTCGTCCGGCACCCCGGCACTTTCCCGGCCGAGCATCAGTACGTCAGTCGCTTGGTAACGCTGTTCGAAATAAGGCCTTTCACCTTTGGTCGTAAGTAAAATCAGCCGGCAACCCGCGTTTTTCCGCCATTGCTCGAATTTTAGCCAGGAATCGTGCCGGACTATGCTCACCTGATCCAGGTAGTCCATCCCGGAGCGGCGGAAATGCCGATCGGAGGTCGGAAAGCCGGCTGGCTCGATGATGTGCGCTTCCACGTTCAAACAGGCGCAAAACCGAAGAATAGTGCCGGTGTTCTGTGGGATGTCGGGTTGAAACAGCGCGATCCGCATCCCGTAATGCTCCCTATCAACTGAACGATAACGTGCCGTGTGTCATGGCACATCTTGGAATCGATCGAGGCGCGCCAATTAGCCGTTCGCGGGCTTGCGCTCTACCGGCAAGGGTGCCAATAGAACGATTCTGGACTGTCTGTTCTACCCGACCGGCCATGACAAGCGGCCCGGGGCATGTTGAAGGCCGCCGATCTCGCGACCTCCCCGGGCGATCGTCTCGCAAGCTTTGCCGAGAGCGCTGTGCCGGTCGCAGAGATGAAAGGGCTTTGGATCGTGACGACAGAGGCTTCGGCGGAACCGACACGCCGTGATTTTCTCTATATCGCAACCGGCGCGGTTGCCGCCGTCGGTGCGGCGGCCGCGGTGTGGCCGTTCATCTCGCAGATGAACCCCGACGCGTCGACCATCGCTGCCGGCGCGCCGATCGAAGTCGATCTGACCCCGATCGCTGAAGGTCAGGACATCAAGGTGTTCTGGCGCGGTCAGCCGATCTACATCATGAACCGCACCAAGAAGCAGGTCGAAGAAGCGCGCAACACGCCGCTGTCCGACCTCAAGGATCCGCAGACCGATCAGGCGCGGACCAAGGAAGGCCACGAGAACTGGCTGGTGGTGGTCGGCATCTGCACCCACCTGGGCTGCATTCCGATCGCGCACGAGGGCAAATACGACGGGTTCTTCTGCCCGTGCCATGGTTCGCAGTACGACAGCTCCGGTCGTATCCGCCAGGGGCCGGCGCCGCTCAACCTGCCGATTCCTCCCTACCAATTCGTCTCCGACACCAAAGTCCAGATCGGCTGACGTTCCCGTGCGCCGTACCAATGCTTACTAGGATCGCATCATGAGCGGACCCTCGACCTATCAGCCACAAAGCCCCTTGATGAAGTGGCTGGAGCAGCGCCTGCCGATCGCGGGCCTCGTTCATTCCTCTTTCATCGCCTATCCGACGCCGCGTAACCTCAACTACTGGTGGACGTTCGGCGCCATCCTGTCGATGATGCTGGCGGTGCAGATCGTCACCGGCATCGTGCTGGCGATGCACTACACCCCGCACGTCGATCTCGCCTTCGACTCGGTCGAGCGGATCGTCCGCGACGTGAACTACGGCTGGCTGCTGCGCAACATGCACGCCGCCGGCGCGTCGATGTTCTTCATCGCCGTCTACATCCACATGCTCCGCGGCCTGTACTACGGTTCGTACAAGGCGCCGCGCGAAGTGTTGTGGATCCTCGGCGTCATCATCTACCTGCTGATGATGGCGACCGGCTTCATGGGTTACGTGCTGCCGTGGGGCCAGATGAGCTTCTGGGGCGCCACCGTGATCACCAACCTGTTCTCGGCGTTCCCGGTCGTCGGCGACAGCATCGTGACGCTGCTGTGGGGCGGCTATTCGGTCGGCAACCCGACCCTGAATCGCTTCTTCTCGCTGCACTACCTGCTGCCGTTCGTGATCGCCGGCGTGGTCGTGCTGCACGTCTGGGCGCTGCACGTCACCGGCCAGAACAACCCGGCCGGCGTCGAGCCGAAGACCGAGAAGGACACCGTTCCGTTCACGCCTTACGCGACCCTCAAGGACGTGTTCGGCATGTCGTGCTTCCTGGTATTCTACTCCTGGTTCATCTTCTACATGCCGAACTACCTCGGTGACGCGGAGAATTACGTTCCGGCCAACCCGGGCGTGACCCCGCCGCACATCGTGCCGGAATGGTACTACCTGCCGTTCTACGCGATCCTGCGTTCGATCCCGAACAAGCTGATGGGCGTCATCGCGATGTTCGGCGCGATCATCGTGCTGCTGTTCCTGCCCTGGCTCGACAGCTGCAAGGTGCGCTCGTCGCGCTATCGCCCGATGGCCAAGCGCTTCTTCTGGGCCTTCGTGGTGACCTGCCTGGTGCTGGGCTGGCTCGGCTCGAAGCCGGCGGAAGGCATCTACACCACGCTCGGTCAGGTGTTCACCTTCTTCTACTTCGCCTACTTCCTGATCGTGCTCCCGGTGCTGGGTCGTATGGAAAAGACTCTGCCGCTGCCGAACTCGATCGCCGAAGACGTGCTCAACAAGGGCAAGGTCGCCAAGGCCGTTGCCGGCCTGGTGGCGGTGCTGTTCGCAGGCGGCCTGATGGTCGGCGGCGTGCAGCCGGCCAAGGCCAACGAAGGTGGCGAGAACCCGCCGTCGCTGCAGTGGAGCTTCGCAGGTCCGTTCGGCACCTACGATCGCGCCCAGCTGCAGCGTGGCTTCAAGATCTACAAGGAAGTCTGCTCCAACTGCCACTCGCTGAAGCTGTTGCAGTATCGCAACCTCGCCGAGCCGGGTGGTCCGGGCTTCACCGTGGAGCAGGCCAAGGAGATCGCGGCCGCTGCGCAGATCAAGGACGGTCCGAACGATCAGGGTGAGATGTTCGAGCGTCCCGGCCGGCTCGCCGACACCTTCCACTCGCCGTTCCCGAACGAGCAGGCTGCCCGTGCGGCCAACGGTGGTGCGGCTCCGCCGGACATGTCGCTGCTGGCCAAGGCGCGCACCTATCCGCGTGGCTTCCCGCAGTTCATCTTCGACTTCTTCACACAGTTCCAGGAGCAAGGCCCGAACTACATCGCCGCGCTGCTGCAGGGCTACGAAGACACCCCGCCGGAAGGCTTCAGTCTCCCGGATGGCTCGTTCTACAACAAGTGGTATCCGGGCCATTCGATCAAGATGCCGCCGCCGATCCAGGCCGGCATGGTGAGCTACGACGACGGCACGCCGGAAACGCTCGAGCAGTACGCCAAGGACGTCTCGACGTTCCTGGTGTGGGCTTCCGAGCCGCACATGGAGGCCCGCAAGCGCCTCGGTCTGCAGGTGATGATCTTCTTGGTCATCCTTTCCAGCCTGCTGTACTTCGTGAAGCGCAAGGTGTGGTCGAACGTCCACTAAGCGGCGAACGAGCCAACACAACGAGACAGGAAAGCCCCTTCGGGGGCTTTTTTGTTGTCTGCATTCCGGCGTTTGCCGATGAGTAGCGATTGCATCCGACGACTGCTCCGGACAAAATAATCAAAAGCAATTGCATGTAACCCGCGCGGAGGATCCATGGGCACGCTGATCACTTTCAAACGTCCGGATGGCAAGGAAGCGAGCGGCTATCTCGCCAACGCCGCCAGTGGCAAAGCGCCGGGCGTGGTGGTGATCCAGGAATGGTGGGGGCTGTCCGAGCAAATCAAGGGACTGACCGACCGCCTCGCGCTGGCCGGCTTCGATGCGCTGGCACCGGACCTCTACAACGGCACGGTGGTTCCGTATCACGACACGGATGCGGCCAATAAAGAGATGAGTTCGCTCGACTTCATGGACGCCACCACCCAGACGGTGCGCGGCGCTGTGAACTACCTGTCGCGCAACGGCGCCAAGGTCGGCCTGACCGGCTTTTGCCTCGGCGGCGCCGTGACGGTGATCGGCGCCTGCAAGATCCCGGAACTGAGCGCTGCCGTCGTGTTCTACGGCATTCCGCCGGAGCAGGCGGCCAAGCCGTCCGAGGTGCGGGTGCCGATGCAAGGCCATTTCGCCAATCGCGACGATTGGTGCACCCCGCAGGTGGTGGACGCGTTCGAGGCTGGGTTGAAGGCCGCCGGCAAGCAGGCCGAGTTGTTCCGTTATGAAGCCGACCACGCCTTCGTCAACGAGCAGCGTGCGGCGGTGCACGACCGCGAAGCGGCGGAACTCGCCTGGTCGCGAGCGATGCAGTTCTTTGGAAAGCATCTCTCCTGACGGCTGCAGCCCGGTAAAATTTGAGCTTTCGGCTGAAGACTTGGCAGATCAGTTTGCTGCGATAACGTCGGCCTACGCCACGAGGACAGCATGGTTGAAAAAGTCGTAAACCCGGATCTCCGAAACGTCGTCGACCTCGACAGCTACCGCGCCAAGCCGATCGGCCTGCGCGGCGCCGGGGCCGAAGGCCGTCGGTGCAGGCATTGCGGCGCGGCGCTGCTCGATGACGAGTTGGAGGATGATTGCTCAAGTGCCGGCATTGCCCTGCAATCGCCGGCCCGCCGACGACCGACGCGCGTGTTCCGCGCCGACTGATTTGACGACGACCGGCGTGGCCGCCAAGCGCCACGCCGCACGCACCCATTCGATGCGATCGTCTGCAGCGCCCCGTTTCCGATCATCGGAAGCGGGGCGTTGGTCTTTCGGGAGTAAGAGAGCGGGGGGTGCCGCCGTCTAAGGGTCAGACGTGCTGGCCGCCGTTGATGTGGATCTCGGCGCCGTTCACGTAGGACGAGGTCTCGGTGCACAGCACATAGATGATCTTGGCGACCTCATCCGGGGTGCCGAGCCGGCGCATCGGAATCTGCTCTTCGACGATCTTCTCGGTGCCGGGCGACAGGATCGAGGTGTCGATCTCGCCGGGGGCGATCGAGTTCACCCGCACGCCGACCGGACCGAAATCCGCCGCCATCTCCCGGGTCAGCGCTGCGAGCGCCGCCTTCGAGGTCGCGTAAGCGGCGCCAGCGAACGGATGCACGCGCGATCCGGCGATCGAGGTGACGTTCACCACCGAGCCCTTCACCGCCTTCAGTTCCTCGATCAACCCGCGCGCCATCATGATCGGCGCGAAGAAATTCACCCGGAACACGTGCTCCCAGGTGTCGAGTTCGGTGTCGATCGAGCCGAGCCGGGCACCGCCGGGAGCCTTCGGCGAGATCGCGGCATTGTTGACCAGCGCATGCAGGGCGCCGCCATCGAGCCGCTCGCGGATCTCGTCGATCGCCCGCAGGGTGTCGGCGCGATCGCCGAGGTCGACCTGAATGTGGTCTTCGGGGCCGGCGCCCCACGGGCACTGCTCCGGAAACGGATGCCGGGAGCAAGTGATCACTCGCCAGCCCGCGCTGGAGAAACGGATCACCGTGGCATGGCCGATGCCGCGACTGGCGCCGGTCAGGAGCATGGTCCGGCGCGGCGCGTTGCTCTCGGGCGGGCGCGGCTTTTGGGAGTCGGGGCTCATGGATACAGCCTTGTCTTGGTCCAGGGGTGATCCGGGGTGTCCCGGCGGAATTCGATGCGGTCGTGCAGGCGGAACGGGCGGTCGTGCCAGAACTCGATTCGGGACGGCGTGATCCGCCAGCCGCTCCAGCCGGGCGGCCGCGGAACGTCGCCGACCAGATGGCGCGCCGCCACCTTGGCGATCGCCTGCTCGAACGCGAACCGGCTTTCCAGCGGCTGCGACTGCTTGCTCGCCCAGGCGCCGATCTGCGCCTGCTTCGGCCGGGTGGCGAAATAGGCATCGGCCTCGGTGTCGGTCACCGGGGTCACGGTGCCGCGAATCCGAATCTGCCGGCGCAGCGATTTCCAGTGAAACAGCAGCGCGGCTTTCGGATTGGCGGCCAGCTCGCGGCCCTTCTGACTGGCGATGTGGCTGTAGAACACGAAGCCGTGCTCGTCATAGCCCTTCATTAGAACCATGCGCACGTCGGGCAGGCCGTCGGGATCGACCGTCGCCAGCGCCATCGCGTTCGGATCGTTGGGCTCGGATTTGTTGGCTTCCGCAAGCCATTCAGCGAACAGCGCAAACGGATTCTCTGCCGCGGTGAAATCACCGGGCGTTAACTCACTCTGTGGTCTGATCGAGGGGTCGCTCATGCGAGGGAATCCGACTTGTGCTTCACCGCGGTCCGGAACGCGCTGCCGGTCCTGTATAGGTCCAACCTATATAGGGCACGGCAACGCATTGGCCTATCGGCCATCGCGCAAGGCGCGTCAGCGATGATAGCGATTCTAATCGGAGCTTCGCTCGGTGGCTGCGGCATGAATAGCCGCGACGGCGCCTTCGCCCAGATGGACAGCAGCGACTTCACCGGCTCGATCGGCGCTGTGCTGCCCGCCCGCGAGGAGGGCCCGACCGACGCCGATATGGCGCTGGCGCGGATTGCGGCATCCGATGTGCTGACCAAGGGCGACAAGGATTCCAGCCAGCCGTGGGAAAATCCGACCACCGGCGCACGCGGCTCGGTGACGCCGCTGGCCGCGGCCTACAGCAACGAAGGCCGCACCTGCCGCGACTTTCTCGCCTCCTATGTGAAAGAGCGGACCGAGAGCTGGATGCAGGGCGCAGCGTGCCGAACCTCGCAGGGGCATTGGGAAATCCGCTCGCTGCGGCCGTGGCGCAAGAGCTGATTCCGATCGAATTGCGCTCGCTACCGGGCCGATTCCGGTTGCAAAAAAGACATGAAACCCCCAGATGACTGGCGACGGGCGTTCGCCCACAGTTGAAATTCCTGAAGGAGACGAGACGGATGCGCGACCCCTATGAGGTCCTGGGGGTGCAGCGGGACGCCAGCGCTGCGGCGATCAAAAGCGCCTATCGCAAGCTGGCGAAGAAGCATCACCCCGACAGCAACAAGAACGATCCCAAAGCCGCCGCGCGTTTCGCTGAAATCAATTCCGCCAACGAAATCCTCGGCGACGAGACCAAGCGCAAGCAATACGACCGCGGCGAGATCGATGCCGAAGGCAAGCCGCGCTTCCAGGGTTTCCCTGGCGGCGGTGGCCGTGCGGGCGGCGCCGGTGGGTTCGAGCAATATTCCTTCCGCAGTGGCGGCGGAGCCCCCGGTGGCGGGTTCGGCGGCGCGGCCGGCTTCGAGGACATCCTGAATTCGATGTTCGGCGGCGCGGCTGGGGCGCGCGGCGCGGGCGCGCGTGGTCGCACCCAGGGCTTCGACTTCGATACCGGCTTCGCACCCGACCTCGATCAGTCGGTGTCGATGACGGTGACGCTCGAAGAAGCGACGCGCGGCACCGAAAAGCGGGTGCGGCTGCCGACCGGCAAAGAGCTCAACGTCAAGATTCCGGCCGGCGTCGGCGCCGGTCAGCAGATCCGGCTGAAGGGGCAGGGCGAAAGCGCGCCCGGTCACCGTGCCGGCGACCTGCTGATCACCGTGAACATCGCCCCGCATCCTTACTTCAAGGTCGACGGTAACGATCTGAAGCTCGAGCTGCCGCTGACGCTGTATGAAGCGGTGCTTGGCGCCAAGGTCCGGGTGCCGACGCTGACGGGTGCGATCGAACTGTCGATCCCGAAAAATACGTCCAGCGGTCGGATCTTCCGGCTCAAGGGCAAGGGGCTGCCGAAAGGCGGCGCGACCGGCGATCTGTTCGTCACCACCCGCATCATCCTGCCGGACGGCCACGATGCCGAGCTGGAGAAGCTGATGCAGAAGTGGCGGGACGACCACCCTTACAATCCGCGCACCGATCTCGGCTAAGGTCGCGATCGGCCGACCCTGACGCAGGTGCGGCCTCGGTGCGGGGGATCAGCGCGCAACCCCGCCCGAGGCCGCTTGCGTCGACCGGCGGATCGGACGCGACTCACACGATGCTGAGTGGCCGGTGCGATTCTGCGGCGCGTCGGTGTTCCGATTGTCGATAATCGATGTCGAAAATGGGATCGCGCGGTTAGCACGCATTGAAAATGCTGCGCGATTTCGAATAGCGCACGATTTTCCAACTAATTGCCGAGAGCCGTTCTGCGCGGCGCCGATCGATGCCGCGCGGAGCAGCCCAGGCTTGCCCAAATGGTTGAATTTGCACGGGGACATGGGGCTGTACCCGGCCGGGCCGCTGGTGTAGGTCGAAGGCCGATTGCAAGACGATAGGATAGTCCATGTCGACAGCTTCCGGCCTGATGCAAGGCAAACGCGGCGTTATTCTCGGCGTCGCCAACAACCGTTCGATTGCTTACGGCATCGCGAAAGCCTGCCGCGCCCAGGGCGCCGAGATCGCGCTGACCTATCAGGGTGACGCGCTGAAGAAGCGGGTCGAGCCGCTTGCCGCCGAGCTCGGCGGCCTCGTGCTCGGGCACTGCGACGTCACCGACGGCGCCACCATCGACGCGGTGTTCGACGTGGTGAAGGAGAAGTGGGGCAAGATCGACTTCGTGGTCCACGCCATCGCGTTCGCCGACAAGGACGAGCTCGACGGCCGTTATGTCGACACCTCGCCGGAGAACTTCTCGAAGTCGATGCTGATCTCGTGCTACTCGCTGACCGCGATCGCGCAGCGCGCCGAGAAGCTGATGACCGACGGCGGCTCGATCATCACTCTGACCTATTACGGCGCCGAGAAGTGGATGCCGCATTACAACGTGATGGGTGTCGCCAAGGCGGCGCTGGAGGCCAGCGTGCGCTATCTCGCCGCCGACCTCGGCGAGAAGAACATTCGCGTCAACGCGATCTCGGCCGGCCCGATCAAGACCCTGGCCGCGTCCGGCATCGGCGACTTCCGCTACATCCTGAAGTGGAACGAATACAACGCGCCGCTGCGCCGGACGGTGACGATCGAGGAGGTCGGCGACAGCGCGCTGTACTTCCTGTCCGACCTGTCGCGCGGCGTCACCGGCGAAGTCCACCACGTCGATTCCGGCTACCATGTTGTCGGTATGAAGAACCCCGACGCGCCGGACATCTCGCTCGGCGGCAAGGACTGAGACACAACCAGAATCGTCATGCGCGGGTTTCGCGCATTGCATTTGTCCCGTCATTGCGAGCGAAGCGAAGCAATCCAGGGCCCAGATCATGTGGCTGCTGGATTGCTTCGTCGCTTCGCTCCTCGCAATGACGCTGAGGCTGATCGGCATTCATGCCCACCATCTACTTCATCCGCCACGGCGAGACCGACTGGAACGCGACCGGGCGATATCAGGGCACGCGCGACATTCCGCTGAACGACAAGGGGCGGGGGCAGGCGGTTTCGGCCGGCGGCGTGCTCGGCGGTCTGCTCGCACGGAGCGGCCAGCAGCCGGCGGAGCTCGACTATCGCGCCAGCCCGCTCGGCCGCGCCCGAGTCACCATGGAGCTGGTGCGCGGTGCGCTGGGTCTGCCGGCGCAGGACTACACGGTCGACGATCGGCTGCGTGAGATCACCTACGGCGCCTGGGAAGGCTTCACCCTGAAGGACATGGAGCAGTCCGATCCGGCGCTGTATGCCGCGCGCCATGCCGATCGCTGGAACGTCGCGCCGCTGCGCGGCGAGAGCTACGCCCAGCGGCTGCCGTTCATCACCGACTGGGTTGCGTCGTTGACGCGGGACACCGTCGCGGTCGGCCACGTCGGCACCGGCCGCACCCTGTTCGTCGCGCTCGGCCTGAAGACCCCGCGCGAGGCGCTGGAAGGCCCGATCCAGCAGGGTGCCGTCTACGTCTTCCGCGACGGCGGCTTCGAGATCGTCAGCTGAGCTCTTCCCCTCTCCCACAAGGGGGAGAGGGGTCTAAGGCCGGTTTGACCCTGTCCGGCCGGCGCGTTACCACACCGGCGCAATCCAAAAGGGGCGGTCCGCGCCATGTCGTTCAATACCTTCGGCCATATGTTTCGCGTCACCACCTTTGGCGAAAGCCATGGGGTGGCGATCGGCTGCGTGGTCGATGGCTGCCCGCCGCTGATCCCGCTGACCGAAGCCGACATCCAGGGCGATCTCGACCGCCGCCGGCCCGGCCAGTCGCGCTTCACCACCCAGCGCCAGGAAGCCGATCAGGTGAAGATCCTGTCCGGCGTGATGGTGCATCCCGAAACCGGGGTACAGGTGACGACCGGCACGCCGATCGCGCTGTTGATCGAGAATACCGATCAGCGCTCCAAGGATTATTCGGACATCCAGAACAAGTACCGCCCCGGCCACGCCGATTTCACCTATGAGGCGAAGTACGGCATCCGCGACTATCGCGGCGGCGGCCGGTCGTCGGCGCGCGAGACCGCGAGCCGGGTCGCGGCCGGCGCGATCGCCCGCAAGGTGATCGCCGGCATGACCGTGCGTGGCGCGCTGGTGCAGATCGGTCCGCACAAGATCGATCGCGACAAATGGGACTGGGACGAGATCGGCAACAACCCGTTCT
Organism: Rhodopseudomonas sp. BR0G17; assembly: GCF_010907025.1. Classification (NCBI taxonomy): domain Bacteria; kingdom Pseudomonadati; phylum Pseudomonadota; class Alphaproteobacteria; order Hyphomicrobiales; family Nitrobacteraceae; genus Rhodopseudomonas; species Rhodopseudomonas sp. BR0G17. Next base: position 99,886 of record NZ_QUML01000004.1, on the reverse strand, counting down.
TCTGCCCGGACAAGGACAAGGCGGCGTTCTACGCCGACTATCTCGACGGCATCCGCAAATCCGGCTCGTCGATCGGCGCGGTGGTTGAGATCGTCGCCGAGGGCGTGCCGGCCGGGCTCGGGGCGCCGATTTATGCCAAACTCGACGGCGACCTCGCCGCGGCGCTGATGAGCATCAATGCGGTGAAGGGCGTCGAGATTGGCGACGGTTTTGCCAGCGCCGAGCTGACCGGCGAGCAGAACGCCGACGAGATGCGCACCGGCAATCATGGTCCGGCGTTCCTGTCGAACCACGCCGGCGGCATCCTGGGCGGCATTTCGACCGGCCAGCCGGTGGTGGCGCGGTTTGCCGTCAAGCCGACCTCGTCGATCCTGACCCCGCGCAAGACCGTCGACCGCACCGGCCACGACACCGAGATCCTGACCAAGGGCCGTCACGACCCCTGCGTCGGCATCCGCGCCGTGCCGGTCGGCGAGGCGATGGTCGCCTGCGTGCTGGCCGACCATCTGCTGCGGCATCGGGGGCAGGTCGGCGGCTGACCAGCCGGGCCGCCTGTCTCGCTTCAGCATCCGCGCAGGACCGCTGGATGACTGCCATGAGTCCAGTCCTGCTACAAAACGCCACGCGGGGCGGCTAAGATGCAGCCATGCATTCTGAGCAGATCCGCGGCATTCTCGACTGGCTGAGCGACGGCGCACGGTCCGAGCCGGACCCGGCCATGAAGATGAAGCTGACCTGCGAGCAGCTCGTCGCGGCCGGCATCCCGCTGCACCGGGTCGGCGTCTTCGTCGAAACCCTGCACCCCGACATCTACGGCCATCGCTTCATCTGGCGCGCCGACGGCGAGGTTGAGGTCGGCTCGACCACCCAGGACGTCGAGCGGTCGGAGGAGTATCAGCGCAGCCCGCTGAAGATCCTGTACGATTACGGCGTCGAGGTCCGCTTCCGGCTCGACGACCCGGAGAGCAAGAACTTCCCTTTTCTGGAAGATCTGCGCGCCGAAGCCGTTACCGATTACACCGCGCTGCCGCTGCGGTTTCTCGACGGCACCTATCACGCGGCGAGCTTTGCCACCAAGCAGCCGGGCGGCTTCACCGACTCCCAGCTCAGCGCGTTGCGAGCGATGATGCCGCCGTTGTCGCGGCTGGTCGAGGTGATCAGCCTGCGCGATATCGCCACCAATCTGCTCGACACTTACGTGGGCAATCGCGCCGGCGCCCGCATTCTGGCCGGGCAGATCCGCCGCGGCCACGCCGATCATCTGCGCGCCGCGATCTGGCTGTCCGACCTGCGCGGCTTCTCGGCGCTGTCCGACGGCCTGCCGCCGGAGATCATGGTCAAGGTGCTGAATGCATATTTCGACTGCCAGGTCGCGGCGATCGCGGGCCACGGCGGCGAGGTGCTGAAGTTCATGGGCGACGGCCTGCTCGCGGTGTTTCCGATCGCCGATGACGGCAGCGACGCCGCGGAGGTCTGCGGCCGGATGCTGGCCGCGGCCAATGAATGCCGTGCCAGCATCGCGGATCTGAATTTCGTCGAGGGCGCCCACGTCATCGAGAGCTTCCGCTTCGGCGTCGCGCTGCATGTGGGGCAGGTGCTGTACGGCAATATCGGTGGCGGCAACCGGCTCGACTTCACCTGCATCGGCCCGGCGGTGAATCTCGCCGCAAGGCTGGAGCGGCTCGCAGCCCGGCTCGGCCGCACCGTGGTCGCCTCCAGCGATTTCGTCGGGCTGTGCTCGGAAGGCTGGAGCGACCTCGGCGAATTCCCGATGGCCGGCTTCTCCCACGCCGAGCGCGTCCACGGCCTGACCGACGAGACGCCGCTCGCAGCGGAAGGGCTGTGAGACACTGAACCATCAAGTTGCCGAGCGTCATCCGCGGGCTTGACCCGCGGATCCATCGCGCGCGCCAGCGCGCGTCTAGAGCATCTCTGCTTTTGACAGAATCAGGACCGAACTTCCTAGCGGTCGCAGCTTTTAGAGCCTCATGGTGAGGAGGCGCGAAGCGCCGTCTCGAACCATGCGCCGCAGGCGATGTGGCTCCTCATCCTTCGAGACGCCCGGCTTTGCCGGGCTCCTCAGGATGAGGACTTCGGACGCTTGGCAAAGGCCAAATCCGCTTCAATCAATCGATGAAGCGCGCTCTAGAACGGCCTCTTGCGAGAGATGGATCGCCGGGTCGAGCCCGGCGATGACGCTCTTTTCCGGTAACAGGCGCGCCGATTTTGGTACTACGCCGCCGGAACTACTCCTCCGGCTCTGTCGTAAACAGCAGCGGATAGCCCTTGGCGCGGCCGGCGTCGGTGGCGCGGGTGGCTTTGGTTTCGGCGACGTCCTTGGTGAACACGCCGACGACGCAGACGCCGCGCTGATGCGCGGTGAGCATCACCTTATAGGCCTGGTCCTCGGTCATCCGGAATTCGGCCTTCAGCACCGACACCACGAATTCGCGCGGCGTGTAGTCGTCGTTGACCAGGATCACCTTGTGCAGCTTCGGCCGCTCGACCTTGATTTTGGCCTTGGTCTTCGGCTTCAGGTCGATGTTGCTCATCAGTGCCGACCCGCGTGAAATGCTGAAATGCCTGCAATGCGGGTCCCATCCTACAGCGTCGCCCGCCCGACGAAAACCAGCCTGCCGTTGAGCCGCGTAGCGCCGTCCTTCGCATCGCACGCTCACCATCGATCATCATCAGTGACTGGAAAGTGATCGGAATGGAACCGGCTGGGCCGCTTTCCGTCATCTGTTTTGCATGTCACCATCGCGGTTGGTCGACCGGAGGGCTGCAATGCGCTGGTGGGTCTCGATCGGAATGCTCGTCGCTGCGATGGCGGCCGGTGTCGCCGCGGTTGCCGCGCCCAACCAAGCGCCGCAATCAGCAGCGGGTGACGACGCCAAACAGGTCGACGTCGAACTGGTGCTGGCCGTCGATGTCTCCTACTCGATGGACGTCGACGAACTCGCGGTGCAGCGCGAAGGCTACGCGCAGGCGCTGATCTCCGGCGAATTCCTCAAGACCCTGAAGAGCGGTCCGACCGGGCGCATCGCGGTGACGTATTTCGAGTGGGCCGCGTCCTCAGATCAGAAAATCATTCTGCCCTGGCACATTATCGACGGGCCGGAATCGGCCGATGCGGTCGCGGCCGAGATCCTGAAAGCGCCGCTGCGCCGTGCCTCGCGAACCTCGATCTCCGGCGCGATCAACTTCGCGCTGCCGCTGTTCGAACAGAACCCGTATCACGGGCTGCGCCGGGTGATCGATATTTCCGGCGATGGCCCGAACAATAACGGCGAGCCGGTGACGATCGCGCGCGATGCCGCGGTCGCCAAGGGCGTCGTCATCAACGGCCTCCCGATCATGGTGAAAGAGCCGTCCTATTCGATGATGGATATCGAAAATCTGGATTACTACTACGAGGATTGCGTGATCGGCGGTCCCGGCGCCTTCGTGGTCGGCATCAAGGATCGCGCCAAGTTCAAAGAGGCGATCCATACCAAGCTGGTGATGGAGGTCGCCGGTCACACGCCGCCGGCCCGCATCGTTCCGATCGCCGATGAACACCGGCCGGCGCGGGTGTCGTGCCTGATCGGCGAGAAGGTCTGGCAGGACCGGTGGGGGCGGTGAGGGCGTGGACGCATGTTGTGCGTCCACGCGATTTGGATGAGGCTGGATGACTTGCGATTAGGTGAGAAGCCATCCCGCTCCGATGTCTGGTCGGACACGATTGTGTCCGACCGCGGCGCAAAGGCGGTCAGGCCGCCGCGCGGAAGATGGTTTCGATCTCGGTCTGCGTCGCCTGCTTCGGATTGGTGAAGCCGCACGCATCCTTCAGCGCGTTGGCGGCGAGCACCGGCACGTCCGCCTCCTTCATGCCGAGCCCGCCGAGGCCGGACGGGATCCCGACGTCGGCCGACAACCGTTGGATGGCGTGAATGGCAGCATCGGCGCCCTGGGCGTCGGTCATGCCGGTGGTGTCGACGCCGAGCGCATGCGCCACGTCCTTCAGGCGGCCCGCCGCGACCTGCGCGTTATAGGCTTGCACGTGCGGCAGCAGCACCGCGTTGCAGACGCCGTGCGGCAGGTCGTAGAAGCCGCCGAGCTGGTGCGCCATCGCGTGCACATAGCCGAGCGAGGCGTTGTTGAACGCCATCCCGGCGAGGAAGCCCGCATACGACATCGCCTCGCGGGCGGCGAGGTTTTGGCCCTCGGCGACGACGGTGCGCAGGCTGTTGGAGATGATCGACACCGCCTTCAGAGCGCAGGAGTCGGTGATCGGCGTCGCGGCGATCGACACATAGGCTTCGATCGCGTGCGTCAGCGCGTCCATGCCGGTCGCAGCGGTCAGGGCCGGCGGCTTGCCGAGCATCAGCACCGGATCGTTGACCGACAGCAGCGGCGTGGTGTGGCGGTCGACGATCGCCATCTTCACCTGCCGCTCCTCGTCGGTGATGATGCAGAACCGCGTCATCTCGCTCGCCGTGCCGGCCGTGGTATTGACGGCAATCAGCGGAAGCTGGGCGTGTGCCGACCGGTCGACGCCTTCATAGTCCTTGATACTGCCGCCATTGGTGGCGGTGAGCGCGATGCCCTTCGCGCAGTCGTGCGCCGAACCGCCGCCGAGCGAGATCACGCAGTCGCAGTTCTCCTGCTTCAGCAGCGCCAGCCCGTCCTCGACGTTCCTGATCGTCGGGTTCGGCTTGGCGCCGGGGAACACGACGCTGGTGACGTTGCGCTCGATCAGCATCGAGGCGATCTGATCGGCCACGCCGAGCTTGTGCAGCCCGCTGTCGGTGACGATCAGCGCCCGCTTGAAGCCGCGGGCCTTGGCCTGGTCGGCCGCGCTCGACACGCAGCCGGCGCCGAACAGGTTGAGGGAGGGGATGAAGAATGTAGTCGCCGTCATTGGTGCTTCCTTCCATTGAGTTTGTTGTTGATCGGTGGTCGATGAGCTGTCCGGCCGGCTGTTGCCTTGGGGCCGGGCGCGCTCCTTTCGCAGGGCAAAACCCCGCTACGCGGGCGGCGCGATACGCCGCCCGGCATTGCTGCGGCCGGGTGCTGAGCACCCGCCGATGAAATGAGTTGTCGTCTTAGAAAAAGCCGAGCGGCCCGGTGCCGTAGCTCACCAGCAAGTTCTTGGTGTGCTGATAGTGATCAAGCATCATCTTGTGGGTCTCGCGCCCGATGCCGGATTGCTTGTAGCCGCCGAACGCCGCGTGCGCCGGATAGGCGTGGTAGCAGTTGGTCCACACCCGGCCTGCAGCGATGGCGCGTCCGAACCGATAGGCACGGGTGCCATCCCGCGTCCAGACGCCGGCGCCGAGGCCATACTGGGTATCGTTGGCGATCGCGACTGCTTCGGCCTCGTCCTTGAAGGTGGTGACCGACACCACCGGACCGAAGATTTCCTCCTGGAAGATCCGCATTTGGTTGTGACCGCGGAACACGGTCGGATGCACGTAGTAGCCGCCGGCGAGATCGCCGGGGAGCTGTGCGCGTGCGCCGCCGGCCAGGAGTTCGGCGCCTTCGTGCCGGCCGATCTCGATGTAGGACAGGATCTTGTCGAGCTGTTCCTGCGAGGCCTGCGCGCCGATCATCGTCGCCGGATCGCGCGGGTCGCCTTGCCGGATCGCGGCGACGCGGGCGAGTGCGCGCTCCATGAAGCGCTCGTAGATCGATTCCTGCACCAGCGCGCGGCTCGGGCAGGTGCACACCTCGCCCTGGTTGAGCGCGAACATCACGAAGCCTTCGATCGCCTTGTCGAAGAACGGATCGTCTTCGGCCGCAACGTCGCCGAAGAAGATGTTGGGCGATTTGCCGCCGAGTTCGAGCGACACCGGCACCAGATTTTCGCTGGCGTATTGCATGATCAGCCGGCCGGTGGAGGTCTCGCCGGTGAAGGCGATCTTGGCGATGCGCGGGCTGGAAGCCAGCGGCTTGCCGGCTTCGACGCCGAAGCCGTTGACGATGTTGACGACGCCGGGCGGTAGCAGATCGCCGACCAGTTCGGCCCACACCAGGATCGAGGCCGGTGTCTGTTCGGCCGGCTTCAGCACCACGCAGTTGCCGGCGGCGAGCGCGGGCGCCAGCTTCCACGCCGCCATCAGTAGCGGGAAGTTCCACGGAATGATCTGGCCGACGACGCCGAGCGGTTCGTGGAAGTGATACGCGATGGTGTCGTGATCGATCTCCGAGATCGAGCCTTCCTGTGCGCGGAGTGCACCTGCGAAATAGCGGAAGTGATCAATCGCCAGCGGCAGGTCGGCGGCGCGCGTCTCGCGGATCGGCTTGCCGTTGTCGAGCGTTTCGGCGATCGCGAGCAGATCGAGATTGGCCTCCATCCGATCGGCGATGCGATTGAGAATGAGTGACCGCTCTGTGGTCGTGGTCTTGGCCCAGCCGATGCTGGCCGTGTGCGCTGCATCAAGCGCGAGTTCGACATCTTCCTTTTGTGAACGCGGGATTTCGGTGAGTTTTGCGCCGGTGATCGGGGTGGTGTTGTCGAAGTATCTGCCGTCGACCGGCTCCACCCAGCGGCCGCCGATGAAGTTGCCGTAGCGGGTCTTGAACACCGTGCTGGCGTCCGGATGCATCGTTGTGATGAGGTTCATGGCTTCCTCCCGTTTGTTTTGAAGCGGATGGAACTACGCACGACGCATGCCAGATGCGCGGGACACCTGCGGCCATTGGCCTCCGAACTGATCAGTTCGTTGAAAAGACTGGGAGGATTCTAGATCGGAGCGCGCTCGCTCCGGGTGGTGATGTCTGGACAGCACCTCCGGCTGCGTGTGATACTTGCAGCAGTTGGACGCCACACCTGTTGCAGAATCCAACACTCCGAGGATCCGCTCATGTCAATCGCATCAAGCCGTAATGCCGTCGTCACTGCGCGACGCCGCTTCTTCGGGGAGGGGCGTCCCGTCGACGGAATGCTCGCCGCACCGATCCTGCGCTCGTGGCAGCGCTGCGCCGGCCAGGGGCTGGACGCCAGCCGCTCGCCGCTGGTCGAACCGCCCACCGCCCGCGAACTGCGCGAATTGCAGGAACGCCATGACAGGCTCGGCCGCCTCGCACGGCCGGAGCTGAACGCACTGCAAGGCGACGCGCGCCTCACCGACAGCGTCGTCATTCTCACCGACGCGGTCGGCGTCGTCCTCGACATGATCGGCTCCGGCGAGTTTGCGGGCCGAGCCGCGCAGGTGGCGCTGCGGCCCGGCGTGTCGTGGAGCGAGGCCGACACCGGCACCAATGCGATCGGCACCGCGCTGGTCGAGCGCCAGCCGATCGCGGTGCACGGCGCCGAGCACTTCTTCGAACGTCATCGCATTCTGGCTTGCGCGGCTGCGCCGCTGATCGATCCGCGCGGCGTGGTGGCCGGTGCGCTCGATATGACCGGGCCGGCGGCGATCCGCCATGTCCACGCGCTCGGGCTGATGCGGCTCGCCGCCGAGCAGATCGAGCACCGGTTCTTCACCGAAGGATTCGAGCACTGCACCATGCTGCGGCTGCACACCGACCGCGCGCTGCTCGGCACGCCGCGCGAGGGCGTGCTGGCGTTTGCCGATGGCGTGCTGATCGGTGCCAATCGGCACGGCCTCGAGCTGATGAACCTGGATTGGCCGGCGCTCGACCTCGCACGGCTGGAAACGCTGCTGCCGGGTGTCCGCCCCTCCGAGCAGATTCAAATGCTGCGCGGACCTCGCGGCACCCGGCTGTGGGGCCGGCTGGTCGAACCGCCGCGCCGCAGCCCGCGCGCGTTTGCTGCGCCCGCGGTTGCTCCAGTGCCTGCTGCTCCGGCGGGCGAGGTCGAGCCGATCCTCGATGCCGAAATGATGGCGCAGCTGTCGCGCACCGTGCGGCTGGTCGAGGCCGGAATCCCGGTGTTGCTGCTCGGCGAGACTGGATCGGGCAAGGACGTCTTCGCGCGCCGCGTTCACGCCGAGAGTGCGCGGCGCAACAAGCCGTTCGTTCCGGTGAATTGCGCGGCGCTGCCGGAAGGGCTGATCGAGTCGGAGCTGTTCGGCTATGAGGCCGGCGCCTTCACCGGCGCGCGGCGGCAGGGCGCGCCCGGGCTGCTGCGCCAGGCGGACGGCGGCGTGCTGTTTCTCGATGAGATCGGCGACATGCCGCTGTCGCTGCAGAGCCGGCTGCTGCGCGTGCTGCAGGACAAGCAGATCTCGCCGCTCGGCGGCGGCCGGCCGGTGCCGGTCGATTTCGCGCTGATTTGCGCCACGCATCAGCCGCTCGGCTCATTGCTGGCCGCCGGCGCGTTCCGCCAGGATTTGTACTTCCGGATCGCCCAATACGTCGTCGAGCGGCCGCCGGTGCGCCATCACCCGTATCGTCTCGCGCTGGTCCGAAAACTCTGGCGCCAGCTCGGCGGCGAACAGGCCGGCGTTCAGCTCTCCACTGATGTCGAGCGCGTGCTCGCGGCTTACAATTGGCCGGGCAATTATCGGCAACTGGTCGGAACGCTGCGCGCGCTGTTAGTGCTCGGCGAGCCGGGGCATCCGGTGGAGGTCTCCGCGCTCCCCGCCGAAATCAGTGCTGCGGTTGGTGCGGCTGAGAGCCAAGCGCCCGTTGCGCCGCCGCCGCCGACCTCGCTCGCCGAACACACTCGCTCGGCGTTGCAGGCTGCGCTCGATGCCAGCGGCGGCAACGTCTCGCGCGCCGCGCGCCGGCTCGGCATCGACCGAAGCACGTACTATCGACGCCTGCTGAAGGACAAGGATCGCGGCCGATGAGCGGTGGGGCTTGCAGGTTAGCTCCTGCGTTCCCTGGATCAGTTCTGTTTATGATAGAACTGGAATCGCGCTTCGGAGCGCTCACAACAGGCACAACCTCATGGTGAGGAGGCGCGGAGCGCCGTCTCGAACCATGTGCCGCAAGTCATACGGCTCCTCATCCTTCGAGACGCCCGGCTTTGCCGGGCTCCTCAGGATGAGGACTTTAGGACCCTTGGCAAGCGCCCAGTCCGCTTCAATCAATCGATTGAGCGCGCTGACGAGAGCTCAGTCCGCCGCCACCCAGTTGCCGTGGAAGCCGTCCGGAATGCGGTGGCCGAGCTGGACCAGGGCGATCGGACCGGCGGCGATGTCGGAGGCGTTGAAGACGGCGAGGTCGCTGCGGTTCTCGCAGCCGCGCCACACCACCGCGAGCAGCCAGCCGTCGGCTTCGCCTGAGTCCTTGCTGCGCGGCACGAACACCGGCTCGCCGATGGTGTCGCCGATCGGCAGGAAGTAGCGCGCGCGGCGTTCGCCGTCGCCGCCGACATGCACCAGGCCGGACAGCACGTCGGGCGCTTCCGGATTCATGCAGGCGTACCAGCCATGGCGACTGCGCAGGCCGGCGCGGCGCTCGTCGATCCGCGGAAATTCTCCGTTGATGTCGTCGAGGTAGCTGCGTTGGAAGCTGTCGCTGCGGCCGGCGAGGTCGAACGTCCAGCGGCACAGCCGCGCGCGGGATTTATCCGGATCGAGCGACCTGCCGTCGGTGTCGGTGAAGAACGGCGGTGCTTCCGACTGCATCACGTCGGCGATGATCGTGTTGCCCTCGTCCCAGGCGTTCATGACGTGGAACACGAAGCACGGCTCGCTGCGGAACCAGCGGATGTCGCGGACGCTGCCGCTGCGCGGCATCACGCCGACATATGAGCCTTTGCGCGGCTCCCAGGCATAAGGCGGCTTGCCGCGCACCGCGCGCCAGATGCTGCCGGTGAGCGGCAGGATCGGAAACAGCACGTGCTTTGCGGTGACGATGAAGTCGTGCACCATCGCCGAATACGGTGCCTTGAAGCGCTCCAGCCGCGTCAACCGGCCGGAGGCATCGATCGCGCCGTGCATCATGCCGCGGCCGAGCGGCCGGCCGACATTGTAGCCGAAGAACAGCATCTCGCCGGTCACCGGATCGATCTTCGGATGCGCCGTGAACGGCCCCTGCAGCGCGCCGCCATAATCGCAATAGCCGCGGGTCTCCAGCGTCTCGCGTTCGATCTGCATCGGCAGATGCGCTTCCTCCAGCGCCAGCAGCCGACCGGCGTGATACACCACGTTGGTGTTGGCGACGTTGCCGTCGCGCGGCGTCGAGGCCGGCGCATCCTTCAGCCGCATGTTGAATTCGCCGTACAGCGGCCGTCCGGCGGCATGCTCGGCCAGCCATTTCGGCGTCCGCACCCAGCGATTGCGATACGACGCGCGGCCGTTTTCGAGATGAAATGCGTGCAGCATGCCGTCGCCGAAGAACCAGTGCGCGTTCGGTGAGACGAATTGCGGGTTGGCGCCGTTGCGATACAGCGTGCCGTTCAGCTCGCGCGGCAGTTCGCCCTTGATGGTGAGGAACGGCGCGTCGCACTCCATCGGAATCGGCGCGATATTGTCCCAGGTCTGGGGTACGCCTCTCACCTGCAGCATGTCGTCGGCCTCCTCGTCGTCGCCGCAAGTTATTAGTCGAGTGCAAGCAGCCGTCCAAACGGCTGCACCGCATGGGCATGCTCCTGCGGCACCGCCCAGATCACCGGCCAGCGCGGCTTGAACTCCGCCGGGCCTTCGAGATCGGTCAGCACCACGGTGATATCGGGCTTGTGCCGGTCGGCCTCGACGAGCAGCGGCGTGAAGTTGGTGCCGCCGCCGCCGGCAAATTCGATCTCGCTGAGCACGAAGCGGCGTCCGGGCTCGAAGAACTCGACCTGCCGCACCCGTTCGTCGCCGATGATCAGCACCAGGCCCGCCTCCTGGCGCCGGGTGATGGTTTCGATCTCGGTGGCGAAGCGCTGCATCAGCTGATCGTCGATCGAGCCGGAGACGTCGATGATCAGCGCCAGCCGGGGCTCGTTCTTGGTCGGGCTGAAGCCCGGTTCGAACGGCATCCGGTGATTGCCGGCGCGGCCCTGGTTGGCGATGTAGGAGCGCGTCGGGCGCGACCAGGTCAGCGCCGGCTTGCGGGCCAGGCCGCGCGCGAGCTGCACCCGCAACACCTGGGCCCACGGCGTGCGGCTGTGCGGCAGATCGGCGATCAGCGCGCGCAGCATCGAGAAAGCGCCATCGCCGGCATGGCCGCGCAGGATGCGCTCGCTCCATTCGCGCGCCAGCTCGGCCTCGTGTTCGGGAGCCGATTGCGCCTCCGGGTTCGGCACCAGGTCGCGCGCGCCGCCGGCGCCGAGCGCCCGCACCTTGGCGGAACGGGCGCCGTCGCTACGCTGGGCGGTCTCGCTCTCCGACGTGCCGGATTGGGATTGGGCCTGATCCTTGCCGCCGGAGCCCGACGAGTCCGCCTTCGAGCCTTGCTGCGATTGCCGGCCGGATTGCTGCTTGCCGCTGGTGCCGTCGTCGCGGTCATCGATGGCGCGGTACAGCTTCTCGACGTCCCATTCGAGCAGCGCCGATTCCGGCTGCTGTTCGCGGCCGAGCGCCTTGAACACGATCTGCTCCAGCATCACCGCGTCGTCCGGCAGATGCAGCCAGCTCAGATGCGCCAGCGTGGTATTGACGATGGCGTCGGCGCAGATGTTGAACAGTTCGAGGTCGACGTCGCCTTGGGTGCGTTGCAGCTCGACGAAACGCTGCGAGTGGCGCAGGGCGATGTGCAATACCTCGTGCGCAACCAGTCCGACCTGGTCGGGCAGGGGCAACCGATCGAACGCCGCGCTGTAGTACACGGTTGTGCCGTCGGTCACCGCGGCTGGCGTCTCAGCCGGTGTATCGTCCGGCAGATCGCGATGTTGCACCCACAGCGCCAGTCCGCCGGTCGACGGCGCGAACTCCACCATGCGCTGGATCGCGCGCGTGCCGCGGTGGCAGTAGAGCGCACCCGGCTCAGGCATCGGCGGCTTCCAATTGCCGGCGGTCGGCGTAGCTGGCATAGGCCGGGCTGTCGAGAATCGCGGCCTCGAGGCCGTTCTCCAGCCCGCGCTGCATCAATAGCTCCATCGCCAGCGTCTGCGCCTCGCGGATCGGCAGCGGCACGGTGCTGCGGATGTCCGGCAGTTGCTCGATGATCTCCAGCGCCCGCGCCAGGGTGTCCTTGTCGGCGCTGGCGGCGAGCAGCCCGTACAGCATGCCGTACAGCGCATCGAGCGACTTCGGCAGCAGCGCCGCGGTCTCGGGGCCTGGGCGCGCCGCGAGCAACTTGAGCACGTCGGTGCCGGCCTGGATTTCGCGCAGCACGCCGAAGAACTCCGCGGCGTTTGCGGCGCCGATCCGGCCCTGCACGAACAGCCGCTTGGCGTGATCGGACAAGCCGGATTTGAGGACGTTAGAGATGTCCTCCCAGCCGCGCGGGCTGGCGCCGATCAGGTGGTCGCCGGCGAGCTGCGCCTGGGTATCGTCGAGCTTGTCGGGACGGATCTTCAGATACGCCATTACTTCGGGCGCGAAGTCGTGGGTGATGGCGTGGCTGAGGAAGGCGTCGATCGCAGTCTGGACGTTGAAGTGGAACATGCGGTCGGCGAGCGCGGTGCCCATGTCGTGGCTGATCGCGCCGTGGAAGCTGGCGTTGCCGGCGGCCACCACCTGCCAGCCGTCGGGCAGGTGATAATTGCCGACGCGGCGATCGAGGATCAGCGAATAGGCCGAAATCTGCAGCCGCTGATCGGCGGCGGTGAGTTCGTCGAGAAACAGCACGCCTTCGGGCTGGTCGCGCGACGGCAGGAACTCGGGCGGAAACCACACCGTCTTGGCCAGGTTCTCATCCGCATAGATCGCGCCGCGAATGTCGACCGGCTCGATCGTGGTGAGCCGGAGATCGATCAGCGGCACCCGATAATGCGCAGCGACCTGGCGGACGATCGACGACTTGCCGACGCCGCGCGTGCCCCACAGCATCGACGCCCGCCGCCGCAGCGTCGGGTCGGCGTATTGCTCGATCAGCGCGGCCTTGGCGGCGGCGATCGAGACCGGGGGGATGTTCATCGGGTTGCCGTGCATCGATCGTGTCCTCGCTCGTCAGGTCGTCTGTGCATCCATCTGTGACGGGGCCGCCTCGGCTTCCGGCAGCCACGTCGCCTTCCAGCGCCGCGGCAGCGGCGGAATTTCCAGCGATGGTGTCTCGCGCATTCCGAAGGCGCCGAACATCAACAGCGGCGGCGCGCCCATCAGCAGCAGGTTGAAGATCGAATCCTGCGGCACGTCGATCAGTGTCAGGCTGGCGGCGCCGGCGATCAGGCCGCCGAAAAACAGCGCCGGGATCGCGCGTCGGAAGGTCACCGTCCAGCGCGCGCCGCGCAGCTTCTCGTAGTAAGCCGCCGGCGGCCGCGTCAGGGTGCGGGCGAGATGCGCCACCGTCTTTTCCAGCGCGGCTTCGACTCGCCGGCTGAGCTCAGGCTCCTGGCCGCGCACCTTGATCTTGCCGGTGAACCCGGCCTTGCTTTTGCGCAGCGGCGACCACGCCCAGCCGATCACGGCGAGCAGATCCTCAGGCAGTGCCACACCTGGTGTGCTTGGGGTGACGTCGATCTCGGCCGGATAGCCGCGCACCAGCGCCCCGCGCAACAATACCCGGAACCCCGCAATCACGGCCTCACCACGCAGCAGCACGCGCTGCACGGCATCGCCTGCTGCGTGCCGCGTGCCCAACGGGGTGAGGCGATAGCTCAGCGCGACCACGGCGCCTTCGACGCTGCGGAACTGCTGCTGGGGCAGCACCTGCTCGATCCGCCGCAGCAGGATGTCGAGATCGTCGCCTTGAGTTTCGAGCGTCGCGGTCAGGCCGTCTTCCAGCGTGAGCGTGCGGGTGACCTGATGCAGGCCGGGGCGGGGATTGTCGAGTTGCAGCAGCTCGGTCGCGTTGACGCCGCCGCGGCCGGCTTCCTCGTGAATGACAGGCTTGAACAGCAACCGCCGCGCGAGGCGATCGCTGGCGGCGAGGTCGACCTGATAGCCGCGGCGGGTGAACGGCTGCACAAGCCCGAGGATCTCGTGATGGGTGAACGGCGGGACCGGCGTGGTCTCGATGCTGCCTGCCGATCCGGTCAGAAGCTGTGCGTAGTTCATTACCGTCAGCAACCTCCGCAAGTGAAGCCTAGGCGGCGCAGCCTTGAGGTCGGCTGCGCCGCGATTCACGCGTCCAAATCGATCGCGTCATGTCTAGTTTCTTCAACTGCGAAGCGAAGGCAACTCACGCTATTGTTGATCGTGCATGGGTTGCTGGAGTTGCCTCGGACATTCGCAGAGCGGCTATGCCGATTGCACGAGCGTCGGCTTGCCGACCTCGCTCGGCTGCACCTTCGTCAGGAACTGATCGTACGAAGATACCACCTGATCCAGCACCTCGAAGTGCGGGAACGCGCCGGTGTCGAATTGCACGATGGTCCAGTTCGAGCGGCCGGCGACGCGGGTCTTGTGGCGATAGTCGACGAAGTCGCCGCGCACGCCGTGCGCCATCCACACCGGCAGCCGCAGCTGTTCGTAGATGTGCAGGATGTCGGTGCTGAACATGAAGCCCGCCACGAAGTAGTACGGCGCATGGCGGGCGCCGGGTTGATGCGTGGTAGCGTAGTCGTAATCGACCATCGGCTCGTCGATATCCTTGGAGCCCCAGGCCTTTTCCAGGAACTTGCGGATCACCGGCCGCGCGGTGAGCATCTTGAAGAAACCGCGGTCCCACAGCTTGACGCGCAGCACGTCGATGATCCAGGAGCGGCCGCGGGTGCCTGGCGTGCGCTCGTCGCGAGCCCGGCCTTCGAAGCCGGTCGGGCTGATGAAGCCGAGCGAGCGAAACGCCTGCGGTGTCTCGGTCGCCGCGCGGGCAAGGAACTCGCTCGCCAGCGACAGCGCGAGCGCATCGATTGGCTGCTCGCCATGGATGCGGCGGATCTGTTCGACTGCGGCGTGGACCGCGTCGGTCATCATTCGCGCGGTGTATTCGCGGTCGTCGCGATCGGATTGGCCGAAGCCCGGCAGGTCGATCGCGTACACCGGTCGCTGCTTCGCGTAGTAATCGTACAGCGGCTTGACTTCGTAAGCGGAGCCGGCGGCGTTGATGCTGTGTATCAGCAGCAGCGGCGTGGTGCTGCCATTCGGCTGCACGTCGCCCGCCGCATAGATCGCAAACCGGCCGACCACGCTGGTGATATCGGTGCGCGCACCCGCCACCGGATTGGCGAGACCCGTCCGCGCATGATGCTGCTTGATGCTACCTGTATTGATTGCTTGCCCGCTGAGCGACGGCATCTGCGACCTCTCTTGCATTTGAGCGAACCGTCGAGCCAATCGCGTCAAACCGGGAAGGTTCCAATTCGCCCGCGCTTCACGCTGCTTCAACGCAAGAATGGTATCTGCATACATTGGCGCGCACGAAAATCGACTCGTGCGTGCATGATAGTCCCGCTGCCGGCTGGTGTGATCACGAGGGACACCGTCAGCTCGAATTGACGTCAGTGATGGCGATGAGTTGTTAGTTCGGCGCGACGAACGGCTGTCCATTCGGCTTGACACGAATGCCCGGCCGCAGTCGTCGCCACGGCAGCGCTGCGGTATCGGCCGGCATCGCGCCGGGCGCGGCGCAGATCAGAAGCCGTTCGGCGATCGGTTGAAAGTCGGCGCGGAAATGCACCGAGCTTTTCACCACCAGGATTGCCTGCGCGGTCGGCTCGATACCGACATAGCGGTACATCGCCTGATCGGCGAGCTGCGCTTTGTGCGACGCGACCACCACGCGCACGCCGCCGATCCGCAGGCAGGCGGACGGCCCCATTTCCATCTCGCGGCCACCGAAATACGGACCGGGTGCGACGAAGCGGCCGTCGGAGAGTTGCTCGACGACGAAGATCTCCTCGAATGGCGTGTCGCCGGGAATGCCCGACTTGCCGCCGAGCGACAGCGAGATCATCGCGCCGACACCGGCGGCATGCGCGGCCTTCGAAGCGTCCGGATCGTAGATCACGCCGATCGCGGCGCGCTGTGCGTTGTTGCGCACCAAGGCGCGGAGCATGCCGGTGGTGTCGGAATCGCCGCCGGCGCCGGGATTGTCCTGGGTGTCGGCAATGATGATCGGCTTGGCGGCGGTGCGCGCCAATTCGATCGCATGCTTCACGCCCTCGTCGGGCGAATAGATCTTGCCGTCGAAATCGTCCTCGTGATCGGCCACCAGCGCGGCCACCGCATCCGCTGCCGCATCGGCATCGGCCTGGGTGCGGCCATAGGCGAACACCGACGGTGCGCAGTCCGGAAAGTCTGCGGCCGGAAACCCCGGCGCAAACGACAGCGTCGGCACCGCCTCGCTCTCCAGCGCGGCGAGCTTGTCGTAGATGCCTTTGGTCGGCTGATCGAACGTGCACTGCCACGAGATCGGAATCAGGAACGGCAGTTGCCGGAACGCCTTGGCGAACTTCTGACCGCTGCGAAGCAGCAGCTCCAGATGCTTGGCCGAAGCGCGGCCGGTATCGGCCATGTCGACATGCGGATAGGTGCGATAGGCGATCAGCGCGTCGGCGTGTTCGATCATCCGCGGCGTGACGTTGGCGTGCAGATCGATGCTGACCACCAGCGGCAGGTCGGGCCCGATCACTTCGCGGACGCGGGCCAGGATCTCGCCTTCTCCGTCGTCGAGATGCTCGGTGACCATCGCGCCGTGCAGGTCGAGATACACCGCGTCGAGCTGCCCGGCCGCCTTGATGCCGTCGATCATGATTTTGACGACGCGCTCGAACGCATCCTCGGTGACATGCGCCGATGGACTGGCGCCGCAGGCGACGGTCGGGATCAGCTCCCAGCCTTTGGCCTCGGCCTCTTCGACGAAGCCGGCGAGGCCGACATTGATACCACGCATCACCTTGAGGACGTCGGCGCCGATCGTCATCGCCGGCCACCCGCCTCCATGCACGAACGCCTCCCAAGTCGCCTTGGTAGGCGCAAAGGTGTTGGTCTCGTGCAGGAAGCCACCGACGGCGATGCGGGTCATGGTTGTTGTTCTCTTGCTGACTTAACGTTCGTCATTCCGGGATGCGCCCCTTGGGGCGCAGGCCCGGAATCCATTTCCCCTGGCGGTGGTTATGGATCCCGGGATCGCCGCTGCGCGGCGCCCCGGAATGACGCGGGGAGAGGAAGGTTAGCTCACCATCGCCGCCGGTGCTTCGCTGACCGGGCGGAAGTTGGCGAAGTCCCAATGCCTGCCGGGAGCGGCTTCGAGCAGTTGACGGGTATAGGCTTGCTTGGGATGGGTCAGCACTTCGCCGGCCGGCCCTTGTTCGACGACGCGGCCTTTCTCCATCACCGCGACATCGTCGCAGATCTGCGCTGCGACGCGCAGGTCGTGGGTGATGAACAGCAGCGCGATGCCGAGCCGGGTCTGAATTTCGTCGAGCAGATTCAGCACCTGCGCCTGCACTGAGACGTCGAGCGCCGACACCGCCTCGTCGGCGACCAGCACGTCGGGATCGAGCGCCAGCGCGCGGGCGATCGCGATGCGCTGGCGCTGGCCGCCGGAGAACTGATGGGGAAAGCGCGAGATCGCATCCGCCGGCAGATGCACCAGCTCGAGCAGTTGCCGCGCCTTGGCGAGCGCTTGCGCCCGCGGCACGCCGTAATTGATCGGCCCTTCCGCAATGCTCTCACCGACGCTGACGCGCGGATTGAGCGAGCGGTACGGGTCCTGGAATACGATCTGGATCTTCTTGCGGTGCGGCCGCAGCAGCCGTCGCGACAGCTCGGAGATCTCGCGGCCGGCCAGCCGGATGCCGCCCGAGGTCGGATCGATCAGCCGCACGATGCAGCGTGCCACGGTGGATTTGCCGGAGCCGCTTTCGCCGACGATGCCGAGCGTGCGTCCCTTGTGCAGCGTCAGCGTCACGTCCTGTGCCGCGACCACTTCGCGCTGGCGGCCGAGCAGCGAACGCTCGCGATACACTTTGCCGAGCTCGTTGGCCTCCAGCACGACCGGCGTCTTGGCGACGCCGCGCGGCGGCCGCGGCACCAGGCTCGGCACCGCCGACAGCAGGTTGCGGGTGTAGTCCATCTGCGGACGACGCAGCACCGTCTCCAGCGGGCCGGTCTCGACCAGCCGGCCTTGCCGCATCACCGCGACGCGATCGGCGATCTCGGCCACCACGCCCATGTCGTGGGTGATGAACAGCACCGCGGTGCCGTGCGCCTGCTGCAGCTCGCGGATCAGCGTAAGGATCTGCTTCTGGGTGGTGACGTCGAGCGCAGTGGTCGGCTCGTCGGCGATCAGCAGCTTGGGCTCGAGCACCAGCGCCATCGCGATCATGATGCGCTGGCGCTGACCGCCCGACAGCCGGTGCGGATAGGATGCGAAGATCCGCTCGACATCCGGCAGCCGTACCTGCTGCATCATGTCGAGGATGCGGCGGCGGCGCTCGCGGGCGGGCAGGTCGGTGTGAAAACGCAGCACCTCGTCGATCTGCTTGCCGACCGGCACCACCGGGTTCAGCGCCGTCATCGGCTCCTGGAAGATCATCGCCATCCGCGACGCGCGAAGCTGCCGCAGCCGCCGTTCGCTGGCGGCCAGCACGTTCTCGCCGGCGAGCCGGATCTCGCCCCCGGAGGCATGCAGTGCGCCCTTCGGCAGCAGCCCCATGGTGGCGAGCGACGTCACCGATTTGCCCGAGCCGCTTTCGCCGACCAGGCACATCGTCTCGCCGGCCCGCACGGTGAGCGAGATGCCGTCGATCACCTTGTCGCCGTCATTGCTGCGGCCGAGGCGGACGACGAGGTTGTCGATTTCGAGGACGTTGTCGGTCATCGGGATGCCTCCACGTCACTGCTTCGTCGATTCGCGTTGCGTAATGACGGACTAAGCTTTGAACCGGCTCTCATCGCGAGCCCTCGCGCTGTTTCATCCGCGGGTCGAGCGCGTCGCGGGCGGCGTCGCCGATCAGGTTAACGGACAGGATCGCGATCGACAGCAACAAGCCCGGCCAGAAGATCAGCATCGGCTTGATCTGAAAGTAGGCGCGGCCCTCGGCCATGATGTTGCCCCAGGTCGGCGTCTCCGGGCTGATGCCGGCCCCGAGGAACGACAGGATCGCTTCGGTGAGGATCGCCGAGGCGGCGATGTAGGTACCCTGCACGATCAGCGGCGCCACCGTGTTGGGCATCAGGTGCCGCGCCATGATCTTCGGCAGGCTGGAGCCCAGCGAGATCGCGGCTTCGACATAGGGCTCCTCGCGCGCGGTGAGCACCACCGACCGGACCAGCCGGGCGACGCGCGGGATCTCCGGGATGGTGATGGCGATCAGCACCGTGGTCAGGCTGGCGCCGGACAGCGACACCACGGCGATCGCCAGCAGCACGCTAGGGATCGCCATCAGGCCGTCCATCACCCGCATCATCACCGCGTCGACCCAGCGGAAGAAGCCGGCGACCAGGCCGATCACGAGGCCGATCGCGATCGCGACGATCGCCGAGCCGACGCCGATCAGCAGCGATACCCTGCCGCCATAGATGATCCGCGACAGCAGATCGCGGCCATAGGCGTCGGTGCCGAGCAGGAATTCGGCGCTCGGCGGCTTCAGCCGCAGCGCCGGTGCCAGCTTCACCGGATCGTGCGGCGCCAGCCATGGCGCGAAGATCGCCATCAGCACGACCAGCGTCAGGCAGATGGTGGCGACGGCGATGATCGGCGTGGACAGCAGGAAGCCGAGCCGCGGACGCATCGGACGCGGCACCGGAAGGGTCGGTTCGGACATGGTATCGATCGCCATGGTGCGCGCGCCCTCAGTACCGGATACGGGGATCGAGCAGCGTGTAGGCCAGATCGATCAACAGATTGACCGCGACATAGATGCCGCTGGTCAGCAGGATCATGCCCTGGATCACCGGGTAGTCGCGCGCCAGCACCGCATCGACGGTGAGGCGGCCGATGCCGGGCAGATTGAACACGCTCTCGGTGACGACGACGCCGGAGATCAACAGCGCAAAGCCAGTGCCGATCACGGTGATCACCGGCACCGCCGCATTGCGCAGCGCGTGGCGCAGCAGCACGCGGCTTTCGGTGATGCCCTTGGCGCGCGCGGTGCGGACATAATCCTCGCCGAGCACGTCGAGCATCGCCGCGCGTGTCATCCGCGCGATTAGCGCGATGTAGATGAAGGACAGCGTCAGCGTCGGCAGCACCAGCCGCTCGGCGAACGGGCCGAAGCCGCGCGCCATCGGGCGGAAGCCCTGCACCGGCAGCCAGCGCAGCTCGATCGCGAAGATCTGGATCAGCACATAGCCGATCACGAACACCGGCACCGAGAAGCCGATCACCGACAGGCCCATCACGAAGCGATCGACCCAGGTGCCGTGTTTCCACGCGGCGACGACGCCGAGCGGAACCGCGACGATGACCGATAGCACGATGGTCGACAGCGCCACCGTGATGGTCGGCTCGATACGCTGGCCGATCATCTGCAGCACCGGCACCTGCGAGATCAGCGAGACGCCGAGGTCGCCGTGCAGCAGCCGTCCGACCCAGGTGAAGAACTGCACGTAAAGCGGCTCGTTGAGGCCGAGCGACGTGCGGATGCGCATCAATTGTTCAGGGGTGGCGCTGTCGCCGGCAATGATCGCGGCGGGATCGCCCGGTGTCAGGCGCAGCAGCAGGAACACGAACAGTGCGACCACACCCGTCACCGGGATGGCCGCCAGCAAACGACGGATCAGATAGCCGAGCATCGGCGCTCCATCATGGATTTGGATCGACGATTAGCGAAACTTATCCCGAAGATGCGGTTCGTCATCATCACCTGCGCTTGAGGCCGTCGAAATCACCCTCGGAGTTCAGCAAGTCCCGTGCCAGGGCTGCAAGCCGGTGCGATCTGATTTGCACAGGTCCGCGCTCACTCCAGCGTTGCGAGCAGTCCCGCCATCAGCCGGCCACGCTCGGCGAGGCTGTCGATCTCGATGTGCTCGTTCAGCGTGTGCGCGTCGGCGCCGCGCACGCCGAGACCATCGAGGGTGGGAATGCCCATCGCGCCGGTGAAGTTGCCGTCGGAGCCGCCGCCGGCGCTGCCGTGCGGCAGGCCGACGCCGAGCTGCGCAGCGACCACGCGCGCCTTGTCGTACAGTGCCAGGGTGCCGGCATCCGGTTCCCACACCGGGCGGGTCACACCGCGCGTCACGTTGAAGGTGACGTCGCTGCTGCTGCCTTGCAGCGCCAGCATACGTTCGACGCCGCGGTCGAGATCTGCCTGGCGCTTGGCCATGCTGAGCGCTTCGCCGGTGCAGGTAGTGGCGACGCAGTTCACCCATTGACCGCCGTGGACGATGCCGACGCTGAAGGTGCAATCTTCTGTGGTCATCGCATCGATCGCCAGGATTTGCTTGGCCATTTCCCGTATGGCGGAACGTCCAGACGACAACGTCGCGCCGGCGTGGCTCGGCTTGCCGATCGCCTCCAGGTTGAATCGCGCGATCGCGTAGCGGCCGGTGACGACGCCGTTGTCGGGGCGTCCGGGCTCCGGCACCAGCACGTATTTGTTGCGCGCCGCTTCGGCTTCGATGATGTCACGGGTCGACGGCGTACCGACTTCTTCGTCCGGCGTGAACAGGACGGTGATCGGCAGCGGCGTCGTGAACGCGGCGCGGGCGAGCTGCTTGATGGCTTCCAGCGTCAGGTAGTTGCCGCCCTTCATGTCGAAGATGCCGGGGCCGAACGCCTTGTTGCCTTCGCGGCGGAACGGCAGCTTTGCCAGCGTGCCGACCGGATGCACGGTGTCGAGATGACCGGCGATCAGGATGCCGGGTTCGCCCTGCTTGGGATGCGGAAAGCGCGCGCGCACGCAGCCGGCGAAGCCCTGGCGACCGGCGATGCGCTCGATTGTCGCGCCCATGATCGCCATCTCCCGCGCTGCGAGATCGAGCATGCGCTCCACCGCGGCGGTGTCCCAGGTTGGGCTCTCACATTCAACCCAGGCGCGCAGGCCTTGCAGCATCGTATCGGAATCGAATGGGAGATTTGCTGGGTTCATTGCGCACTCTCTGTTGGTGGCATTACGAGACTGATTACCGGCGGCTTTGTAAAGCGAAAGATTTCCGCCGCCGACTACGCGGCCGAACGCCGGCAGCGGCGAGCCGGATGATTGACGCTTGGCACACTTGGTGCAAGTCTCGATTATCAGGATGTGGCAATGCGCTGATCGCGTGACGCCGCGCCCGGAGACTTAATGCCCTGCACAAGCAATCATCTGTGACTGATCAGTTTCAAGTCAGGAGAAATCGAATGTTCCATCCACCGCGTTGGATGCGCTCGGCCGTTGCGTCGAAATTCGCTGTGCCGGCGTTCGCGCTCGCGGCATCGATGACGCTGCCTGCTGCCGTCGATGCCAAGACGATCCGCGCCGTCATGCATTCCGACCTGCGTATCATCGATCCCGGCCTGACCACCGCTTACATTACCCGCGACCACGGCTACATGGTTTACGACACGCTGCTGGCGATGGACTCCAAGTTCAAGGTCCAGCCGCAGATGGCGGACTACAAAGTCTCAGACGACAAGCTGACCTACACGTTCACGTTGCGTGACGGACTGAAGTGGCACGACGGCACCCCGGTCACCGCGGAGGATTGCGTCGCCTCGCTGAAGCGCTGGGGCCAGAAGGACGGCATGGGCCAGAAGCTGATGCAGTTCACCGCCAGCCTCGAAGCCACCGATCCCAAGACCATCACGCTGAAGCTGAAGGAGCCCTACGCGCTGGTGCTGGAATCGATCGGCAAGCCGTCGTCGCTGGTGCCGTTCATGATGCCGAAGCGGATCGCCGAGACGCCGGCCGACAAGCCGATCCCCGAGCAGATCGGCTCCGGCCCGTTCAAGTTCGTGGCGTCCGAGTTCCAGCCGGGCGTCAAGGCGGTGTACGTCAAGAACCCCGACTACATTCCGCGCAAGGAAGCGCCCGACTGGACCTCGGGCGGCAAGATGGTGAAGGTCGACCGCGTCGAGTGGATCACCATGCCGGACGCACAGACCGCGGTGAACGCGCTGCAGTCGGGTGACATCGACTTCATCGAGAATCCGTCGTTCGACCTGCTGCCGGTGCTGGCGCAGGACAAGGAGCTGACGATCGATACGTTGAGCCCGCTCGGCTTCCAGACCCTCGGCCGGATGAACTTCCTGCATCCTCCGTTCGACAATCCCAAGGTCCGTCGCGCGGCCTTCCTGGCGATGAGCCAGAAGCCGGTGCTCGACGCGCTGGTCGGCAATCCCAAGTACTACAAGGTTTGCGGCGCCGTGTTCGGTTGCGGCACGCCGCTCGAGACCGACGTCGGCTCGGAGACGCTGGTCAAGGGCAACGGCATGGCCGAGGCCAAGAAGCTGCTCGCGGAGTCCGGCTATGACGGTACGCCGATCGCCTTGATGGCGCCGGGCGACGTCGTCACCCTGAAGGCGCAGCCGATCGTGGCCGCGCAGCTGCTGCGTGACGCCGGCTTCAAGGTCGACGTTCAGGCCACCGACTGGCAGACCGTGGTGTCGCGCCGCGCCAGCCAGAAGCCGCCGAGCGAAGGCGGCTGGAACATGTTCTTTACCAACTGGGCCGGCCCCGACATTCTCAATCCGGTCGCCAACGTCTCGGTCGGCGGTCAGGGCAAGAAGGGCGGCTGGTTCGGCTGGGCGGAAGACGCCAAGGTCGAGGAGCTGCGCGACAAGTTCGTGCGCGCGAACTCGCCCGAGGAGCAGAAGAAGATCGCCGAGGAGATCCAGAAGGAAGTCTACGACCAGGTGATCTACATCCCGCTCGGCCAGTACACCGCGCCGAGCGTGTGGCGCAAGGAACTCACCGGCGTCGTCTACGGCCCGGCAACTCCAGTGTTCTGGAATATCGACAAACAGGGCGACTAAGCGGTCGCTCCACGTCTCAGATGCTTGACGTCATCGGTGCGCCGTCCTGCGAAAGCAGGGCGGCGCTTTGCTGGGCGCCGCGATCGTACGCGCGTCGTACTGCAAAGATCGACACGTGGGCGACGGACTAAGCGATCGAGATTGATACGAACAGGTCGAGCGAGCCGGTATATTCCGCCTGGGTCCGCAGCGATCCATGGGCGTCGTCCCAAGTGCCTGTCTCCAGATCGCCGTGTAGCCGAGCCACCGCCTGCTCGGCGATCTCATCGCCGAAGAAGCTCCAGGCAGAACACGCGGAGCGCGCATCGCGGCGCACCGGCATTTCGGGCCGGCCGGCGGTCATTGCCCTAAGGCGACGAGCCGGATGTCCCCTGTGAGGCGGATGCGGCAACGCCTGCAGCATCACGGATGGCGGATGCGATCTCATCTTCGCTGCGTCCCCCGTTGATGGTGATGCGCCCGCCGAAAACAAAGTGGGGAACCGACCGCACGCCCGCTGCTCCGGACTTGGCGGCCTCTTGCTCGACACGCCTGTGCTGTTCGGGGTCCAACGCGATCGCACGCGCCTCATCGCGATAGAATCCGTAGCCCGCGGCGATACCGGCAAGGACGTCGACGTCCGAGATATTCCTGGCGTCCAGGAAATGGGCATCGGTGATCGCGACCGCGAGCTGATGCTGCGTACCGCGCGTTCGCGCTGCGAGGATAAGTCCGTGCGCCGCCTGCGTCCTGTAGGTCCACGGCTGGCGGCTCAGGTCAAGATCAAGGCCGGACGCCCGCGCCTCAGCTTCAGGCCGCGCGAACGACGCTTTCGGGTCCGTGATTCCGTAGCGTGAGCGGAGAAGGTCGGGGATGTAGAGACCCGCTGCCGGCGCGTCGGGAAGTAGCAGCACCGGGTGCTGGCGGATATCCACATCCAGCGCGGGGAACCGTTGCGCAAGGACATTGTCGAGGCGGTGATGTCCGATGATGCACCAGGGGCAAGTGATCTCGGTGAAGAGGTCGATGCGCAGCATGGTCGACGCCTCAGGATTGCGAGATGGCGGGAAGAATCGCCTCCACTTGGGTGCGCTCCGTGGTGAGCCTCCAGATCGCTTCCGCGATCGCGTCCGGCGAGATGGTCGGCAAGCGCGGATCGATCGTGCGGCCACCCGACGTGGCGACCTTCATGCCGGTTGAGCCTTCGATCATCGCGCCGATGTAGACGGCGCCGGCGAAGACGCCGCTCTGCGCAAGCTCGCCGTGCAGAGCATGGATGTAGTTGCGGGTGGCAGCCATCAGCGCGGGAGCGCCGCTCACCCCCGGAATGGGTCTGACCGCGGCAAGCCCGCCGACGACGACAATCGATCCTGCGCCGCGCTTCTTCATGATCTTGGTCAGACGATGCGCAAGCTCTATCGGCGCGAGCGTGTAGATCGGAACGAGATCCTGCACCGCTGCGGCGTCAAATTGGGTAGCGGGGACGAATCCGCCTTCGGACGGAACGGGCGAGTAAACTGCTACATCGATGGCGCCGAGCTGCGTTTCGATCGCGTCGACCAGGCCGGGCAGCCCTTCAAGATTGGTCAGGTCGCCCGGAAAGACGGCCACCTCCAGCCCTTCAACTTTGAGCTTGCCGGCCAGCTCATGAAGCGCGCCTTCATGGCGCGCAACAAGCGCGACCTGATAGCCCTGCTTGCCGTAATGGTGGGCGAGCGACGCGCCAAGGCCGATGCCCGCGCCGAAAATTGCGATCGTCTTCCTGTCAACCATCATGCGTTCCCGGTAGTATGTTTCGATGACCAGGAATGTGATATGGACCAGTACATGTCACAAGAACGCATAGATGTGGGGCCAGGCCCTATGGATGTGACCGCCCCGCCCGCTGCGCCCGGCACCAATGACGCATGCCGTCGCGTCAACCAGGTCTTGGCGAGGATGGGCGATAAGTGGACGGTGCTGGCAATCACCTCCCTCGCACAGAAGCCGCGCCGCTTTAACGAGCTGAAACGGTTGATCGGAGGCGTGTCGCAACAGATGCTCACGCGCACGCTGAAGGCGCTGGAGCGCGACGGGATGGTGACGCGGCAAGTCTATCCGACGGTGCCGCCGCAGGTGGAATACGGGCTGACCGCCCTCGGCCAATCGCTTTCGGTCCCCGTCATGCACCTCGCGACGTGGGTGCTGGAGCATCTCGACGAGATCGAACGTCACCGCGACGATCACGACCGCGGCCGGCCCTAGAGTAGTTCCGCGTTCGTTAGAATCAGGAGCGCGCTTCGGAGTTCTTACAACAACCACAAGCTCATGGTGGGAGGCGCGAAGCGCCGTCTCGAACCATGCGCCGCAAGCTATGCGGCTCCTCATCCTTCGGGACGCCCGGCTTTGCCGGGCTCTTCAGGATCGGGACGTTAGCCCATTAGGCGCACAATACGACTGTCGGCACGTCAGGCGCCGAATAACAAAAAGCCCGGCGCGAAGCCGGGCTCGATTGGCTGGGTGCTGTCCCGATACCGATCGGGCGCGCCCCTGGATCACTTGCGGGCGCAGGCGACCTTGATGGCGCTGGCGCTCGGGCTGCACTTCGCCGTCACCGAGCCGTCCTTGACCGTGAGCTGGTCGGCGAGCTTGGCGGCGCCGCCGTTGACGCAATAGGCCGAGGTCAGGGTCTCGTTGGCGGCGCAGGTCACCGGGCAGCCGTCCGAGGCGCAGCTGGTCGAGGTGACGTTACGCACCGCGGCGATCGCCGCCGGGGCCGCAGCAGCGGCCTGCTTGTCGGCGGCGGGGGCCTTGGTGGCAGGCGCGGGCGCCGGAGCAGCCTTCGCCGCCGGAGCGGGCGCAGCGGCCTCGGGGGCCGGCGTCGCAGCGGTTTCGACCGCAGCCGGGGCTGCGCTGGTTTCCACGGCGGCCGGGCGGGCATAGTAGCCGCTCGCCGACACCAGATAGACGAACAGGGCCGCGACCACGACCGCGCCGATCATGATCAGCGTCGTCGTCGGCAGCGCGCGGACGCGATCGACCGTCGAGCGGATTGCGGTGACGAAGGAAGCGGCATCGAACGAACCGCCACGGGAACGCATATCGTCGAAGGTGAGATACGCTGCGATCACGAAGCCACCACCGAACAACATGAGTATCAGCAGTGGACCGAGCGCGGAGAGATACTCCATGTTACGTCTTTCCATTCAGGGCAGGCCGGCGCGAGGTGTATAGGTTTCGCCTGCCGCAAGCTGCATTGTCGAAAATCAAATGAACACGCATATGCAACGGTGCGTTGAGGTATGTCAAAACCGTTGAGGCGCCGTCGGTCGAGGTGTAGCACGGCAGGGGGCGTGACGTCATCGCGGCAGAAAGCGCCGCAATTTGTTAGGGTTGACGATTAATACCTCGTCATTTGCCGAGTGCGGCTCGGCTTTCTCTATGGTCGAATGTCCAATGTCGGTGCGGCCTGTCGGCTCTGCGTCGATCGACCGCGATCGATGCCCTATCTGCGGCTTTCCGAAGTGGAGCGCACAGCGGAATATGGCGGTTGCTTGACGGAGATTCGCAAAAACCCGCTATGACGCGGCAAAGCCGTCCCGCGTAGATCGCGCATCAGACCGCCATATACGCCGCATATCATTCGATAGCCCGCAACGTTCGAAGAGATTCCCATGAAGGCAGCAGACGTGATGACCACCGCCATCGTGACGGTGCAGCCCGACACGCCCGTCCACGCCATCGCCGAGACGCTGCTCAAGCATGGCATCAGCGCCGTGCCGGTGATCGACGGCGCCGGGGTGCCGCTCGGCATCGTCAGCGAAGGCGACCTGATGCCGCGCGCCGATAGCGACCGCGAGGCGCGTCACGATTGGTGGCTGCAGATGCTGTCGGAAGGCGAGGCGGTGCATCCCGACTACGTCCGCTTCCTGAAGTCCGATACCCGCACCGCCAAGGACGTCATGGTCGGCCCGGTGGTGACGGTCGAAGAAAGCACGGCGCTCGCCGACATCGCCGACCTGTTGGTCGAGAAGCGGATCAAGCGGGTGCCGGTGGTGCGTGCTGGCCACATCGTCGGCATCGTCAGCCGCGCCGACCTGCTCAAGACCATGACTGGGCTCAATCACACCGGAGCTGATCCCGTGCACGACGATCCGAACGCCTGGCCGACGCCGTCCGACAAGCTTGCAGCGCTGAGCCGTCCCGTCGCGCCGCCGGCACCCCCGCCGCACGATCCGGCGGCTGACGATCTCTCCGCCTCGGCGTTCCGCGAGCTGGGGCTCGAGCACGAGCACGAAGAAGACGAGAAGCGAAAACATGCCAAGGAGCTGGCGGACGAGAAGCATCACCGGCTCGCCAGCGACATGCTGGCGTCGCATCTGACCGACGAGACCTGGCAGAAGCTGCTGCGCAACGCGCGATCCGTTGCCAAAAAGGGCGAGCAGGAAAGCCTGCTGCTGCGGTTTCCGGCAGAGCTGTGCACCGATCACGGCCGCGCCGTGAATGCGCCCGATCCGGAATGGCCGTCCACGCTGCGCGGCATGGCCGCCGACATTTACTTGCGGTGGAAGTCGGAGCTGCGCCCGCACGGCTTCGTGCTGCAGGCCCGCGTGGTCGATTTCCCCGACGGCATCCCAGGCGACATCGGCCTATTTCTGACCTGGGGTAAGAGCGAAGCGGAGCATCACTGAGGTGCCGTTCGTTCGCTTCGCTCTTCGCACTCGCGGCGAGGACGCGTAGCGCTCTCAGATCTTGAGGTTGCGGTACACCGAGACCTCGCGCTCGCGCGCGAGGCGGGCGTCGTCGCCGGCGCGGATGCCGCGCCAGCCGTCGAAGAACACCACGATGGTGGTGATCAGTCCGGTGATCTTTCCAACCAGGAATCCGAACGGGAAGATCAGTCGCTCTGCAGGCAGAATAAATTGCGAGCCGAGGAAGATGATCACCGCGTTGGCGAAGTACGCGGTGCGGTACAGCGTCTGCTCCTTCCAGGCGCTGCGCGCATAGGGCCGGGAGCTCTTCTTCACCGCCTTGTTGTAACGGGGGTTACGCAGCAGCCCGAGCAGCCGGCGCTTCTTCGGCAGTTGCCGCGGGCCGGCGAGTAGCGCCCGATAATTCTCGCGCATCTGAAAATGCGCGATCAGCGCCAGCAGCAGATTGAGCGCGACCAGCACCGCTTTCAATTCCCACACCGACAGCAAGAGCTGTGCGGCGAGGTCGACGAAGATCAGATGCGTCGCCGCATTCAGCACGAAGGCCGAACGGTGGAACGCGGCGCGGTTGATGTTGGCGACCTTCTCGTCGATGAACGCGGCGCCCGGCTTGGTCTCGCCGAGCTGCAGCAGGACGGTGCGCTGCGCTTCTGTCAGGTCCCAGCTCTTGCCGAGTTCGGCGATCGTCACCGCCGGCGTGCCGCGCTTGATCCGGAACGTCGCCTTGGCCGACCATTCGGACACCCGCGTCAGCCAGCGCCGCGTCACCGCGAAGCGTGAGGTGCTGGTCGCCGCCTCGACGAGAGGGTGGGGATCTGGCTGCATCGTGTCCTTCAGCGCGGCTCGATCGCCGTCAATCGCCGAAAAGCGGGTCCTCCGCAAGCTTGGCGGCGGCCTTGGCGGCAGCCTTCATCTGCTGTCTGATCTCGGCATCATCAAGGTCGGCGAGCTGCCGGGCGGCTTCGGGGTCGAGCTTGTCCTTGGCGCGGCGGTTGAATTTGCCGGCTAGTTTGCGGTGCACGGCGACGTCGTTGAGAGCGCCGAGCGCGTCGAGCAGCTTCTTCAGGTGCTTCCGGAACCGCTCCAGCCGCTTGCCGGCCCTGCCGTCAAACAGGCTTTCGAAGAAGCCGATCGCGTAGTTCAGCTTCTTGGCGGCGATCCGGACCCGATGCCGCTCCTCGTCGTCGAGCTGCTCCAGCTTCTCCAGGCGCTTGTTGAGCTTGCGGGCGCGGCGGGCCAGCACCTGTTCGGCGAATGCGACCGCCGACGGGCGGTCCGCGCCGTCCGCCGCCTTGGTCCCTTCGCCCGCCTCGATCCAGCGCTTGAGATCGTTCAACAGCTTGCGGAAGCGCTGCAGCTCGACGGTGGCGCTGGCGCTGTCGAACGCGGCGCCGCGGTCAGAGCCGAGCCGCTTCAGGAAGGCCGGTGAGCCGGTGCCGAGCTGAGCGCTTTTGATCTTCACTTCCAGGAGGTGTAGGTCGCGTGCCGCAGCCAGCCGTCCGGCCAGCCACTTCAGCTCGCGCTTCATCCGCTGGGTGTCACGGCCGTCGATCAGCTCGCCGAACACCGAGATCGCGGCCCGCATCCGCCGCAAGCCGATCCGCATCTGGTGAACGCCGGTCGGATCGCGCCGCCGCACCTTAGGTTGCTGCGCGGCGATCAGGTGTAGCAATTCGGTCGCAATTGCCCGAAATGCCTCGCCGCTGCCGGCGTCTTGCGACAGAACGATGTCATGGGCCGGGCCGGGGCTCGGCTTGGCCGCAGGTTTCTTGAGAACTCGACGCATTGTGTCCCACGCGGGCGAAAGAAGCTGACCGCCCGCGGTATCCTAGCAGATTTACGCGCCGATGACGCCGCGTCGCGGCGAGGCCGAGGGGTGCTAAATCCGCGCACCGCGATGGCGGTCGGTCAGGCCCGCTTCAGAACTTCCAACGGGTAGCCGATCAGCTTAGCCACCGCATACGCAATGCCCATGCCGATCAGCGCCGCGACCGCCTGACCGCCATAGTACCAAGCGGCCGACGGCGGGAAGGGCATCAATTGCGTCGCAAGATCAAGGCACCACAGGATCGCGCCGACACCGACGCCCATCACGATGACCAGCTGGATGCGCTGTACCGCCGCTTCGATCCGTGCCATCCGCGCTTCGACGTGCTTGTCCGGTCCGCGCTCCGGCGCCGGTTTGCTCGGAGCCGGGGTGTTCTGGACGCTGTCCGGAGCCGTCGTCGTCATGCCGTCCTCACTGTTCGTCTAAAGTCCAACTATGCGCGCGATCGCCGGCGCAATCCGCTCTTGCGTAGCAGTAATCGTCGCTGCACTGCACAGAATTGACTCAGCACAAAAGCACTGCCGCAAACGCGGACGCGTAGTGATCATGCTGATCGATAACTGTCGAGCCCGTTGACTTAGCGCAAATACGACCGAAGGTAAATTTGGGAAAGAGAGCCCCTTTACAGCAGTTCTAATCGCCGCAGCGGCGTGCGCTTGGGGGGAGCTCGTGATGCATACACCTTGGCAAGCCGCCACCGCTCTAAAGGCCGAAAGCAAAGAGCTTCGCCCGCTCACCGGTAACGAGGCGATCGCGCGGGCCGCGTGGGAAGCCGGTGTGCGTGTTGCGGCTGCTTATCCTGGTACGCCCAGCACCGAAGTTCTTGAGAATCTTGCGACCTATCCGGTCGAGGATCTCCACGCGCAGTGGTCGACCAACGAGAAGGTCGCGCTCGACGTCGCAATGGGCGCGTCGTTCGCCGGCAGCCGTGCGCTGTGCGCGATGAAGCATGTCGGCCTCAACGTGGCTGCCGACGCGTTCATGACCGCGACTTACATCGGCGTGAACGGCGGCCTGGTGCTGATCGTCTGCGACGACCCCGGCATTCACTCCTCGCAGAATGAACAGGACAGCCGGATCTACGGCCAGCTCGCCAATATCCCGGTGCTGGAGCCGAGCGACGCGCAGGAAGCTTACGACTTCACCAAGCTGGCGTTCGAGATATCCGAGCAGTTCGATGCGCCGGTGATTGTGCGCAGCACCACGCGTTTGTCCCACACCCGCAGCACGGTATCGGTGGGCGAGCGCGTCGAAGTGCCGGCGCGCGTCTTCCTGGAGCGGCCGTCGAAGAACGTGATGATCCCGGCGCATGCCCGCGGCCGTCATCTGTTCGTGCTCGAGCGTGAAACCAAGCTGAAGGACTATTTCGCCACGGCGGACATCACCCGGATCGAGAGGGGCGATACCAAGTTCGGCGTTATCACCGCCGGGACCTGCTATCCTTATCTTCGCGAAGTGCTGCCGACCGCCACCGTACTGAAGCTCGGCGCGTCTTGGCCGTTGCCCGACACGCTGTTGCGCGAATTCTGCGCCTCGGTCGAGCAGGTGTTCGTGGTCGAGGAGCTCGAGCCGATCATCGAGAAAGAGGTCGCCTCGCTCGGCATCAAAGTCGAAGGCAAGCGGCTGTTTCCGCGTGCCGGCGAGTTCTCGCCCGAAGTTGTCCGCGCCGGCTTCGTTCAGGCTGGTCTGCTGCCGGCGCCGCCGTCCTACAACGCATGGGTGCCGGAGCCGGTGGTGCGTCCGCCGGTACTGTGCGCCGGCTGCCCGCATACGTCGAGCTTCATGGCGGTGCGCGCCTCCGGCGCCCGCGTCGCCGGCGACATCGGCTGCTACACGCTGGCGGTGCTCGATCCGCTGCGCGGCATCGACACCTGCGTGGCGATGGGCTCTTCGATCGGCAACGCCATCGGCATGGCGAAGGCCGGCGAGACCAAGCCGGTGGTCGCCACCATCGGCGACTCCACCTTCCTGCACGCCGGGCTGCCGGCGCTGATCGACGCGGTCTACAACCAGGCCAATATCGCAGTGGTGCTGCTCGACAACCACATCACGGCGATGACCGGCGGTCAGGAGCATCCCGGCACGGGCAAGACGCTGCGCGGCGAACCCGCGCCGCAGGTCGACTACGAGGCGCTGATCAAGGCTTGCGGCGTCAAATGGGTGAAGAAGGTCGACTCCTACGATCTCGCCGCCACCCATCAGGCGCTCCGCGAGGCAATCAACTATCGCGGTGTCGCCGTGCTGATCTCGAACCGGCCGTGCGTGCTCGATCCGATCAAGATCAAGGGCCCGCCGCTGGAGATCATCACCAGCCAGTGCACCGCCTGCCAGTCCTGCATGAATCTCGGCTGCCCCGCTCTGACCTGGAGCGACGAGTGGTTCGAGGGGCGGCACCGGGTGAAAATCGATCCCGCGCTGTGCATCGGCTGCACGCTGTGTGCCCAGGTCTGCACCATCGACTGCATCAAGATCGCGAGCCCGGCGGTGACGCAATGAACGAGCAGAGCAACATCGCAGTGAATGCGGAGAGTGAGCCGGTGGCGTTCAACGCGGCGCTGGCGGAACCCACCAATGTGCTGATCGTCGGCGTCGGCGGCCAGGGCGTGATCATGGTGTCGAAGGTGCTGGCGTCGCTGGCGCAGGCGCACGGCTACGAGGTCAAGCAGAGCGAAGTGCACGGCATGGCCAAGCGTGGCGGCACCGTGTTCAGCCACGTCCGGTTCGGGCCGCGGGTGTGGTCGCCGACCATCGCCAAGGGCGAGGCCGACGTGCTGATCGCGCTGGAATGGGCCGAGGGCCTGCGCTGGCTGCCGCATCTGAAGCGCGACACCGGCGTGTTCATCTGCGACACCAAGCGGATCGTGCCGCCGTTCGCCTGCCTCAGCCGCCGTCCCGGCGCGCCGATGCGCTACTCGACCGAAACCGCTGAACAAGTCGCGGCCTACGTGTCCGAAGCCTACGCGATCGACGCCACCAAGATGGCCGAGGAGCTCGGCAACGAGCGCGCTGCCAACGTCGTGCTGCTCGGTGCGTTGTCGACCGTGCTCGAATTCGCGCTGCCGGAATGGGAAAAGACCGTCACCGCCTTCGTGCCGAAGAAGACGATCGCGGTGAATTCGGCCGCGTTCGAGCTCGGCCGTAACTGGATTGCGGACGCCAAGAGCGAGTCGCCGTCTGCCGATGCCACCCCTGCGGCGGCTCCGGCGCATACGCCATATCAGCCCCGGCTCGAGATCACCGATGCCTGGTGCAAGAGCTGCGAGATCTGCGTCAAGCTGTGTCCCGAACGCTGCTTGAAGCTCAACGCCGACCGCGTTGTCGAATTGGTGGCGCCGGAGAAATGCACCGGCTGCCGGCTGTGTGAATGGCTGTGCCCGGACTTCGCGATCCGCGTCCATCTCGACACTGAAGCGCCCGCGATGGAGGCCGCGCAATGAACGCGCCGGATCGTCACGTCCCCAAAGCCGCCGCTGCCAAGCTGCTGTCCGGCAACGCCGCCTGTGCCCAGGGCGCAATCGACGCCGGCTGCAAGTTTTTCGCCGGCTATCCGATCACCCCGTCGTCGGAAATTGCCGAGCGGCTGTCGACCATGCTGCCGGCTGCCGGTGGCGTGTTCATCCAGATGGAAGACGAGATCGCCGCGATGGCCGCGGTGGTCGGCGCCTCGATGGGCGGCGTCAAATCGCTGACCGCGACCTCCGGCCCCGGCTTTTCGCTGAAGCAGGAGAACATCGGTTACGCCGCCGGCGCCGAGATTCCCTGCGTGATCGTCAACGTGATGCGCGGCGGTCCGTCGACCGGCATGCCGACGCGGCCGTCGCAGGCCGACATCTTCCAGACCCGCTACGGCAGCCACGGCGACTATCCGATGATCGTGCTGGCGCCGGCTTCGGCACGCGAGATCTACGACGAGACCATTCGCGCCTTCGATCTTGCCGAACTGTGCCGCACGCCGGTGATCCTGCTGTACGACCAGGTGATCGCGCAGTCGTCCGAGACCGTGGCGCTCGGTGGCCGCACGTCGGTGCACGCGACCCGCAAATGGGCGAGCGGCCCGCGCGAGGCTTACAAGCCGTACGCGGCCGATGCCGATCTGGTGCCGCCGATGCCGCGTCCGGGTGACGGTTATCGCACCCACACCACGGGACTGACGCATAGCGAGACCGGCTTCCCGAGCCAGGACCCGGAGACCGTGACGCGGAATCTCGGCCGGCTCTATGCCAAGCTCGACCGCAATCGCGATCTGATCGACAGCTACGAAGCCGTGCGCTGCGAAGACGCCGAGGTGGTGATCGTTGCGATCGGCATCAGCGCCCGTGCGGCTCGCCGCGCGGTCGATGCCTGCCGCGCCGAAGGCAAGAAGGTCGGGCTGTTCCGCCCGGTCACGCTGTGGCCGTTCCCGGAGATCGCGCTGCGCGAGGCGACCCGGAACGCCAAGGCGATCCTGGTGCCGGAGCTCAACATCGGCCAGCTGAGGCTCGAGATCGAGCGTCAGCTTCGCGACCGCCGCGTCGAAGGCCTGCATCTGATCAGCGGTGAACCGATTACGCCGGCGCAGATCGCAGCCGCTGCCACCAAGCTCGCTTCGGAGGTCTGAGATGTTCCGCGACGCGCCGCATTTCGACGTCCGCGATTATCTTCGCAAGGAGATGATGCCGCACTTTCTCTGCCCGGGCTGCGGCCACGGCATGGCGCTGCGCGCGCTGCTGTGGGCGATCCACGAGTTGAACATCGACCGCGACAAGCTCGCGGTGGTGTCCGGCATCGGCTGCGCCGGACGGCTATCGGCGTATATCGACGCCAACACCTTCCACACCACGCACGGCCGCCCATTGGCCTATGCGACCGGTCTCGCGCTGGCGCGGCCCGACCTGCACGTCGTGGTGATCACCGGCGATGGCGATTGCCTGGCGATCGGCGGCAATCATCTGATCCACGCCTGCCGCCGCAATCTCAAGCTCACCTGCCTGATGCTCAACAACGAGATCTACGGCATGACCGGCGGTCAGGTGTCGCCGACCACGTCGGAGACGCGGCTCACCACCACCACGCCGCATGGCAATTCCGAGCCGAATTTCGACGCCAGCGCGCTGGCGACCGCCGCCGGCGCGGGCTTCGTCGGACGCGAAGTCACCCGGCACGTGCCGAAGCTGAAAGAGCTGATCAAGGCTGGCCTGCAGCATCCTGGCTTTGCCTTCGTCGAAGTGGTGTCGGACTGCACCGAAGTGTACGGCCGCAAGAACGACATGGGCTCTTCGGCCGAGATGGTGCTGCGGCAGAAGAGCGAGATGCGCCCGAGCGCGTATCGCGACAGCGTCGATGAGCCGTTCCGTTCGACCGATCTGCCGACCGGCATTCTGGCCCAGAACAACCGGCCGGAATACGGCGCGGCGTTGCGTGCCGCCGCCGCAGCGCGTGCCGCCAAGTGACGGGGAAACCAGCTATGTCGACATCCCGCATCGAACTGCGCTTCGGCGGCACCGGCGGTCAGGGCCTGCTGCTCAGCGCCAAGCTGCTCGCCGACGCGCTGGCGCTGGAAGGCCGTCACGTCGCGCAGTCGCAGACCTATGAGCCGACCTCGCGCGGCGGCTTCTGCAATGCCGACCTCGTCGTCGCCCATGGCGAGGTCGATTATCCGCTGCCGATCGAATTCGACCATCTGGTTCTGCTGGACAAGATTGCGATCAAGCCGTCCTGGCCGAAGCTCAAGGCCGGCGCGCTGGTGATCTCCGACGTTCGGCTGTGCCCGGAACTGCCGGAGGGCGGACGTTTCAAGCGCTACCCGCTGCCGCTCAGCCGCACCGCGATTGAACTCGGCAGCGAACGCGTCACCAACATCGTGGCGCTGGGCGTGCTGATCGAACTGTCCGGCATCTGCAAACACAAATCGGTCGAGCAGGTGGTGCGCGCGTCCTCGCCGCGCGGCTTCCTCGATCTCAACATGGACGCGCTGGCCGCCGGCTACGCGCTGGCCAAGGCGCCTGCCGTCGCGGCGGCCTCCTGATTTTCTGACAAAGGATTGCTTCGATGAGCGCCCAGCCTGCATTGCGCGAACAGACCGTCTATATGCACGACCGCGCCATCGAGACGATGCCCCGGCCGCAGCTTGCGGCGCTGCAGTTCGAGCGCCTGCGCAAGATTGTCGAGCGGGCGTATCGCGACGTTCCGCACTATCGCAACAGCTTCGATGAAGTCGGTGTCAAGCCTGCGGATCTGACCTCGCTGGCCGACCTCGCTAAGTTTCCCTTCACCAAGAAGACCGACCTCCGCGACAACTATCCGTTCGGGATGTTCGCGGTGCCGCGCAATCAGATGCCCCGCATCCATGCCTCGTCCGGCACCACCGGCAAGCCGACCGTGGTCGGTTACACCAAGACCGACCTGGACAATTGGGCCAACCTGATGGCGCGCTCGATGGTCGGCGCCGGCGCGTCGCCGGACGACATTGTCCACAACGCCTATGGCTACGGCCTGTTCACTGGCGGCCTCGGCGCTCACTATGGCGCCGAGCGGCTCGGCTGCACCGTGGTGCCGGCCTCCGGCGGCGGCACCGAACGCCAAGTGCAGCTCATCGTCGATTTCGCCGCCAATGTGCTGTGCTGCACGCCGTCTTATGCGCTGAACATCGCGGAAGTCGCCGAGCAGATGGGCATCAACCTGCGCGATGCGCCGCTGCGGGTCGGCCTGTTCGGCGCCGAGCCGTGGAGCGATGCGATGCGCCGCGATCTCGAAGCGCGCCTCGGCATCAAGGCGGTCGATGTTTATGGCCTGTCGGAAATCATGGGCCCCGGCGTCGCCTGCGAATGCCACGTTGCGCAAAATGGTCTGCACGGCTGGGAAGACCACTTCCTGTTCGAAACCATCGATCCGGAAACGCTTCAGGTGCTGCCGATGGGCTCCGTCGGCGAGCTGGTGATCACCACGCTCACCAAGGAAGCGCTGCCGATGATCCGGTATCGCACCCGCGACATCACCAGCCTGAACACCGAGCCTTGCGCCTGTGGCCGCACCCATCTGCGTATCATGCGTGTCACCGGTCGCGACGACGACATGCTGATCATCCGCGGCGTCAACGTCTATCCGTCGCAGGTGGAGTCGGTGCTGATCGGTTTCCCCGGCATCGCGCCGCACTATCAGATCGTGCTGACCCGTGAGAAGGCGCTCGACGCCATGACGGTCGAAGTCGAAGTCGCACCCGGCGCGCCGTTCGATGACGCGGCCCGCGCCAAGAAGGCGGCGGAAGTGACGCATCACATCAAGTCGCTGATCGGCGTCACCTGCAAGGTCTCGGTGAAAGCCCCAGGCGAAGTTCCGCGCTCGCAGGGCAAGGCGGTGCGTGTCAAAGATCAGCGGAACATCTGATCGCCTGATTGCTGACCGCAATCGCGTCTTCGCGATGCAGCATAAAAGTAATTGGCGCGCGCCTTGACAGGCGCGCGATGATCTAACTTTAATTAACTGATTGAGTAAGCCGTATGCGCGGTCAACGCGTAACGGAACGCTCAGTCACGCCGGACCGGCAATCAATGTCGGCCGCAAAAATGTGGTTCACCAAAGAACCACACGGGGAAGAAATGCTCGATTTCGTCCAGCAGGTGATCGGCGGGATTGCCCTCGGCTGCGTCTACGGCCTCATCGCCCTCGGCTTCGTGCTGATCTACAAGGCGACCGAAGTCGTCAATTTTGCGCAGGGCGAAATCATGATGCTCGGCGCGTTCCTGTCGTTCACCTTCATCGCCACGCTCGGGCTGAACTACTGGTTCGGGTTTCTGCTGTGTGTGGTCAGCATGGCGGTGCTCGGCGCCGCGATGGAGCGGCTGGTGGTGCGGCCGATCCTCGGCTATCCGCAATTCTCGATCGTGATGGCGACGATCGGCCTTGGCCTCGTCATCCGTTCGCTGGTCGGCATCATCTGGGGCACCGACGATCTGCGGATCGAGACGCCGTTCACCGGCGGCGTGATCCAGCTCGGCGGCCTGGTGCTGTCGCAGGACAGCCTGTCGATCATCGTCGCCACAGCACTGCTGTGCGCCGTGCTCTACGCCTTCTTCCGCTTCACCAAGATCGGCATCGCCATGCAGGCGACGTCGCAGAACATGCTGGCGGCCTACTACATGGGCATTCCGGTGAAGCGGATGTTCTCGCTGATCTGGAGCCTGAGCGCGATCGTGGCGTGCTGCGCCGGCGTGCTGCTGGCGCCGATCACCTTCATCCATGCCAATCTCGGCTTCCTCGGCATCAAGGCGTTCCCGGCCGCGGTGCTCGGCGGCTTCGGTAGCATCCCCGGCGCGCTCGCCGGCGGCATCACGATCGGCATCGTCGAGTCGCTGTCCGGCTTCTATCTGCCGGAGGGCTTCAAGGACGTTGCCGCCTATGTGGTGCTGCTCGCGGTGCTGCTGTGGCGGCCGCAGGGCCTGTTCGGCAGCAACGCGCTGAAGAAGGTCTGAGATGAGCGCGCATGTCCGCACCAGCTACGCGCAAAGCGAGCAGCTGTTCCCGTCGAAGAATGCTGCGTTCTGGTACGCCGTCCTGGTCGCGGCGCTGATCGCCGCGCCTTATGTGCTGGAATCCTATTATCTCAGCCAGCTGGTGTTCGTGCTGATCTACGCCATCGTCGGCATCGCCATGAACGTGCTGTCGGGGCAGGCGGGGCAGGTCTCGATCGGCCACGCCGCCTTTATGGCGATCGGCGCCTATACGGCGGCGGTCTGCGAAAAGCATGGCCTGCCGCTGCCGGTGTATCTGGTGCTGGCCGGTGGCTTCACCGGGCTGATCGGCTATCTGGTGGGGCTGCCGGCGCTACGCCTGCACGGCATCTACCTGGCAATCGCCACACTCGCGTTCGCCTTCATCGTCGAGGAGATCGTCACCCGCTGGGAGAGCGTCACCAACGGCAACGAGGGCCTGATGCTCGGCGCGCCGTCGCTGTTCGGGCTGAAGCTCGGCGCCCAGGGGTTCTATTATCTCTGCCTCGGCGTCACCGTGGTGGTGATCCTGGCCGCAATTAACATCCTGCGTTCGCCGACGGGCCGTGCGTTTCTGGCGATCCGCGACAGCGAGACCGCGGCCCGCAGCATGGGCATCGACACCGCGCGCTACAAGACCCGGGCGTTCGCCATCTCGGCCGGCTTCACCGGGCTCGCCGGTGTGCTGTACGCGCATAAGCTGTCGTTCATCAGCCCGGAAATGTTCAGCCTGTCGATGTCGATCGAGTTCGTCATGATCATCATCATCGGCGGCGTGCTCAGCCTGCGCGGCGCGGTGTTCGGCGCGATCTTCATGATCATGGTCGATCCGATCCTGATCGTGGTGAAGGACAAGGTGCCGCAACTGACCCTGGCGGCGATGCAGGGGATTGGCCTGTCGGATCAACTTACCGAAGCGATCCAGGCCGGAATCGTCCGCGTCGCCGGCGCGCCGGGGCTGAAGTCGCTGATCTTCGGTCTGATCATCATCCTGTTCATCATCTTCGAGCCGATGGGCCTCGATGGACGATGGGCGCGGGTGAAGTCGTACTTCCGGCAGTTCCCGTTGTATCGGCCGACCAGCGCGCGCGCGCAGCGGATGTTCCTGAAGTCGGAGCGCAACCGGTGAGCACGTTCTTCAAGGTCGACAAGCTCACCGTCAAGTTCGGCGGCCTCACCGCGGTCGACGACGTCTCCTTCGACATCGCCGAAGGCGAGGTCTTCACCATCATCGGGCCCAACGGCGCCGGCAAGACCACGCTGTTCAACCTGATCAGTCGGCTCTACACGCCCTATGCCGGCCACATCATCTTCCGCGACGAGGACGTCACGCGGCTGTCG
This sequence comes from Rhodopseudomonas sp. BR0G17, assembly GCF_010907025.1. NCBI lineage: Bacteria > Pseudomonadati > Pseudomonadota > Alphaproteobacteria > Hyphomicrobiales > Nitrobacteraceae > Rhodopseudomonas > Rhodopseudomonas sp. BR0G17. Next base: position 59,816 of record NZ_QUML01000004.1, on the reverse strand, counting down.
GCGCAGCAGATCGCCGGCCGCGGCATCGCCCGCACCTTCCAGAACATCGAGCTGTTCGAGAGTGCTTCCACGCTCGACAATCTGCTGGTCGGCCGCCACCGCCATTCCACCACCTCGACCTGGCAGGACGTCCTGCGGCTGAAGAAAGTCCGTGACGAGGAGATCGCGCATCGGCGCGCCGCCGAGGAGGTGATGGACGTGCTGCGCCTGCAGCGCTATCGCGACACACCGATCGGCAGCCTGCCTTACGGCGTCCGCAAGGTGATCGAAGTCGCCCGCGCGCTGTGCGTCGGGCCCAAGCTGCTGCTGCTCGACGAGCCATCGTCCGGTCTCAACGTCGAGGAGACCAACGCCATGGCGGAGTGGATCCTCGAGATCAACAACCGGCTCGGCATCACCGTGCTGATGGTCGAGCACGACATGTCGCTGGTCAGCCGCGTCTCCGACCGCGTGCTGGCGCTGAACTACGGGCGGATGATGGCGCTCGGCACGTCTGACGAGGTGCAGAACCATCCCGACGTCGTCGCCGCTTATCTGGGAGCCTGATCGATGAGCGCCCAGCCGATCCTGCGCCTTGCCAATATCGAAAGCTGCTACGGCCCGATCACCGCGATCCGCGGCATCACCCTCGACCTGATGCGCGGCCAGATCGTCACCGTGCTCGGCGCCAACGGCGCCGGCAAGACCAGCATCCTGAAGACGATCTCGGGCGTGCTCGATCCGCTGAAGGGCACGGTCGAATTCGAAGGCCGCAAGATCCAGTCGATGGAGCCGGACAAGGTGGTGCGGCTCGGCATCAGCCACGTGCCGGAGGGACGCGAGATTTTCCCGTTCCTCAGCGTCCGCGACAATCTCAAGATGGGCGCCTACATCCGCACCGACCAGCATGAGGTCGCCGCCGACATCGAGAAGGCGTTCAACTATTTCCCGGTGCTGCGTGAGCGCCAGGATCAGCTCGCCGGGCAGCTCTCCGGCGGCCAGCAGCAGATGCTGGCGATCAGCCGCGCGCTGATGGCGCGGCCTAAGGTCCTGCTGCTCGACGAACCGTCGCTCGGCCTCTCGCCGCTGTTGGTCAAGGAGATCTTCGCGATCATCCGGCGACTCAATGCCGAGGAGGGCGTCTCGATCCTGCTGGTCGAGCAGAACGCGCGGATGGCGCTGGAGACCGCACACTATGGCTATGTGCTCGAGGTCGGCCGGGTGGTGAAGCACGACACCTGCGCCAACCTGATGCAATCGGATCAGATCCGGGAATTCTATCTCGGCCACGGACAGGGCGGACATGGCAAGCGGCACTGACACGACCACGCTGGCGGGCCGCGTCATCGCGGCGCTGCGCCAGCACGGCGATGCCCCGGTGCTGCGCTGGAAGCGCTACGGGCTGTGGCAGCCGGTCGGCGGCCGCCAGTTCGCGGACCGCATCGAGGCGATCGCCGCCGGCCTGCGCGCTCAAGGCGTCGGCCCCGGTTCGGTCGGCGCGGTGATCGGCGACAATTGTTACGAGTGGGTGCTGGCGGATCTCGCGATCGGAGCGGCCGGCGGTGTCTCAGCCGGGCTCGATCCGCATGGCGACGCCGATGACCTCGCGCGCGTGCTCGGCGACTGTAAGGCCAGCGTGTTGTTCGTCGCCGGCGACGACCAACTGCACAAAGCGCTCCGCGTCCGCGAACGCTGCCCGTCGCTCCGGCGCATCGTCGCGATGCATCAGCAGTGGGACGACGGCGCCGGTGATCCTTGCGTGATTCCGCTGTCGGCGCTCGAAGCGGCGGGACGGGACGGCGCCTCGGGAACGGCGGGCCGCGAGGCTGTGATTATCTACACCTCCGGCGGCACCGGCCCGGTTCGCGGCGCGATCCTCGGCCATGATGCGGTGATCGCGCAGGCCGAACGGGCGAAGCAGGTGCTCGGATTGCGTGCCAGCGACGAGCGGTTGTCGCTCACGCCGCTGCATCATGTGCTGGAGCGCGTGGTCGGCATCTACGCCTCGCTGCTCGCCGGCACGGTGATCAATTTCCCGGAAAGTCCGGACACGGCGCTGGCCGATCTTGCCGAACTACAGCCGACCATCGTGCAGGCTTCGCCGCAGCTGTACGCCAGGCTGCACGCCGGCATCCTGCTGGCGATCGGCGAAACGACGAAATTTCAGCGCTGGGCGTGCCGCATCGCGTTTGCCCATGGCCGCGACGGCTCGCCGCTGCGGATGATCACCGATCCCTTGGTGCTCGCACCGATCCGGCGGCGGCTCGGCCTTGGCCGCGCAAGGTTGTGCCTGTCGAGCGGCGCGACGCTGCGGCGCGATGTGGCCGATTGGTTCGCCGCGCTCGGCCGGCAGCTGACGGATATCTATGGCCATGCTGAAGCCGGCGGCGCCGTGCGGATTGCCGATCATCACGCGATCGAGTGGAAGGTCGGCGACCATGATGAGCTCTGGCTGCGCAGCGATGCACTGTTCCTCGGCTATGCGGGCGACACCACGCCTGTCCTACATCGCGACGGATGGTGGCACACCGGTGACATCGCCCGCCGTGAGAGCGCCGATCGTTACGCCGTCGTCGGCCGGCTCGACGACGTGCTGCAGCGGGGCAGCGAACGCGTGCTGCCGTTCGCCGCCGAGCAGGAGCTCAGCGCCTCGCCCTATATCGCCGATGCCTTTGTGCATCTCGACCGCGACGGCCGCGTGGTTGCGAAGGTGCTGCTCGATGGCGACCACGCGGTTCGCTACGCCCAGGATCGCGGCATTCCGTTCACGCATTTCCAGAGCCTGTGCCAGGCCGACGAAATCCGCGCGCTGGTGGGGTCGGCGATCGCCGACGTCAATCGCGGCCACGCGGCGATCCGGATCGAGCGCTTCACGCTGATCGAGCGGGCGTTGCGTCCGGGGGATGCCGAACTGGCGCCGTCGGGAACGCTGCGGCGGCATCTTTTGAAAGGTGACGACGACGACCTCGTGGAAGAGCGACGGTCGGCCGCCAGCGCGCATTAGCCATCAACCAACGAAACAACAAAGAGGGAGCGAAACCATGAAGTCCAGCACTCTGCCGATGCTCGCCGCCGCGGCGCTGATCGGCCTCGGCGCCCAGCCCGCCCTCGCGCAGTTCAAGACTCAAGGCGTCACGGACAGCGAGATCGTGATCGGCACCCATATGGATCTCAGCGGGCCGCTGAAGGCCTGGGGCGTGCCCGCCACCAACGGCATGAAGCTGGCGATCGCGCAGATCAACGACGCCGGCGGCATCAATGGCCGCAAGATCCGCCTCGTCAACGAGGACGACGGCTACGATCCGAAGAAGGCAGTGCTGATCACCCAGAAACTGATCGAACTCGACAAGGTGTTCGCGATCGTGTCGGCGATGGGCTCTGCGACGACGCTGGCGCCGATGCCGCTGGTGCAGTCGGCCGGCATGCTGCATCTGTTTCCGATCACCGCCGCCGAGTTCACCTTCAAGATGGACCCGGCGAAGCCTGAGGATCGGCTGAAGTTCAACATGTTCAGCCCGTATTACGACACGATGCGGCTCGGCATCAAATACGTCATCGAGAACACCAAACCGAAGAAGCCCTGCATCGTCTATCAGGACGACGAGATGGGTAAGAATTTCACCGACGCATACACCGACCAGCTCAAGGCGATGAACATCCCCAGCGCCACCATGGTGTCGTTCAAGCGTGGCGCCACCGACTTCAACTCCCAGGTCGCGCGGATGAAGGCGGACGGCTGTGACATGGTGGCGCTCGGCTCGGTGGTGCGCGAGTCGGTCGGCATCACCACGGCGGCGCAGAAGCTCGGCTGGAAGCCGACCTTCGTGGTGTCATCGCCGAGCTACGTGCCGGATTTTCCGCAACTCGGCAAGGAAACCACCGAAGGCATCTATGGCGTCGGCCAGACCGAGATCTTCTACGCCGACACCGCCACCGGCGAGGTCAAGAAGTTCATTGAGGACTACAAGAAGATGTTCGGCATCGACGCCAGCCAGCAGTCGACCGCCGGCTATAACGGCGTGATGGTGTTCGCGCACTTCGCCAAGAAGGCGGGCAAGACGCTCACCACCGAGTCGCTGATGACCGCGCTGGAATCCGGCGAGACCTTCGATGACATTTTCGGCGGCGCCCCGATCAGCTTCTCCAAGGACAACCACCTCGGCGTCTCGGCGGCGGTGATCGGCCAGATCAAGGACGGCCGCTGGACGACGATCGCCAAGAACCAGTCCTACAAGACCGAGAAATAATCTCGGCGCATCGCCTCAAACGCAAATGCCCGGCTCGCGCCGGGCATTTTTCTTTGGGGATTGGCAGATACCAATCGCTTTCCTCGTCATTGCGAAAAGCGAAGCGAGAGTAATCCAGCGTCGTGCTCTGCGCCTCTGGATTTGCTTCGCTCGCAATGACGGCGGCGGGTGCTCCCTACAACCCCAGCACCAGCTTGCTGATGATGTCCCGTTGAATTTCCGAGGTGCCGCCGAAGATGGTGTAGGCGCGGCCGTTGAGATGGGTCGGCATCACGGCGAGTTCGTCTTCCGGAATGGCCGGCGGGGCGTTGAGGCGGTGCAGCGGACGGGTCGGTTCGACATAGAGGCCGTCATTGCCGATCACGTCGACCGCGAGCCGGCTCACCGCCTGGTAGATCTCGCTGGTGCGCAGCTTCAGGATCGACGACACCGCGCCGGGGTTCTGGCCGTTCTGCAGCGCGGAGAGCACTCGCAGCTCGGTCATTTCCAGCGCGTCGATATCGACCTCTGCCTCCGACATCCGGATCGCGATATCGGGATCCTCGATTGCCCGTCCGGTCGCGTCCGACTCGGCGAACGCCGCCGCCCGGTGCAGCGCTTTGCGGAGCTTGGCCGAGGCGATGCCGGAGCCGCGCTCGAATTCCAAGAGATACTTGCCGTAGGTCCAGCCCTTGCCTTCCTCGCCGACCAGGTTCGACGCCGGAATCCGGACGTCGTCGAAGAACACCTGGTTGACCTCGTGGTCGCCGCCGATCGTCAGGATCGGCCGGATGGTGATGCCGGGGCTCTTCATGTCGATCAGCACGAAGCTGATGCCGTCCTGCTGCCGTGGCTCGTCGCTGGTGCGCACCAGCGCGAACATCATGTTGGCGTTGTGCGCGTGGGTGGTCCAGATTTTGGTGCCGTTGATGATGTACTCATCGCCGTCGCGGACCGCACGGGTCTTCAGTGACGATAGGTCCGAGCCCGAGCCGGGCTCGGAATAACCCTGGCACCAATAATCCTCGCAGGACAGAATTCGCGGCAGAAAGTAGTTCTTCTGCTCCGGCGAGCCGAAGCCGATGATCACCGGCCCGACCATCTTCACGCCCATCGGCGTCGGCGAGGGCACGCCCGCATGCGCGCATTCGGTCTCGAAAATCCAGCGCTGCGCCGGCGTCCAGCCGGGGCCACCATATTCGACCGGCCAGCCGGGGGCACCCCAGCCCTTGGCATTGAGCGCCCGCTGCCACGGCACGCCGGCCTCCGGCTCGGAGAACACCGAAGCGTTGAGTGACTCCGCCCGCTTCATGTCGGGCGTCAGATTGGCCGCGATGAAGTCGCGCACTTCCTGCTGAAAGGCGAGCTCGGCGTCGCCGAAGGTCATGTCCATGTCGATGCCTCGCTTTGCTTAAACAGGCCGGCCGCTGAGCGCGGCGTGGCGGCGATAATGATGGGTACTGCCGCCGAACAGCGTCTCGAATGCCAAGAGGCGCTTGAAATACGCGCCGACGTCGAGCTCCTCGGTGACGCCCATGCCGCCGTGCAGCTGCACCGACTGCTCGGCGACGAAGCGCGCGCCCTTGCCGATCTTGGCCTTGGCGCCGGAGGCTGCGCGGCCGCGCTCGGCGGCGTCCGCCTCGGCCTTTAGCGCGGCACGCAGCGCCATCGAACGGGCTTCATCGACCTGCACCGACATGTCGGTGAGGCGATGCCGCACCACCTGATTGGCCGCGAGCGGACGGCCGAACTGCTTGCGCACCTTGGTGTAGTCGAGCGTCTTGTCGGTCAGCGTCTGCATCATGCCGACCGCTTCGGCCGACATCGCGGCGAGGGCGCGATCGACCACCGCCTCGACCGCCGGATAGGCATCGACATCGCCTCCGAGCATCGCCTTGGCCGGCACGCGCACGCTTTGCAGCGTGAGATTGCAGGCGCGACCGCCGCCGAGCCGCGGATAGTCGGCGAGCGTCAGCCCGGGTGCGTCGCGCGGCACCAGGAACAGCCGCAGCGAGCCGCTGCCGTTGTTGGCCAGCCTTGCCGAGACGATGAGCTGATCGGCCGATGCGCCGTCCAGCACCGCGACCTTGGCGCCGTCGAGCACGTAAGCGTCGCCGTCCTTGCGGGCGGTGGTATCGACACGCGACAGATCCGCACGCGCCGCGCGTTCGGCATGCGCGAAAGCGAGCCGCAGCGTGCCGTCCGCGACCTTCGGCAGCAGCGCCGCTTTCTGCTCGTCGCGGCCGTGTTCGGCGACGAGGCCGGCGCCGAGCACTACGGTCGACAGATACGGCTCGCTGACGAGGCCGCGGCCGAATGCTTCCATCAGGATGCCGACTTCGATCGCGCCGCCGCCGATGCCGCCATGGGCTTCCGGTAGCGGCAGCGCCAGCCAGCCGAGATCAGCGAATTGCTTCCAGATCGCGTCGCTGAAGCCGAACGGCTCCTTGGCGTTCTGTTCGCGCAGCTTGGGCGTGTAGGTCTCGGCGATGAAGCGGTCGGCGCTTTCGCGCAGCAGCCGCTGTTCGTCACTCGGCGTGAGATCCATCGCTTACACCTTCACCTGTTTACGCACCGACGGATGCAGTCCCGACGGATCGACGATCATTCCAAACTCCTGCAGGTTGTGAGCGTGACAAAGCTGATGCAGCGCGAACGCCTGATCGATCGCCGCCGGCTGCCCCTGGATATCCACCGAGCGGTTGACCGCTTCCTTGGTCATCTTCAGCGCGAAGCTCGGCTTGGCGGCGATGCGCTGCGCAAGCGCCATGGTGAAGGCGGATAGTTCGGCGGCGGGCATCACGTGATTGACCATGCCGAGGTGGTGGGCCTCTTGCGCGCTCCAGCTATCGGCGGTGAATAGCAGCTCCTTGGCCTTACGCGGGCCGAGCTCCCAGGGATGCACGAACCATTCGACGCCGCACACGCCCATCGTCACCACCGGATCGCAGAACTCCGCATTGTCCGATGCGACGATCAGGTCGCAGGCCCAGGCCAGCATCAGCCCGCCGGCGATGCACTTGCCGTGTACCTCGGCGATCGTCGGCTTGGCGAGATTGCGCCAGCGCCGCGTGATCTGCAGATAGATCTCCTGCTCGCGCGCCATCCGTCCGTGCGCGCCAGGCTCGCGAAAGCCGCCCCAGGCGCCGACCGGCGGAAAGTCGATGCCGGCTTCGTTCTTGGTGGTCGCGCGCAGATCGTGGCCGGCGGAGAAGTGCGGACCAGCGCCCGCCAGGATGATCACCTTGACGGTGTCGTCCTGCACCGCGTCGTCGAACGCGGCGTTGAGGTCGTAGGTCATCTGCAGATTCTGCGCGTTGCGCGCGTCGGGACGGTTCATCACGATTCGTGCGACCGCCGGATCCGGTCGCTCGACCAGGATCGTCTCGTAGGAGCTCATCCTTCCTCCCGTTTCTTGTTGTCTCGGCTTATGGCGCCGGTTGTGTTCCGCGGAGTGTGGCAGGTCGCGCGCGCGACTGCAAACGGCTTCTCTGCCGCATCTGCCGAGGAATTCCGTACCGCGGAGCGCTGTCGTGAAGGCCGTCGGCGTGCGCCGTGAAGTTCCGGGAAGCCCGCCGCTTTGAGCCAGAACAAACCGCGTCCGCCGCGATTATGCGATGGCCGTCGGGCAGGGGAGCGGAAGGGCCAGAATTGATTTCGGGCAGCCGGCGATCCATGCGATAGCTCGCGGCCCCGCGCCGAACGTCTTTGCCTGTCGAAAGTGGATGATGCCGCCGTTTCGCGTCACGCCGATGATCCGCAATCTCGTCCGTGCCGGCGCGCTCGGCGCCGCAACCGTCCTGCTGTTCGGCAGCGCCGCGCACGCCGCCGACATTGCCAGCCTGCCGCACGACCTGTCGCCGTGGGGCATGTTCAAAAACGCCGACATCGTCGTGAAGGTGGTGATGGCCGGCCTCGCGCTGGCGTCGCTGGCGACCTGGACGGTGTGGCTGTCGAAGACCGTCGAGCTGCGGCGCGAAACCGCGCGCGCCCGCGACGGTCTTGCCAAACTCGAAACCGATACGACTCTGGCCGAACTCGGCCGCAGCAGCGAGGGCGCGCACGACGCGGTCTCGCAACTGATTCAGACCGCAGCGCGCGAAGGTAGTTTGTCGGGCTGGACCTTCGATGCCGACTTCAAGGAGCGCGTCGCGCTGCGGCTCGAGCGCGTCGAGGCGGCGATGGCGCGCAAGATCGCCGGTGGCACCGGCATTCTCGCGACCATCGGCGCGGTGGCGCCGTTCGTCGGCCTGTTCGGCACGGTGTGGGGTATCATGAATGCCTTCATCGGCATCTCCGAAGCGCACACCACCAATCTGGCGGTGGTGGCGCCGGGCATTGCCGAGGCGCTGCTTGCGACCGCGCTCGGCCTCGTCGCCGCAGTGCCGGCGGTGGTGATCTACAACTACCTCGTCCGTGCCATTGCGGCGTATCGGGCGCTGCTTGGTGATGCGTCGGCGCAGGTGCTGCTGCTGGTCAGCCGCGATCGCGGCCGCTCGGCGCGGCAGATGCGGGCAGGGTGAGGCGATGAGCGTGCGGCTCGGCGGACGGCGGCTTGCGGCGGAGGACGACCTCGAGATCGCGCACGAGATCAACGTCACGCCGTTCATCGACGTGATGCTGGTGCTGCTGATCATCTTCATGGTCGCGGCACCGCTCGCCACCGTGGATATCGGCGTCGATCTACCGGCCTCGACCGCAGCGCCGCAGCCGCGCCCGGACAAGCCGGTGTATCTGTCGGTGCAGCCGGACCTGACGCTCGCGGTCGGGGAGACGATCGTGGCGCGTGACGCGCTCTCCTCCGCGCTGCAGAGCGCGACGGGCGGCAACAAGGACGAGCGGATCTTCGTGCGCGCCGACAAGGCGGTGGCTTACGGCGAGCTGATGGCGGTGATGAACCTGCTGCGCGACGCCGGCTATCTCAAGGTCGCGCTGGTCGGACTCGACGGCCGGGATCAGCCATGAACGACTACGTGCTGCACGAGACGCCCGGCCGCGGCCGCAGCCAATGGCTGCTGTCGGCGACCGCGATCGTCGTGGCACATTTCGGTCTGATCGCCGCAGCGGTTGCCTGGTATCAGCAGTCGCCGTCGCCAGGCGTGGTGATGCCGGCGATCCTGGTCGACATGGCGCCGAGCTCCGCGGCGCCCACGCTGCAGCCCCTGGATCTCGCGCCGGGACCTGAGATGCAGGAAGCGCCCAAGCCACAGGACGAAGCCAAACAGCCGTCTCCGGCACCGGCACCCGAAGCGCCGCAGCAATTCGCGGCGCAGCAGCCTGAGCCCCCCGCGCCGGTGTTGCCGCAGTCGGAGATCGTGCTGCCGCAGCCGCCCGCTGCGGTCGAACCTGCCCGGCGCGACGACGCCAAGCCGAAGCGCGAGGAGGTCAGGCGCGAACCGGCGAAGCGCGACGATACCAAGCGCGACGAGGCCAAGGCCAAGCCGCATGCGCGTCCGCCGGCGCCGCGCACCACTGCGGCGCCGAAGGCCGAGCGTCAGGCGGCGCTCGCTGCCGCGGCGAACGCCGGGCAGGCTGCTGCCGCCGCGGCACTGCCGTCGTATCGCGATCGGTTGGCCGCGCATCTCGCCCGTTACAAGCAATATCCGACCGCTTCGCGAGCGGCGCGCGAGCAGGGCACCGCGATGCTGTCGTTCACCGTCGGCCGCGGCGGACAAGTGCTCGGCAGCCGGCTCGCCCGCACCTCCGGCTTTTCGGCGCTCGATGCCGAAACCATGGCGATGATCCGCCGCGCTCAGCCGCTGCCACCCTTCCCGAGCGAGATCACCCAATCGTCACTCAGCTTCACCGTTCCGGTGCGATTTTCGCTGCAGTGAGTGAGCGCGCCGCCCGGCGTCACGCTTGCCCGTGCGCTGCCTTCACCGCGGCCCGATCGACAGCCCCCTTGGCATCCTTCGGCAGTGCTTTGACGAAAACCACGTGCTTCGGCTTCTTGTAGCGCGCGATCAGCGAGGCGACGAATTCGGCGAGGGCATCGGCGGCGATGCTCTCACCCGGCTTGCAGACACACACCGCCTTGATGGCTTCGCTCCATTGCGGATCGGGCACGCCGATCACAACCGCCTCGGCGATCGCCGGATGCTGCTTCAGCGCGCCTTCGACCTCGGCCGGATAGACGTTCTCGCCGCCGGTCTTGATCAGCTCCTTCTCGGGCGCGCGGCCGGCGTAGAACAAGTAACCGTCGGCATCGAACCGGCCCATGTCGCCAGTGTGATGCCAGCCGTTGCGGAACGCGTGCTGGGTGGCGGCCGCGTTATTCCAATAGCCTTTGAACACAGTCGGGCCACGCAGCACAATCTCACCGACTTCGCCCGGCGGCAGCGGCCGGTCCTCGGCGTCGACCACTGCGACGGTGCGCCAGAACAGCGGCCGCCCGGCGGATTTCGGCCGGTCGCGATACGGCGCGAACGTGGACAGGCCCGAGGTTTCGGACTGGCCGAACGTGGCCCAGAACGTCGCGTTGGGGCATGTGGCTTCGAACCGTTCGATCGTCTCCGGCGTGTCGAGCCCGGTCACCGCGCGCAGGCTGGCGAGTTGCCCCGGCTGCGCCTGATCGAGAATGTTGCCGAGCATTGGGGCGAACTCCGCCATCACTGTCACCTTGTGAGCTTCGATGTCGCGCGCCGCCTGCGCCGGGTCGAATTTCGCCGCGATCACGCTCGCGCCGCCGGCCTGTTGCAGCGTCAGCATCAGGCCGAGCCCGGTGACATGAAACAGCGGCAGCATGCCGAGATTGACGTCGGTCTCGCTCAGTCGCCAGGCGTCGACCAACGAGCTTTGCGCGATCAGGAGATTGCCTTGCGAGATTAATGCGCCGCGCGGCCGGCCGCCGACCGCAGCGGTGTGGATGATGACGAAGCCGTCGGCGGCGCCGAACTCCGGCGCGTTGAGCGGTGCGTCCGAGGCAAGATCCTTGAACGACGTGAACGGCCCGCTGGCGTCGCCGATCGCGTAGGCCGTCTTGACGCCGCCGAGCGACGGCAGCACCCCGGCAACGATGTCGCGATAATCGGTGCCGGCCACCACCACGCTGGGCGCGCCGTCGCCGAGCACGAACGCGATCTCGTCGGCGTTCAATCGATAGTTCACTGGCAGCAGGATCGCGCCGATCAGCGCCACCGCGCCGATCAGTTCGACCATCTCGATGCAGTTTTGTGACAAGATCGCCACGCGGTCGCCGGGCTGTACGCCGTCGCGCAGTAGCCCGCTGGCCAGCCGCTCGGCCCGCGCCAGATAATCGCGGTGGCTGACGCGGACGCCGTCGACGACGAAAGCCGTGCGCTCCGGAAACAGCGCCGCGTTGCGGCGATAGACGTCGGCCAGCGTAAAGTCGTGAAGCGCCATCGTGTCCCCCCCTGATGCGGACCGCGGCCAAAGGTGTGGGGCGGGTCCGGATTGCTGCGCCGCCGGTTTGCCGGCCGTTCGCGCCTCGCTTTGTAGCGAACATCGTCAGGTGGCGGAAAGCATGATCGCGCGTCCTCCACCTTACCCCGACCTCGCTACCGCTAAACACCGCATCGGGCGGCGGCCGACCGCTGAATCTCGGACTTGCAGGTGCCGGGCCGCTTCCGCTGTTGTTCCCGAATCCCCATTTGTATGAATGGATTGACGGCAAGGAACATAGCCGACCCGCCCGAGTTGGGGACGCGAGACAAGGATTGGAGGCATCTCATGGCCAACGACACACGCAGCCTGGAAGAGATTCGCCGCGACACCGAGCGCGCCCGGGCCGGCCTGACCGAGACCGTGGGCCAGCTACGCGCCAGCGTCGCCGACACCGCCAACGAGGTGCGGGAGAAGTATTCGCCCGCGGCCATCAAGGCCGAGGTCGGCAGCTACATCAAGTCGCGCGGTGAAGAGATCGCCGACAACGTTCGCGACTCGATCCGCAACAATCCGGTGCAGGCGGTCGCGGTCGGCGCCACGCTGGCCTATCCGTTGTGGAAGGTGGCGCGTGCGATCCCGGCGCCGGTGCTGATGATCGGCGCTGGGCTGTATCTCGCCGGTACCCGTTCCGGCACCGAGCTGACGCAGCGCGCATCCGACAAGGCGCGCGATCTCGCCGGTGACCTCGAGCGCCGCGCCCGCGAATTCTCCGCCGATGCCGCGGACACTGCCGTTGCGGCGCGCGAATACGCTGCCGGTGCGATCGATGCGGCGAGCGATGTGGTCACCACCCGGGCCGAACAATTCCGCCAGGCTGCCACCGCGACGGCTGCCGATCTCAAGCACAAGGGCGATGACCTCAGCCGCAGCGTCGCGCATAGCGGCGACGATCTGCGCCGCCGCGCCACCGCGGCTGGTGAGGCATTTGCCGGGGAGGCTGATCAGCTCGCCGCACGCGGTGCTGGGCTTGCCAGTGTCGTCGCCGATACCGTGCGCGATGCTGCCGAGCAGGTCCGCGAGCGCGCCGGCGATGCAGCGACAAAGATGCGCGAGACCCTGCACGACACCCGCGATGCCGGCATGGATGCGGCTGCGCGGCTGCGCGACCAGGCTACTGATTTCAGCAATCGGGCGACCAAGACCGCAAAGCAGACGCTGACAGACCATCCGCTGCTGGTGGCTGGCGCCGGGCTCCTGATCGGCGGGCTCATCGCCAGCGCATTTCCGCGTGTCCGCGCCGGCGGCAAGCGTGTCGGTCGGCAGGTTGGCGAGCGCGCCAAGGATGCGATGACGCGCGGTATGGAGAAGGGCCGGGCCGCCTATGAAGGCGCCGCGCGGGAAGCCGAACAGCAAGGATTGACCGGCGAGGATATCACCGAGAACGTTCGCGATCTCGGCCAGCGCGTCCGCAAGGTTGCCGAGGCGGCCGCTGCATCATTCGAAGCGCCGTCGCCCTCGCAGAACAAACATTGATCGGAGACATCGGACATGGCTGAGCAGATCGTCAAGACTCCCGGCTCGACTGGCAACGCCAATGGCGGTCGCCAGCAGCCGCCGAAATCAGCAAAGAAGGATCCGCAGGACATGGCCGGAGAAATGGGAAGCGGCGCCGAGCCGGAGCGGGATCTGAAGGAGCGGATCGTCGGCCTCGCCAGCGAATCCGCGGAAGCCGCTCGTGCCAAGGCCGAGGAGTTCGCCGAGACCGCGCGCGACTTCGCAGCCGAAGCCGGCGAATCGCTCAAGCGGCGTGCTTACGAGGAGAAACAGGCCGGCGCTGACTATGTCGCCAATATCGCGGACGCCATCCGCCGCGCCTCGCGCGAATTCGACAACGATCTGCCGATCGCCGGCGTGTACATGCGCAAGGCGGCCTCCAAGGTGGAAGACATCTCCGACACCGTGCAGCGCGGCGATCTGTCCGACCTGATCCATGGCGTCCAGGATTTCGCCCGCCGGCAGCCGACTGTGTTTCTCGGTCTTGCGGTGCTTGCCGGCTTCGGCGCAGTCCGCTTCCTGAAGAGCTCGAGCGGCGGGCGTGACAGCCGCGTGGTCGATGCTGAGCCCAACCGGAGCTTCGATGATGACCGCGCCGAATAACAACCGTTCGATCCCCGACCTGTTCGGCGACGCTTTCACGCAGTTCGCCAAGCTGATCAGCAACGAGTTCGAGCTGGCACGGGCAGAAATGTCCGACAAGCTTGGCCAAGTCGGCCGCGCCGCGGTCATGATCGGCGCCGGCGCCGTGATCTTGATTCCGGGGTTGGTGGTGCTGCTGATGGCCGCTGCCGCGGCGCTGGTCGAGCACGGCTTTTCCAGCTCGGTCGCGTATCTGATCGTCGGCGGCTGCACCACCGGCATCGCGGCGGCGCTGATCGGATTCGGCGCCAACCGGTTGTCGCCCGAAACGTTGAAACCTGAAATGACCATCGAACAATTGCAACGCGACAAGGAAGCGGCCGGGGAGATGATCCGATGACCAAGAAGGATGGCTTGCCTTTGATCAGCGATCTCGGCGATGCGATGCGCCGCAACCCCGTCTCGACCGCACTGATCGGCATGGGGCTGCTGTGGCTATTCACCGGCGATCGGGCCAAGGCCAGCGCCGAGCGGATCGTGCGGCGCAGCGGGCTCGACCGCGTGCCTGACGTCGCGTCGGACGCAATGGGCCGCGTCGGCGAACGCTTTGCCGACGTCGGGGAAAAACTGTCGGATGTGCGGGACAGCGCTGCGAGTGTCGCCAGTGAGACGGCACGGATGGCGCGGGAACGCGGGGCGGAGGCGTTTGATCGGGCGGCCGAGTTTGGACGTGCGATTCCTGAGACTGGCGCCGATCTATTCGACAGCGCCAAGAGCACACTCGGCGACCTGTTCAAGGAACAGCCGCTGCTGCTCGGCGCAATCGGCGTTGCGATTGGCGCAGGCATCGCCGCGTCGCTGCCGGCGACTGAGACGGAGCGCGAACTGTTCGGCGACACCAGCGACGAGGTGATGGCACAGGCGCGCGACTACGCACGGCAGCAGGCCGCGCGAGCCAGCGAGATGGCGCGTGATGTCGCCGGCGCTGCCGCTGAGGAAGCCCGCCGCCAGGGCCTGACCCCGGAAGCCGCGATGGCAGCGGTTCACGAGGTCGGCGAGAAGGCCAAGCGCGTCGCCGAAGCGGCTGAAGACAACGTCCGGCTGGAATGATGGCGATGCCTAACGACAAGGCGCCTGACGATCGCCCCGGCGACGCAACGAAGAGCGGCACGCGTGAGCCTTGGAAAAAGCCGGGGCAAAGCTCGCAAGTCGATGACCAGAACCCGCTCGACAAGCCGGATCTGGAGCGTTGGCAAGAGTCCAATACGCACTAATCCAAATCTATCAATCCAAGTCTCATCCTGAAGCATCCGACATGAACGCGGAGCCGAGCCCCGCTGTGCGCCGACGGTGGCGCGCGACTCCTAGGAGCGCCCCGGCAGAGCCGCGTCCTGACCTCACCTCCCCGTGGCAGGTCCTGCGCGCCGAGTGGAAGCCGATCGCGCTCGGCACTTACCGGCGGATCGGCGATGATCGGTTGCCGCTGGTCGCCGCCGGAGTGGTGTTCTACTGGCTGCTTGCGCTGTTTCCCGCCATCACCGCTCTAGTGTCGTCCTACGCGCTGTTCACCGACGGAGGCACCATCCGCGGCCACCTCGCGCAGCTCGCCGCGATCGTCCCCGCCGGCACCTACTCGGTGATCGAGGATCAGGTCGGACGCGTGCTGGCGAACGGCCAGACCAAGCTTGGATTCGCCTTCCTGGTGAGCCTGTCGCTGGCGCTGTGGAGCGCCAATGGCGGCGTCAAAGCGATCATCGACGCGCTGAATGCAGTGTACGACTTCGACGAGCAGCGCGGCTTCTTCAAGCTCAATGGATTCTCGCTGCTGTTCACGCTCGGCGCGCTTGGTGCGGTGCTGGCCGCCATTGGCCTCGTGATTGCGGCGCCGATCGTGCTGGCGCGGATCGGGCTCGGCAGCCTGGTTGCGGTGGTGGTCGATGTCGGGCGCTGGCCGGTGCTGGCGGCGTTGACGTTCGGTGGCCTCGCTTTGTTGTATCGCACCGCGGCTGACCGCTCCGCGCCGCCGTGGCGCTGGGTGGTGCCGGGTAGTGCTGTCGCGACGCTGAGCTGGCTCGCCGGCTCGGCTGCGCTGTCTTACTACCTGGCCAATTTCGCCGACTACAACGCGACCTATGGCTCACTCGGTGCGGCGATCGGCCTGATGATCTGGATGTGGATGACCGCGATCGTCGTGCTGGCCGGCGGTGAACTCAATGCCGAGATCGAAGCCCGCGCAGGCCGGCTCGGACGCACCGAGCCAAGCAGTTAGTCTCGCCGGCTCGCATTGGTGGCGATCGCAGCCGCGGCGGTGCGGTTTTCGACGCCGAGCTTGGCATAGATCTGCTCAAGGTGCTTGTCGACGGTGCGCGGACTGAGCCCCAGGATCTGCGCGATGTCGCGGTTGGTCTTGCCCTTGCTGAGCCACGCCAGCACTTCGCTTTCCCGGCTGGTGAGGCCGAACTCCGCCGAGAACTGTGCCGGCGCTTCGGTCGCGGTGTCGCGGCCCAGCCGCAGCAGGAATTCGTTGGGCCCGAGCTTGCCCATGTATTGCAGCCGCAGCTCGTCGTTGCGCAGCATCGAGGATTTCATCGGCATCTTCGGCTGGGCGAGGCCGGTGTGCACCTGCTCCAGCCATTCGAGCCACGGCTTCGGCAGATCGAGCCGCAAGCCGTCCTCCGGCGCGCCGTCGGCGGCGAGCAGTTTCTGGGCCTGCGGCGTCGCCCACAGCACCTTGCCGAGCCGGTCGACTGCGAGCAGGAAACGTCCCGACACATCCAGCGCTGCGCGCGCGCTCTGGCTGACGCGGGCGTTGTTCAGATGTACGCGAATCCGCGCCAGCATCTCGACGATCGCGATCGGCTTGGTGACGTAATCGACGCCGCCGGCTTCCAGCCCACGCACGATGTGCTCGGACTCCGACAGTCCGGTCATGAAGATCACTGGCACGTCGGACAGACCGGGACTGCGCTTCAGCCTTCGGCAGGTCTCGAAACCGTCCATGCCGGGCATCACCGCGTCGAGCAGAATAATGTCCGGCGTAATCTGTTCGACGATCCGCATCGCCGCGGCCCCGTCGAGCGCGACCATCACGGTCATGCCGGCGCCGTCGAGCGCGTCGGTCAGCATCCGCAGCGTCTCGGGAGAGTCGTCGACGACCAGAGCGATATCGCGCTTTTTCAAATCATTGTTCATGGCGATACAGCGTGTTCAGCGTCTTCATGTAGGAATCGAGGTCGAACTGCTCGACCATCGTTCGCATCTGCGACACGAACGCCCAGGTCTCCGGATAATCGGTGTGGATCTGATCGAGCTTGGATTCGATTCCGCGGATGTAGCCGATCTTGCCGAGCTCGATCAATTCCTCGACGTGCTGCATCGGCGGATGTTGAATCTCGGTGGCATTCTGTGCCGCGGCGCTCGCCTCGCCCTTGTAGATCCAGTCGATCTTGAGCAACTGGCCGATCAGTTCGAGTAGTCGCGGAATGTCGACCGGCTTCATCAGATAGGCGTCGTGAAACGGCTGCGACAGCAGCGTGCCGTGCGCCTCCAGCGCACTCGCGGACAGCATCAGGATGCGCGCGTTATGATGGCCGTGGGTTCGCAGCGTTTCGGCCACGGTCCAGCCGTCCATCCCGGGCATCGAGATGTCGAGCAGGAAAAGGTCGGGCTGGCAGTGCTCGGCGAGGTCGATACAGGAATAACCGTCGGTCGCCACCAGCACGATGAAGCCGAGCGGCGCCAGCGTGTCCTGCAGCAGGCCGCGCTGCGCCGGATCGTCGTCGGTCACCAGGATGGTTTTGCGGGCGCCGTGATAGCCAAGCACCGGGGCGCGGATCGAGCGGGTGCGGGTCGGATTGGTGACCTCGGACAGCAGCAGCTTGACCCGGAAGGTCGATCCTTTGCCAGGCGTCGAGGTGACAGTGAGGTCGCCGCCCATCACGCCGGCGAGCAGCTTGCTGATGGTGAGGCCGAGGCCGGTGCCGGTGTGTGGCTGCGCGGCACCGAGCGCGCCGCGCTCGAACGGCGCGAAAATGCGCTCCAGATCATCCGCATGAATGCCTGGGCCGGTGTCCCGCACTTCGAGTTCGGCCACCGGGTTGCGATAGTGCACGATGAAGTGGACGCTGCCTTCCTGGGTAAACTTGATGGCGTTCGACAGCAGGTTGATCAGCACCTGACGCAGCCGCTTCTCGTCGGCATAGACCATCGGCGGCAGATATTGCGGCCGCTTGAACACGAACTCGATGTCCTTGGCGGCGGCCTGCAGCCGGAACATGCCGACGAGCTGATCGAGGAATTCGCCGAACCGCACCTCGTCGCGCGATAGATACAGCCGGCCGGCCTCGATTTTCGAGATATCGAGCAGGCCGTCGATCAGCCCCGACAGATGATCGGCGCTGCGCCGCATCAGCCGGATCTGGTCCCGCGGCCGCGGCGGCAGGGTGTTGTCCTGCTCCAAGAGCTGCGCGTAGCCGCTGATGGCGTTGAGCGGCGACCGCAGCTCGTGGCTGAGGCCGACGACGTAGCGGCTCTTGGCGAGGTTGGCGGACTCGGCCGCCTCCTTCGCGCGCTGCAGCTCGGCGTCGGTCTGGCGGTGAGCGTCGATCTCCTGCATCAGCAGCTGGGTCTGCCGCCGCGTCTCAGCCTCGGCCGCCTGTCGGCTCAGCCGCGCCAGCACGAACAGCCAGCTCACCACGCCGACGATGATGGTGAGCGCGAAGAACAGCTTCCACAGAATCTCGGCGAGCTCGATCTGCTGCGTTTCGTTGGCGGTCGCGACCTGTAGATAGATCAGGAATAGCGACAGTCCGATCAGCCCGATCGAGACCGCGAACACGGTCAGATAGTGTCCGACCTGCGAGTTCAGCAGCGCGTAGGCCCGCTGTGGCAGCATCTTGCCGAGCGCATCGGTGAATTGCGCGTCGATCCGCGCGTGCGGCTTGCACAGGTCGTGGCAGCGGGCATCGAGCGAGCAGCACAGCGAGCAAATCGGCCCCGCATAGGCCGGGCAGGACGCCATATCTTCGGCTTCGAACGAGTGCTCGCAGATACAGCACTTGATCGACTCGACGCCCTGCCAGGCCCGCTTCGGCTTGCGCGCGATGTAGAATCGGCCGCCGGTGACGAAGGCGATCATCGGCGCGGTGACGAACGCGACCACCAGCGCCACGAATGGCGCCAGCGCCTTCGCGGTCGGCCCGAACACGCCATAGAACGCGCTGATCGACACCACGGTCGCGATCGTCATCGAGCCGACGCCGACCGGATTGATGTCATAGAGGTGCGCGCGCTTGAACTCCATGTGCTTCGGCCGCAGCCCGAGCGGTCGGTTGACCACGAGATCGGACACCAGGGCGCCGACCCAGGCGATCGCGACGTTGGAGTAGAGCGCGAGCGTGTGCTCCAGCGCCTTATAGACGCCGATCTCCATCAAGAGCAGCGCCACCAGCACATTGAACACCAGCCAGACGACGCGGCCGGGATGGCTGTGGGTCAGCCGCGAAAAGAAGTTGGACCAGGCGATCGAACCCGCATAGGCGTTGGTGACGTTGATCTTGATCTGCGACAGGATCACGAACGCGCCGGTCAGCGCCAGCACCAGGCCGGGCTGCTCCAGCACAGTGCGGAACGCCTCGAGATACATGTGCGCCGGCTCCGCCGCCTGATCCGGCGGCGCGCCCCGGCTGAGCGCGAAATAGGCCAGGAATGATCCGGCCAGTAGCTTCAGCGCGCCGGGCACGATCCAGCCCGGGCCGGCGCTGATCATTGCCACCCACCAGGCGCCCCGCGAGGCGCGGCGATCACGGGGCAGGAAGCGCAGGAAGTCCACCTGTTCGCCGATCTGCGCCACCAGCGCGAACACGACCGAAGCCGCGGTGCCGAACAGCAGCAGATCGAGCTTGCCATCCGGGCTGCCTTGCTCGCCGGCAAAGCGTGTCCAGGCGGCGAACGACTCCGGGCTCTTCACTGCGATCGCGACGAACGGGAGGATGTGCAGCAGAATCCAGAACGGCTGGGTCCAAAGCTGGAACCGGCTGATCAGCGTGATGCCATAGGTCACCACCGGGATGATCACCACCGCGCTGAAGAAGTAGCCGATCGGCAGCGGCAGGCCGAAGCACAGTTCCAGCGCGTTGGCGAGGATCACCGCCTCGATCGCGAAGAACAGGAAGGTGAACGAGGCATAGATCAGCGACGTGACCGTCGAGCCGATGTAGCCGAAGCCGGCGCCTCGGGTCAGCAGGTCGATATCGACGCCGCCTTTGGCCGCGTGGTACGCGATCGGCAGGCCGCAGCAGAAGATGATCACGCTGACCACCAGGATCGCCGCGGTGGCGTTGGTGACGCCATAGTTCAGCGTGATGGTGCCGCCGATCGCTTCCAGCGCCAGGAACGAAATCGCGCCGAGCGCCGTGTTGGCGACGCGGGCTGCCGACCACCGGCGCGAGCTCTTGGCAGTAAAGCGAAGCGCGTAGTCTTCGAGGGTCTGGTTGGCGACCCACTGATTGTACTGGCGCCGAACGCGATCTATGCGCTGCCGCCCCGCCACGCGCTTCTCCTCATCTTTGCCCGACACTAGCGCCGATCCGCCGGCGACGTTGCCGGTTTTGCCGTCACGGCGCGCGTAATTTGTCAGCCTCAAGCTCGTTGTTACGGCACCGCGACCCGAGATCCCGCCGCGTGAAAAACCTACGTCGCGATCTTGCGATGCAACATACGTGATCTTGCGTATCGGTCCAGCCGCCGAATTCGTCGATCGTTTCCCCGACTGCACTCGCGTCCCACGAACCACGAAGGGGTAGTTAATGTCAGACGAAAACAAGACGGGCCTGAATTCGCCGCTCCGGCGTAAACTGCTGATGGGGATGGCGGCGATTCCCGCCCTCACGATGTTGCCGCGGACGTCGTTCGCGCAGGCGCCTGCAACTTCTGCGGTCAATACGACCGGACTCGCGGTGACGGATACTGAGGTCACGGTCGGCATCCTGCATTCGGTGACCGGCACCATGGCGATCTCCGAGACCGGCTCGGTGCAGGCCGAGAAGCTGGCGATCGAACAGATCAACGCCGCAGGCGGCGTGCTCGGCCGCAAGATCAAGTACATCCAGGAAGACGGCGCGTCCGACTGGCCGACCTTCGCCGAAAAGGCCAAGAAGCTCCTGGTCAACGACAAGTGCGCCGCGGTGATGGGCTGCTGGACCTCGGCCTCGCGCAAGGCGGTGCTGCCGGTGTTCGAGCAGTACAACGGCATGCTGTACTACCCGACCTTCTATGAAGGCCTCGAGCAGTCCAAGAACGTCATCTACACCGGCCAGGAAGCCACCCAGCAGATCATCGCCGGCCTCGATTGGGTCAACAAGACCAAGGGCGCCAAGAGCTTCTACCTGCTCGGCTCCGACTACATCTGGCCGCGCACCTCGAACAAGATCGCGCGCAAGCATATCGAGAATCATCTGCAGGGCTGCAAGGTCGTCGGCGAAGAGTACTTCCCGCTCGGCCACACCCAGTTCAACTCGGTGATCAACAAGATCAAGCTGACCAAGCCGGACGTGATCTACGCGATCATCGTCGGCGGTTCGAACGTCGCGTTCTACAAGCAGCTCAAGGCGGCCGGCATCGATCTGTCGAAGCAGACACTGCTGACGATCTCGGTGACCGAGGACGAAATCGACGGCATCGGCGGCGAAAACATCGCTGGCGCCTACGCCTGCATGAAGTACTTCCAGTCGCTGGACAACCCGAACAACAAGAAGTTCGTCGAGGAATTCCACAAGATGTGGGGTCCGAAGACGGTGATCGGAGACGTCACCCAGGCTGCCTATCTCGGCCCGTGGCTGTGGAAATTGACGGTGGAGAAGGCTGGCTCGTTCGACATCGACAAGGTTGCCGCGGCCTCGCCGGGTGTCGAGTTCAAGGGCGCGCCGGAAGGTTACGTCCGGATCCACGAAAACCACCATCTGTGGTCGAAGACCCGCGTCGGTCGCGCCAAGGCGGACGGTCAGTACGAGCTGATCTACGAAACCGCCGACCTGGTCGAGCCCGATCCGTTCCCGAAGGGCTACCAGTAAGGGTCGGCGAACGCTCCCACGCACTCCGCGTCATGCGCGGGCTCGACCCGCGCATCCATCTCCTTCGCAGAAGATGGATCGCCGGGTCGAGCCCGGCGATGACGCCGAGAGCGGGGAGGGGCGCCACCGACCACCACCGAGTTCAGATCCATTCCATCCAGGGGCAGCCTCATGTTCGGCGAATATTCGATTGGCGATCTCGGCGCGATCTTCGCGATGCAGGGCTTCGCGGGGCTCATTCTGTTTTCCGTCTACGTGCTGATGGCCCTCGGCCTCGCGATCATCTTCGGCCAGATGGGCGTCATCAACATGGCCCACGGCGAGTTCATGATCCTGGGCGCCTACGTCACCTGGATGACGTCGAACTTCTTCCAAGCCTATTTGCCGTCGCTGTTCTCCGGCTACTTCTTCATCGCGATGATCCTGGCGTTCATCGCCTCAGGCTCGCTCGGGATGCTGGTGGAGTGGGCGCTGATCCGCCATCTCTACAAGCGTCCGCTCGATACCCTGCTGGCGACCTGGGGGCTGTCGCTGATCCTGCAGCAGGCCTACCGGTCGATCTTCGGTGCGCGCGAAGTCGGCGTCGAGCTGCCGCAGTGGATGCTCGGCTCCAAGCAGGTCACCGATTCAATCGAGATTCCGATCAACGGCATGTTTGTGATGGCGCTGACCGCGCTGATCACCGTCGCGGTCTTCTACGTTCTGTTCTGGTCGCGCTGGGGCCGCCAGGTTCGCGCCGTGGTGCAGAACCGCGTGATGGCTGGCGCCGTCGGCATCAACACCGAGCGGGTCGACCGCTTCACCTTTGGCCTCGGCTGCGGCATCGCCGGCATCGCGGGCAGTGCCTTCACCATGATCGGTTCGACCGGACCGACCTCGGGCCAGCTCTACATCGTCGACACCTTCCTGGTCGTGGTGTTTGGCGGCGCCGCCAGTCTGTTCGGCACCATCGCTTCGGCCTTCAGCATCTCCCAGGCGCAGTCGACCATGGAGTTCTTCATGTCCGGCTCGATGGCCAAGGTGCTGACGCTGCTCGCCATCGTCGCGATCTTGATGGTGCGGCCGCAAGGTCTGTTCGCCCTCAAGGTCCGCAAGTAACAGGAGCCTCCGTCATGGAAAGCCCGCGCTTTCTCAGTCGTGCCGATCTGCTCGGCCTCGCCGTCCTCGCCGTGCTCCTGGTGGTGATCCTGCCGCTGTCGCTGGACGTATTCCGCCTCAACCTCGTCGCCAAGTATCTGACCTACGCCTTCGTGGCGATCGGCCTGGTGCTGTGCTGGGGCTTCGGCGGCATTCTCAGCCTCGGCCAGGGCGTGTTCTTCGGCCTCGGCGGCTACTGCATGGCGATGTATCTCAAGCTGGAAGCATCCAGCGTCGAGAACACCAAGATCCAGTCGACGCCGGGCATCCCGGACTTCATGGACTGGAACCAGATCACGCATCTGCCGTGGTTCTGGCAGCCGTTCCATAGCCTCACCGTCACGGTGATTGCCATCCTGGTGGTGCCCGCGGTGTTCGCCTTCCTGATCGGTGCGGCGATGTTCAAGCGCCGGGTCGGCGGCGTGTATTTCGCCATCATCACCCAGGCGATCGCCGCGATCATGACCATCCTGATCATCGGCCAGCAGGGCTACACCGGCGGCATCAACGGCATCACCGACCTGCGCACGCTGAAGGGCTGGGACATCCGTCCGGATCACGCCAAGGTCGTGCTGTACTTCGTCGAAGTCGCGTTCCTGTTCGGTGCGATCCTGCTGGCTCTGTTCGTGCGTCACTCCAAGCTCGGCCGCATCCTGGTGGCGATGCGCGAGAAGGAGGACCGGGTTCGGTTCTCCGGTTACAGCGTCGCCAACTTCAAGATCTTCGCGTTCTGCCTCGCGGCGATGTTCGCGGCGGTCGGCGGCGCGATGTTCACCCTCAACGTCGGTTTCATGTCGCCGTCATTCGTCGGCATCGTGCCGTCGATCGAGATGGTGATCTACACCGCCGTCGGCGGGCGGCTGTCGATCTTTGGCGCGATCTACGGAACGCTGGTGGTCAACTTCGCCAAGACCTCGCTCTCGGAATCCTTCCCGCAGCTCTGGCTGTTCGGTCTCGGCGCCTTGTTCATCACGGTGGTGCTGATCTTCCCGAATGGTCTCGCCGGCATCTGGCGCGATTACGTCCAGCCGCTGTTCGGCAAGCTGATCTCCAAGCGAAAGCCCGGTTCGGATCCTACCGGCGGCAAGTCGTTCGGCCGGGTGGCCGACGGCGCCCCGGCGGAATGAGGAGGACACCATGCTGATCGGCCATCAACCGCCCGAATTCCTGCTCGCCGTGGAAGGGCTCACGGTTTCGTTTGACGGCTTCAAGGCGGTCAACGATCTGTCCTTCTACGTCGAGGAGAACGAGATCCGTGTGATCATCGGCCCCAACGGCGCCGGCAAGACCACTGTGCTGGATCTGATCTGCGGCAAGACCAAAGCGACCTCCGGTGCGATCCACTTCCGCGGCAAGGATCTCACCAAGATGAAGGAGAACGAGATCGTCCAGGCCGGTGTCGGCCGCAAATTCCAGACGCCGTCGATCTACGAAGACCTCACGGTGTTCGAAAATCTGGAGATCTCCTATCCGCAGGGCCGCTCGGTGTTCGGCGCGCTGGCGTTCAAACGCACCGCGGCGGTGCGCGAGCGCGTCGAGGAGGTCGCTGAAGCGATCTTCCTGAAGGACAAACTCGGCATGAGCGCCGATCTGCTCAGCCACGGCCAGAAGCAGTGGCTCGAGATCGGCATGCTGCTGATCCAAGACCCCGACCTGTTGATGCTCGACGAGCCGGTCGCCGGCATGAGCGTGTCCGAGCGCGTCAAGACCGCCGAACTGCTCCACACCATCATCAAAGACCGCTCGGTGCTGGTGATCGAGCACGACATGAAGTTCGTCGAAGACATCGCCCACAAGGTCACCGTGCTGCACCAGGGCCAGATCCTGTCTGAAGGCTCGATGGACACGGTGAAGAACGACCCGAAGGTCATTGAAGTCTATCTCGGCCACTAGGAGGTTGCTGATGCGCACCGCCTCTCCCCCGTCATGGCGAGCGAAGCGAAGCAATCCAGCTCCGTGCACTGCGCTGGATTGCTTCGTCGCTTCGCTCCTCGCAATGCCGTTCTTTGTTGCTCCGGCCAATTAGAGGAGATCCCGATGCTCGCTATCAACGATCTGCACGTCGCCTATGGCCAGAGCGAGGTGTTGCACGGGCTCAATATCGATGTCGCGCCGAATGAGATCGTCGCGATCATGGGCCGCAACGGCATGGGCAAGACCACGCTGATGAAGTCGCTGATGGGCATCATCCCGCAGCGCAAGGGCTCGATCGCGATGAACGGCATCGAGCTCGGTGGTCTGAAGAGCTACGAGCGCGTCGCCAAGGGACTCGCTTACGTGCCGCAGGGGCGGATGATCTTCTCCACCATGACGGTGAAGGAGAACATCGAAACCGGGCTTGCGGCCTCCGGCGACAGCGAAGTGCCGGCAGACATCTACGAGCTGTTCCCGGTGCTGCTCGAAATGAAGGGGCGGCGCGGCGGCAATCTGTCCGGCGGCCAGCAACAGCAACTCGCGATCGCGCGCGCGCTCGCGACCAAGCCGAAGGTGCTGCTGCTCGACGAGCCGACCGAAGGCATCCAGCCGTCGATCATTCGCGAGATGGCACGCACCTTAAAGCGCATCCGCGACAGCCGAGGTCTTTCGATCATCGTCTCCGAACAGGTGCTGAGCTTCGCGCTCGACGTCGCCGATCGGGTGCTGGTGATCGAAAACGGCGAAATCGTTCGCGATGAGCCGCGCGCCAGCGTCGATGAGGCGCAGGTCGCGAAATATCTGTCCGTCTAGTTTTCACACGTCCACTGGTAACAAGGGGAGCTTCCGATGCCAGAGACATTGATTAAGGTCGATCTCACGCAGTCCGCATACGACAACGAGATGGTCCACAACCGTTGGCATCCGGATATTCCGATGGCCGCGTGGGTCAATCCGGGTGACGACTTCATCGTCGAGACCTATGATTGGACCGGCGGTTTCATCAAGAACAACGACTCGGCCGACGACGTTCGCGACATCGACCTGTCGATCGTGCACTTCCTGTCCGGCCCGATCGGCGTCAAGGGCGCCGAGCCCGGCGACCTCCTGGTCGTCGATCTGCTCGACATCGGCCCGAAGGCCGAGAGCATGTGGGGCTTCAACGGCTTCTTCTCCAAGCAGAACGGCGGCGGCTTCCTCACCGACCACTTCCCGCTGGCGCAGAAGTCGATCTGGGACTTCAAGGGCATGTACACCTCTTCGCGCCACATCCCGGGCGTGAACTTCGCCGGCCTGATCCATCCCGGCCTGATCGGCTGCTTGCCCGATCCGAAGCTGCTGTCGGCGTGGAACGAGCGTGAGACCGCGCTGATCGCCACCAACCCGACCCGCGTGCCTGGCCTCGCCAATCCGCCGTTCGGCCCGACCGCCCACATGGGCAAGCTCAAAGGCGACGACAAGGCCAAG
This sequence comes from Rhodopseudomonas sp. BR0G17, assembly GCF_010907025.1. Lineage (NCBI taxonomy): Bacteria > Pseudomonadati > Pseudomonadota > Alphaproteobacteria > Hyphomicrobiales > Nitrobacteraceae > Rhodopseudomonas > Rhodopseudomonas sp. BR0G17. The sequence continues at coordinate 33,544 of NZ_QUML01000004.1, read as the reverse complement.
GCTGCGGCCGAAGGCGCCCGCACCGTGCCGCCGCGCGAACACGGCGGCAACTGCGACATCAAGGACCTGTCGCGAGGTTCGAAGATCTACTTCCCGGTCTATGTGCCCGGCGGCGGTCTTTCGATGGGCGATCTGCACTTCAGCCAGGGCGACGGCGAGATCACCTTCTGCGGTGCGATCGAGATGGCCGGTTGGCTGCACATCAAGGTCGACATCATCAAGGACGGCGTTTCGAAGTACGGCATCAAGAACCCGATCTTCAAGCCGTCGCCGGTGACGCCGAACTACAAGGACTATCTGATCTTCGAAGGCATCTCGGTCGACGAGCAGGGCCAGCAGCACTACCTCGACGTCACCGTGGCGTATCGTCAGGCCTGTCTCAACGCCATCGAGTACCTGAAGAAGTTCGGCTACTCCGGCGCCCAGGCGTACTCGATCCTCGGCACCGCGCCGGTGCAGGGCCACATCTCGGGCGTCGTCGACGTTCCGAACGCCTGCGCCACGCTGTGGCTGCCGACCGAGATCTTCGACTTCGACATGATGCCGACCTCGGCAGGCCCGGTGAAGGCGATCAAGGGCGACGTCCAGATGCCGATCTCGCCGGATAAGTAAGAACTCCGAGCCAGGCCGATCAGCCCTGACGTCATTGCGAGGAGGCGCAGCCGACGAAGCAATCCATGAGCTCAGTGCAAGGCACTGGATTGCTTCGCTTCGCTCGCAATGACGCAGGGTACGGCCGAAGCTCACAGACTTCCCTGCGCGACGGGGAGCGGGACGGGGCGTTCTTTCCGCCCCGCTCCCATCGCACAGGTCCGAACAAATCGTCAGCGCAAGGGAAACGACGATGCCTGTTTATGAATATATGTGCGACGCCTGCGGGCCGTTCACCGATCTGCGGCCGATGGCCGAATGCGACGATCCGCAGCTCTGCCCGACCTGCGAGACCTCGTCGCCGCGGGTGATCCTCACGGCGCCAAACTTCTCCTGCATGCCGGCGTCGCAGCGCAATGCACACGCCACCAACGAGAAGAGCCGCAACGCGCCGATGACGGTCGGCGAATACAAAGCCAAGCATGCGCCCGGCTGCAGTTGCTGTTCGGGGATCAAAAAGCCGGCCCGGCTGCAGACCCGCACCAAGAGCGGCGCCAAGGGCTTCCCCACCGCGCGGCCGTGGATGATCAGCCACTGATTATGGCCCCGTCGTTGCGAGTGAAGCGAAGCAATCCAGGAGTCGGGTACACCGAGCTTCGGGATTGTTGCGTTCGCTTTACTCCTCGCAGTGACGCGGGGACCTGAAAGACCGACCTATCCGGCAATCACTGCCGCGACGCCGAGCAGAAAGCCGATCTCGAATAGTTGCTCGCTGGCGCCGAGCACGTCGCCGGTATAGCCGCCGATCAGCCGCTTGGCCCAGCCGGCCATCGCGGCTGCAAGAACGCTGCCTGCGGCAAGTCCGATCACCACCGCGATCGGCGACACCAGCAGCAGCGGCAGCGCGCCGAGCGCGACCGCGATCCCGCCAAGCACCAGTTCGTCCTTGCGCAGTGTGGTGTCGGCGTAGCTCGCCTTCATCGCCGCGGTATTGCCGGCGTAGTTCATCCGGTGCGCGACCAGGCATGAAGCACCGCGCGATGCCGCATGACAGGCGACCAGCGCGGCCAGCGCCGCCCAGAGCGGCAGCAGCGACAGCGCCGCGACCCGCAATGCGACCCCGATGCCGAGCGCGAGCGCACCGTAGGTGCCGATCCGGCTGTCCTTCATGATCTCCAGCCGGCGTTCGACCGTCCAGCCGCCGCCGAACGCGTCGAAAGTGTCGGCGAGGCCGTCCTCGTGAAAGGCGCCGGTCAGCGCGATCGAGGCGGTCACCGCCAGGAGGGCCCCGAGTGTCGGCCCGAACAGTGAGGTGCCGACGATCATCGCCGCTGCTGACACCACGCCGATGCCGACGCCGACAACAGGAAAGAATGTCATCGCCCGCATCAGCCAGTCCGGCTCCGGCGCGCGGTCGGCGCTCGGTACTGGCAGAATGGTCAGGAAGCGCACGGCGTCGAGCAATTGCGCCAGCGTCGGCGTCGGCCGCGAAATCTGAGGGGAGTCGGTCATGAATCTGCCTTTGCGGAAGCCGCCGTACTGCGCGCCCGAGCCGCTACGGTAAAGCGCCCGCGTACGCCGTCGACAGGCTGGCGCGCGGTGTCTCGGTACCCGGCTAAAGTCGCCGCGACCTTCTGCCGGCTGTGACCACCCGCCGCATCCAAACGGCTAACCCCTTGATAGAGGTCAATGTGACGGCCAATCGCCGGCAGCTAACCTTTGTCACTCCTGATCCAGATGGGGTACGCTTCCTGACGATGCAGTTTGAACGATATAGCGACGGCCGGACGACGTCCGCTGCATTGCGCCTGTGGCTCAAGGCGGCGATCTGTGTCTGCGCTTTCGTTGTGCTCGTTCTTGGCAACGTCTCGGCCGCATCGGCCCACGAGGCGCCGCGGCCTGAGCTTGTCTTCGTCAAGACGCCGCCGCCGGTGCCGCCGCTGAATCTCAGTGACGATCCGGAGATCATGACCACCGACAGCGCCAATGCGCTGAGCCCGGTGTCGTTCAGAACCATCGGCTGCGATCAGACCACGCGCGTGCACCTGCCGCTGGCCGAGCCGATGCTCGATCGCAGCGAGCCGCCGCAGCTGCGGCCGCCGATAGCCGCGTAGTCCCACGCCGCGATTTCCGTGCGTTGCCAAGTCCGATCGAGCGAACCGTCGTCTGACGGCGCGAGGCGCTGAGTCTTTCCTCGCCTGATCGCTGCGGCGCCGCCGTCCGGCATTTCTCCGATTCCGCCCATCGCGCTGCGCGGCCGATCCCGTCTTTGGGACCGGACGGAGCCGAGGCCAGGGACGCATCTCTTCAAGGGAGGCGTTCCGACTCCGGGCCGCAGCGTTTCTGTCGAGCCGAAGACGTCGAGATCCCACCATGACCGAACTGCTGCAAGCCGACATCAAGGGCCCGAACGATCAGGCGTCCGACGAGATGTGGCACGCGATCGATGCCGATCGCGTCCTCACTGGCCTCGCCACCAACCGCGGCGGCCTCAGCACCGACGAGGCCAAACGCCGGCTGCAGAGCTACGGACCCAACGCGCTGCCGGAGCCGCCGCGCCGCTCGGCGATCCTGCGGTTTCTGTCGCAGTTCAACAACACGCTGATCTACTTCCTGCTCGCGGCCGCGGTCGCGGCGGGGTTCCTCGGCCACCAGATCGATGCCGCGGTGATCGTCGCGGTGGTGACGATCAATGCGATCGTTGGTTACATCCAGGAAGACAAGGCCGAGAAGGCACTGGCCGCGATCAAGAAGATGATCTCGCCGCGCGCGCATGCTTGGCGCGACGGCCACCGCGTTGTGGTGCCGGCTGAAGAGCTGGTGCCCGGTGACGTGGTGATGATCGAGGCCGGTGACCGCGTGCCGGCGGATCTGCGGCTCACCCGCGCCCGCGGCCTGCTGATCGACGAGGCGATGCTGACCGGCGAGTCGGTGGCCTCGGAAAAGCACGACCAGCCCGCGGCGGTGGATGCGCCGCTCGGCGACCGGCTGTGCATGGCATTCTCCGGCACGCTGGTGTCGGCCGGGCAGGGCTTCGGCGTCGTGGTCGCGACCGGCGCGCGCACCGAGATCGGCCGCATCAGCACCATGATCCAGGGCGTCGAGCAATTGGCGACGCCGCTGCTCGCCCAGATCAACAAGTTCGGTGAGCGCTTCACCTGGGTGGCGATCTCGGCGGCGGCGGCGATCTTCGCCTTCGCCACGCTGGTGCGTGACTATGCCTGGGCCGATGCGCTGATCGCCGTGGTGGCGCTCGCGGTCGGGGTTGTGCCGGAAGGCCTGCCCGCAGTGATCACCATCACGCTGGCGATCGGCGTGCAGCGGATGGCCAAGCGCAACGCCATCATTCGCCGCCTGCCCGCGGTGGAGACCCTCGGTGCCACCTCGGTGATCTGCTCCGACAAGACCGGCACGCTGACGCGCAACGAGATGACCGCGCGCCGGATCGTCACCGCCGATCACACTATCCTTGTCAGCGGCTCCGGCTATGTGCCGAAGGGTGATCTCACCGTCGATGGCAAGGACAACCCCGAAGCAGTGGCGTCGGCGATGCAGCTCGTTCGCTCGGCACTGCTGTGCAACGATGCGCAACTCCGTCACGTCGATGGCCATCACGTCGTCGATGGCGATCCGATGGAAGGTGCGCTGGTCGCGCTTGCGATCAAGGCGGGGCTCGATCCCGACACTGAGCGAACGGCGTGGAAGCGCTCCGACGAAATTCCGTTCGACGCACAGCATCGCTTCATGGCGACCCGCCACGCCACGGATTCCGGTGCGCAGGTGATCTTCGTGAAGGGCGCGCCGGAACGGCTGCTGGCGATGTGCGCGACGCAAGTTGGCCCCGGCGGGGCGTTGCATCCGATCGATCAGGAATTCTGGACGGCGCAGATCGCGCGTGCAGCGGCGGAAGGCGAGCGCGTGCTCGGCTTCGCGCTGCGTTCTCCGGCGCGGCCGTCGGATCAGCTCGGCTTTGCCGATCTCGACGAAGGGCTGGCATTCATGGGGCTGGTCGGCTTCATCGATCCGCCGCGCGACGAGGTGATCCAAGCGATCGCCGAATGCCGCTCCGCCGGCATCGTCGTGAAGATGATCACCGGCGACCACGCCGCGACCGCAGAAGCGATCGCGCGGCAACTCAATCTGACCGACCATCCCGACGTCGTCACAGGGGCCGATCTCGACCGCACACCGGATTCCGGCTTCGTCGAACTGGCGCGTCGTACCGATGTGTTCGCCCGCACCAATCCCGAGCACAAGCTGCGCATCGTCCAGGCGTTGCAATCGACTGGCGCGGTGGTGGCGATGACCGGCGACGGCGTGAACGACGCTCCGGCGCTGAAGCAGGCCGATGTCGGCATCTCGATGGGCCACAAGGGCACCGAGACCGCCAAGGAAGCCTCGCAGGTGGTGCTGCTCGACGACAACTTCGTCTCGATCGTCGCCGCGGTGCAGGAAGGCCGCACCGTTTACGACAACATCCGCAAGGTCATCGCCTGGACGATTCCGACCAATGGCGGCGAGGTCCTCACCGTCATCGTCGCGATCCTGTTCGGCTTCACCATGCCGATGACGCCGGTGCAGATCCTGTGGATCAACCTCATTCTCACCGTCACCCTCGGCCTCGTGCTGGCGTTCGAGCCGCCGGAGCCGGGCGTGATGAAGCGGCCGCCGCGGCCGGCGCACGCGCCACTACTGTCGCGCTTTCTGGTGTGGCGGATCTTCTTCGTCTCGTTCCTGTTCACGGTCGGCGCGCTGGCGATCTTCTTCTTCGCGCTCGGCAAGGGCCTGTCGCTCGACACCGCCCGAACCATGGTGGTGAACGTGCTGGTGGTGTTCGAGATCTTCTACCTGTTCAACGTCCGCTATCTGCACACCAGCTCGATCTCGCTGCGCGGCGCGCTCGGCACCATGCCGGTGCTGGCCGCGCTGGTGGTGGTGATCGCCGCGCAGATCGCCTTCACCTACGCGCCCTTCATGCACAGCCTGTTCGCCACCACGCCGATCTCGCTGGTCGACGGCGCCGTGGTGATCGGCGCCGGCGTGGTGCTGATGATCGTGCTCGAACTCGAGAAATGGGTAATGCGCCGGATCGGCGCGCTGCGCAGTCTCGAGCCGTAACCGGCTTCATCGCGGCGCGCACGGCACCATGCCGCCACGCCGCTTCCATCGCGTGTGGTCACGCGGCCCTTAGTAACGACGAGGTTCATCATGAACGAACTGCCCCGTCCCGATATGATGTTCGGCCTGAAAGTGGTGCTCGCTGCCACGGATTTCTCGGCGCGCTCCGATCGTGCGGTGCGCCGCGCCGCAGCTCTCGCCCGGCAGAGCGGCGCTCGGTTGGTGATCGCCCATGTGGTCGATGACGATCAGCCCGAGCACATCGTCGCCGTCGAGGTCGAACTCGCCGAGTCCGCGCTCGCCGACGCGATCCGCGAACACACTTATCTCGCTGGCCTCGAATGCACGCCGCTGGTGCTGCTCGGCACGCCGTTCGACGCCATCGTCCGTGCCGCCCACCAGCATGGTGCGGATTTGTGCGTCGTCGGCAGCCACCGCCGCGCCTTCCTGCGCGACATCTTCGCCGGCACCACGGCCGAACGGGTGATCCGCAACAGCACCGTGCCGGTGCTGATGGCCAATCTCGACCCGGCGCTGCCCTATGCCAAAAGCCTTGCGCCGGTCGACCTGACCGATTGCTCGGCTCAGGCGCTGGAGACCGCGCGACGGCTCGGCCTGCTGCAGCGAACCAAGCTGATCGTGATGCACGTCTACGACGCCGCGGCGGCTGGCATGCTGAATTACGCTGGTGTCGATAAGACCAGCCTCGATGACTATCTGGTCGACACTCGCACCGATGCGGTGCGTGATCTGGTGCGCTTCCTCGAGCCGCTGCAGCTCGACGATGTCGACTACTCGACCGTGGTCAAGGAGGGGGCGGGCCCCGCCACCGATATTATCGAGGCCGCCACCGAATTGAGGCCGGATCTGGTGGTGATCGGTACCCATGCGCGGCGTGGTGCAGTGCGGCTATTGCTCAGCAGCGTGACCGAAGAGGTCTTGCGCCGCCTGCAGCGCGACATCCTGGTGGTACCTGTGCGCGACGCTGCGAGCTGAGCCAAGCCGGCTTGCCGGCCTCGGCATTGCCCGTCACACTACCCGCCGATCGGCGCGGCATCGGTACCTCGCCGGCGACAACCGGGAGGTCGACGATGGGCGCGCGGCTGAAGCACTACGGCTGGGGTCGGGAAGGCGAGGGGATGACCGAGGCCGAGCAGGCCTTCGTGCTCGGCCGGTACAAAGCGAAGTTCGGCCGCGACAGCTTCGACACTGTTGGTGTCGTACCTCTCGACGACATCAAGCTCCGCGAGCCGCGGATTGTGCCGCCGAAATCGCTGTCGGAAATTTGCGCGGTCGACGTCTATCACCGCGCCGCCCATGCTTACGGCAAATCCTATCCGGATTACGTCCGTGGCATGGCCGGCGACTACGACGCGGCGCCCGACGTCGTTGCCTATCCGCGTGACGAGGCCGAGATCGCCGCGGTGATGGATTGGGCCGGCGGCGCCGGTGCGGCGCTGACGCCGTTTGGCGGCGGCTCCTCGGTGTGCGGCGGCGTCGAATGCCGGGTCGACGGCAGCCGCTACAACGCGGCGGTGACGCTCGACCTCCGTCATCTCGGCAAAGTGCTGGAGGTCGACGCCACCTCGCGCGCGGCGCTGATCCAGGGCGGCGCTTACGGCCCGGTACTGGAAGCGCAGCTCAAGCCGCACAATGTCACGCTGCGGCACTTCCCTCAGAGCTTCGAATATTCCACGCTCGGCGGCTGGATCGCGACCCGCTCCGGCGGTCACTTCGCCAGCCTCTACACCCACATCGACGATTTCGTCGAAAGCGTCCGTGTGGTGACGCCGCGCGGCGTGCTCGAGACGCGACGGTTGCCGGGCTCCGGCGCCGGCCCGAGTCCGGACCGGATGTTTGTCGGCTCCGAAGGCATCCTCGGCGTGATCTCGGCGGCATGGATGCGGCTGCAATCGCGCCCGACGTTTCGCGCCGGCGCGTCCGTGCGCTTCCCGACCTTCTTCGCTGCGGCGCGCGCAGTTCGCGCGGTCGCCCAGGCTGGCCTCTATCCTTCCAACTGCCGCATCCTCGATCCGCAGGAGGCGTACAACACCGGTGCTGCCGACGGCAGCGTTGCCATCATGGTGCTGGCGTTCGAGAGCGGCGATCATCCGGTCGAGCCGTGGATGGCGCGGGCGCTGGAATGCTGCGCGGATCACGGCGGCACCAAGGAGGAGGCGGAAGCCGCGTCAGCGCATCTCGAAGGCGCCGCCGGGCTGTGGCGTAACGCCTTCATCCGGATGCCTTATGCACGCGAATTCCTGACCCCCGCCGGGCTGATCAATGACACTTTTGAGACGTCGATTACCTGGGAGCGGTTCGAGAGCTTCCACGACAGCGTCAAGTCGGCGACCGAGCAGGCGATCCTTGATGCGACTGGGATCAAGGGCGAAGTCACTTGCCGCTTTACGCACGTCTATCCCGACGGGCCGGCGCCGTACTTCTCTTTTCATGCGCTTGGCCGGCATGGCGAGCTGCTCGAGCAATGGCAGGCGATCAAGGATGCGGCGAGCGATGCGCTGATCGCGGCGGGCGGCACCATCACCCATCACCACGCGGTCGGGCGCGATCATCGCAAATGGTACGACCGTCAGCGGCCGGACTTGTTCGCCGCCGCGCTGCGCGCCGCCAAACGCGAGCTCGATCCGCAGGCGATACTCAATCCGGGAGTGCTGATCGATCCGTAACGCGGCGCTGCGGCGTCCCGGGCGCGGGTGGCGGCAACACGGAGTTGTCATCCGTCAGTAGATCGGTGGCGCGGCGACGCGGCAGGTCGACCCGCGCTTCGACGAATTCCGGCGGTCCTTCGACCAGCCGCGCGATCCGCCGGTCGCGCTCTTCCGGCGGCGCTTCTGCATCGATCAGCGCGTGAATCTGTGACGCGGCGAGTTCGACGGCGCGGTCCGGCGCGATCGCCAGCGGCGGCCGCGCCCCCGGCGCGATGCTGAGCCCCAGTTGCACCAGACGCCCCAGCGCCTCAGCCCGCGACAGCAACCGGCTCGCGGCCCACTGATCGACTGCTGCGAGTGTGGAGTCGTCGAGTGCGACCGCATGCAAGCTGTCGCTCGCAATCACGCTTGAGTTGGTGGTGGGCTTCGTTGCCGGCGCGCTGTCGTCACTCATGCTGTCAGCACTAGACGATCGATCGCTGCTTCGAAAGCCGAACCTTCGGATTGTCGGCCAACCACGTAATCACATCAGGCCGGGCGTTTTGAGCCGTTCTGGGCGGCGGCCATTCGTTACCGCTTTACTAACACCAACCTGAACAATCCTGTAGCTCGCTTAGGCAAATTTTAAGCCGGCTCGCTTAGGTTAATCGTGTGAGTTGAGTGCTTTGCGAGTTGTGAGTACGCCATGACAGAGCCCCACCGCCCGAGGGTAAAATACGTGATCGGGCCCGATGGAAGCCCATTGACGATCGCGGACCTGCCTGCACCCGGCACCAAGCGCTGGGTCATCCGCCGGAAGGCCGAAGTCGTCGCTGCCGTCCGCGGCGGTCTGCTCTCCCTCGAGGAGGCGTGCAGCCGATATACGCTGACTGTGGACGAATTCCTGTCCTGGCAGTTCTCGATCGACCATCACGGTCTGGCCGGCCTGCGCACAACGCGAATCCAGCAGTATCGCCAGTAAACAAATCCTTTCCAGGTTTTGACGATTTGACGAAAGCCGGCCCCGTTTCGGGAAGCCGGCTTTCAGTATTTTCAAGGGTTTTTGCAGTCCGTTAAGACTCGTTAACCATATGGAAACCATCCCATAGGCAAGATTTGCCTAGCCGTGCGGGGAGGCTGAGCCCGCCGGTCGGTCGTGCTGCGCATCCGAGGGGCGTTTCTTGCAGAATCTGTTGGGTTTTCTCAAAGGCTTGGGAGCCGCCCGGCTGATGGCGATGATTGCCGTCACGGTTGCGCTGGTTGGATTCTTCGCCTTTGTCATCATGCGGGTGTCGCAGCCGCAGATGACGACCCTCTATACGGATCTCAGCGTTGAGGACTCCTCCAGCATCATCAAGGAGCTGGAGCGCCAGGGCATTCCGTTCGAAATGCGCAACGACGGCGCCATTCTGATGGTGCCGAAGGACAAAGTGACGCGGCTGCGGATGAAGCTCGCCGAAGGCGGCCTGCCGAAGGGCGGCGGCGTCGGCTACGAGATCTTCGACAAGTCGGACGCGCTCGGCACCACCAGCTTCGTTCAGAACATCAATCATCTGCGCGCGCTCGAAGGCGAACTGTCGCGCACCATCCGGGCGATTGATCGGGTGCAGGCGGCGCGCGTGCATCTGGTGCTGCCGGAGCGGCCGTTGTTTTCGCGGGAGGCGCCGGAGCCGTCGGCGTCGATCGTGTTGCGTGTGCGGGGCGCGCTGGAGCCGCAGCAGGTGCGTGCCATCCGCCACCTCGTCGCCTCTGCCGTCAACGGCCTGAAGCCGCAGCGGGTGTCGATCGTCGACGAAGCCGGCCAATTGCTGGCCGACGGCTCGGCCAGCGGGGAGCAGGTCGAAGGCGCCACCAGCGACGAACGCCGCGCCGCGTTCGAAAAGCGGATGCGCAATCAGATCGAGGGCATCGTGTCCTCGGTCGTCGGCTCCGGCCGCGCCCGCGTCCAGGTCTCAGCCGATTTCGACTACAACAAGATCACCCAGACCTCCGACAAGTTCGACCCCGAAGGCCGCGTGCTGCGGTCGAGCCAGACCCGGGAAGAGTCCGCCGCGACCTCGGCAGCGGACGGCCAGGTCACCGTCAACAACGAGCTGCCCGGCGCCAACCAGGGCCAGGGCGCCGGCGCCCGCGACGTCAGCAAGAAGTCGGAAGAGACCAACAATTACGAGATCTCGCGCGTCACCAAGACCGAGGTGACTGAAGCCGGCCGCGTCAACCGGCTGTCGGTCGCGGTGCTGGTCGACGGCGCCTACACCAAGAACGACAAGGGCGAACTGGTCTACGCCGAACGGCCGAAGGAGCAGCTCGACCGCATCGCCGCGCTGGTGCGCTCGGCGATCGGCTTCGACCAGAAGCGCGGCGACCAGATCGAAGTGGTCAATCTGAAGTTCGCCGAGGCGCCGCAGATCGAGAAGCTGCCGGAGCCGGCCGGGCTGATGGGGATGTTCCAGTTCACCAAGGACGACATCATGAACATGATCCAGCTCGGGGTGATGTTCCTGCTCGGCCTGGTGGTGCTGTTCATGGTGATCCGCCCGCTGGTGAAGCGAATCCTCGCCGCCGAGCCGGCGCCGGAAGCGGTCGGCGGCCTGCCGGCGCTGGCCGACGGCACCGTGCCGCAGATCGGCGCCGATGGTCAGCCGGTACCGGCCAGCGTGCCCAGCATGATCGATATCGCCCAGGTGCAGGGCCAGGTTCACGCCCAATCCGTGCACCGGGTCGGCGAACTCGCCGAACGCAATCCCAACGAAACCGCCGCCATTATTCGTCAATGGCTGGCCGAACCCGCAACCTAATCCGCCATGGCCGACGCGCCCGTCCCAGCAACCAGTCAGGATGACATCGCCTCCGTCGTTGCGACGTTGGCGCAGCGTCAGAGCGGCCGCGCGCCCAGCAAGCCGCTGAGCGGGCCGAAGCGCGCCGCCATCCTGATGCTCGCGCTCGGCGAACAATACGGCGGCAAGATCTGGTCACTGCTCGACGACGAAGAAGTGCGCGAGCTGTCGATGACGATGTCGACGCTCGGCACCATCGAGCCCGAAACGGTCGAAGATCTGCTGCTCGAATTCGTGTCGCGGATGTCGGCCTCCGGCGCGCTGATGGGCAACTACGACGCCACCGAGCGGCTGCTGCAGAAATATCTGCCGGCCGACCGCGTCACCGGCATCATGGAAGAAATCCGCGGCCCCGCGGGCCGCAACATGTGGGAGAAGCTCTCGAACGTCTCCGAAGAGGTGCTCGCCAATTATCTGAAGAACGAGTACCCGCAGACCACCGCCGTGGTGCTGTCGAAGCTGAAGCCGGAGCACGCCGCCAAGGTGCTGGCGATCCTGCCGGAGGACATGGCGCTCGACGTCATCAACCGCATGCTGCGGATGGAGGCGGTGCAGAAGGAAGTGATCGAGAGCGTCGAGAAGACGCTGCGCTCGGAATTCATGTCCAACCTGTCGCAGACCCGCCGCCGCGACGCCCACGAGGTGATGGCCGAAATCTTCAACAATTTCGACCGCCAGACCGAGACCCGCTTCATCACCTCGCTGGAAGAGGACAACCGCGAGTCCGCCGAGCGCATCAAGGCGCTGATGTTCACCTTCGACGATCTGGTCAAGCTCGATGCCGGCTCGGCGCAGACGCTGATGCGCAACATCGACAAGGACAAGCTGGCGATCGCGCTCAAGAGCGCCAACGAAGAAGTCCGCGGCTTCTTCCTCGGCAATATGTCGTCGCGCGCCGGCAAGATGCTGATGGACGACATGGCCGCGCTCGGTCCGGTGCGGCTGCGCGACGTCGACGAGGCGCAGGCGCTGCTCGTCAACCTCGCCAAGGATCTCGCCGCCAAGGGTGAGATCGTGCTGACCAAGAACCGCGCCGACGACGAACTGGTGTACTGATGGCCGCTCCCGCACAGAAATTTCTGTTCAACGACGATTTCGGGGCACCGGAGAAGACCCGCGAGAAGGCGATCGCCGCGGCCGAGCTGGCGCAGGCCGTCGCCGCCGCCGAGCAGCGCGGCTATCAGAACGGATTTGCCGCCGGTCAGAACGAAGCCTCAGTCGAGGCGCAGCGGCGCAGTGCGATGGCGCTGGAGCAGGTCGCGCAGGCGATGCACGTGATCGCCAGCGGAATTGGCGGTGTCGAAACCCGGATGGAGACCGAAGCGGTCGAAGTCGCGATTGCCGCGGCGCGCAAGCTGTGCGGCGAACTGATCGCCGCCGAACCGCTCGCCGAGATCACCGCGCTGGTCGGCGAATGTTTCCGCCATCTGGTGGCGACGCCGCATCTGGTGGTGCGGATCAATGACGCTGTGTACGAGGCCGCGCGCGAGCGCATCGAGCTGCTCGCCAAGCAGAGCGGTTTCGCAGGCCGTCTGGTGTTGCTGGCAGATCCGGAAATCGCCGGCGGCGACTGCAAGATCGAATGGGCCGACGGCGGCGTGGTGCTGGAGCGCGCCACCGTCGAAGCCAAGATCGACGAATTGGTGGGCCGCTATATGGCATCGCGCAACAGCGGCCGATGACAAGAGGAAGGTGAGACATGGGCGACAATGACGGCCAGGTGCCGCTTCCCGACCTCAACGGTGCCGATGCGCCGCCGCTGGCCGACGTCGGTTACCAGGAAGACGAACAGATTTCGCGCGTTGCCGCCGATCTCGAGGCGGTGTTCGACGTGCCGGTGCAGGTGTCGGCCGTGCTTGGCCGATCGAAGATGGACGTCGGCGAGCTGCTCAAGCTCGGACCCGGCGCAGTACTGGAGCTCGATCGCCGCGTCGGCGAGGCGATCGACATCTATGTGAACAACCGCCTGGTGGCACGCGGCGAAGTCGTGCTGGTCGAGGACAAGCTCGGCGTCACCATGACGGAAATCATCAAGGCGGACACTTAAACGCGAAGCGCGCGGACTCGCGCGGCAGGAGATCTAGGAGCAATCCATGCGGCTTCTCATCGTCGGCACCCTGAAGGGCCAACTCACCACCGCGACCAAGATCGCGATCGATAACGGTGCGTCGGTCACGCACGCCGCCGACAACGAACAGGCGATGCGGGTGTTGCGAGGCGGCAAGGGCGCCGACCTGCTGCTGGTCGATGTCGCGCTCGATATCCGCGATCTGGTGATGCGGCTGGAGGCCGAGCACATCCACGTGCCGATCGTCGCCTGCGGCATCGCCTCCGATGCCCGCGCCGCGGTTGCCGCAATCCATGCCGGCGCCAAGGAGTACATCCCGCTGCCGCCGGATCCGGAGCTGATCGCCGCGGTGCTGGCGGCGGTGGCGAACGACAGCCGAGAGCTGGTGTACCGCGACGACGCTATGGCCAAGGTGGTGAAGCTGGCGCAGCAGATCGCCGGCTCCGAAGCCTCGGTGATGATCACCGGCGAGTCCGGCACCGGCAAGGAGGTGCTCGCGCGCTACGTCCACAGCCGTTCCAATCGCGCCAAGAAGCCGTTCATCAGCATCAACTGCGCGGCGATCCCCGAACACCTTTTGGAATCCGAACTGTTCGGCCACGAGAAGGGCGCCTTCACCGGCGCCGTGGCCCGCCGTATCGGCAAGTTCGAAGAAGCCAGCGGCGGCACCCTGCTGCTCGACGAAATCTCCGAAATGGACGTGCGTCTGCAGTCCAAGCTGCTGCGCGCGATTCAGGAGCGGGTGATCGACCGCGTCGGCGGCAAGAGCCCGGTGCCGGTCGACATCCGCATCCTCGCCACCTCGAACCGCAATCTCTCGGAAGCGGTGCGCGAAGGCACCTTCCGCGAGGACCTGCTGTTCCGGCTCAACGTCGTCAATCTGAAGATCCCGCCGCTGCGCGAGCGGCCGGCCGACATCCTCGAACTCGCGCAGCACTTCGCCAAGAAATACGCCGACGCCAATGGCGTGCCGCTGCGGCCGCTGTCGGCCGAAGCGCGCCGCGTGCTCACCACCAATCGCTGGCCGGGCAACGTTCGCGAACTGGAAAACACCATCCACCGCGCGGTGCTGATGGCGCAGGGCGACGAGATCGGCCCAGAAGCCATCATCACGCCGGACGGTGACCGGCTGGATCAAGCCAAGACCCCGCCGGCGGTGGCGCATGCCACCTTCGCGGCCGAGCAGGTCACTCGCGCGCTGGTCGGTCGTACCGTGGCCGACGTCGAGCGTGATCTAATCCTGGAGACGCTGAAGCACTGCCTCGGCAACCGCACCCATGCGGCCAACATCCTCGGCATCTCGATTCGCACGCTGCGCAACAAGCTCAACGAATATGCCGACGGCGGCCTGCCGATCCCGCCCGCCGGCGGCGGCGAGCCCCGCGCCTTCGTGTCGATGGGTTGAGCGCCATATTCGTGTTTCCGCGACCCTGAAGAGAGCCTCCGGCCCCCTCTGGAAGGTCTCTCCTCCGCCCCTCCTCCTGAAAGGAGGTGGGGCGGAGAGGGGCGCTCTCTCAAGAGACCAGCTCCCGTCCACCGTCATTCCGGGCTCGCGCGTCGCGCGCTCCGGAATGACAACAATTGAGATCACGAATATTTCGGTGCGTCGGGGTTGCGGAAGATCCGGATCGGATCGCCGGGCGTTAACTTCGGCGTGGTCAGCATCGCGTAGGCGTACAGCGCGAGGTAGCCGCAGGCGAGCGCGCCGACCACGTAGAACATGAACATCCCGAACCGCTTCATCGCTCGCCTTTAGGATCGCCGGCCATGCGGCCGCAGGTGCGAGCATTGGCGCAGGATCGTGCCGGCGGCAAGGCGGCCAAAGCCGAACGGCCGCGGCAAACGGCTGCGGCGCTGCAGGAAGGGCCCCCAGCCACCACGCCCCTCCGACTTGCACTGCCGCCCCCAGACGCTAGCTTGCAGCCAGCCGAGTCGCGGGGCGCCCCGCGCCAGTTCCGAAAGCCCATGACCACCTTCACCCCTGTCCAGGACGAGGCGCTGAAAGCCGTCGGCGCCTGGCTCAAAGCCAAGCCCGGCCGCAACGGCACACCGCTGGTGTTCCGGCTGTTCGGATTCGCCGGTACCGGCAAGACCACGCTGGCGCGAGAGATCGCCGAAGGTGTCGATGGCGAGGTCAAGTTCGCCGCCTTTACCGGCAAGGCGGCGCTGGTGATGCGCAACAAGGGGTGCGACGACGCCTCCACCATCCATTCGCTGATCTACCGCACCAAGGAGAGCGGCGTCGAACAGCCGAGCTTCGAGCTGTGGGACGACGCGCCGGCGTCGAAAGCGAAGCTGATCGTGATCGACGAATGCTCGATGGTCGACGAAGAGCTCGGCCGCGACCTGATGTCGTTCGATTGCCCGCTGCTGGTGCTCGGCGATCCGGCGCAGTTGCCGCCGATCCAGGGCGGTGGCTTTTTCACCAACGCCGAGCCCGACGTAATGCTGACCGAAGTTCACCGTCAGGCGCAGGACGATCCGATCGTCCGGCTGTCGATGGACGTGCGCGAGGGCAGGGGACTCGAACGCGGCCGCTATGGCGACACCGAGGTGGTGACGCGCGATCAGCTCGATCCGCAGCGCGTGATGGATGCTGATCAGGTGCTGGTCGGCCGCAATAACACCCGCCGCGCCTACAACGCGCGTTTCCGGCAGCGGCTGAACATCGAAGATCCGTTTCCGGTCGGCGGCGACAAGCTGGTGTGCCTGCGCAACAACCGCAAGAAGGCGCTGTTTAACGGCGGGCTGTGGCGGGTGAAGTCGCGGTCGCCTATCAAGACCAAGATCATCACCATGCGGGTGACGCCCGATGAGGAGTTCGGCGGCCGCCTCACCAAAGTCTCGGTACGTCAGGAGTGTTTCTCCGGCGGCATCGAAGATATCAGCTGGGATCAGCGCAAGCCCTACGACGAGTTCGACTACGGCTACGTGCTCACCGTGCACAAGAGCCAGGGGTCGCAATGGGATGACGTCGTGCTGTTCGACGAGAGCTTTGCGTTCCAGGACAGCCGCGCCCGCTGGCTCTACACCGGCATCACAAGGGCGGCGAAACGGCTGAGCGTGGTGGTGTAGCGCGGCACTCCGTCTGTGCCCGCGTCGCCCTCACCCCAGCCCTCTCCCGCAAGCGGGAGAGGGAGTTCGCTGCGCCGGCGGCAGCGCTAGGCGTGAAAAGCGCGTGCTTGCACTCAAGAGATTGGGGCTGTCTCGCGAATCTAAATGTACTTGATCGGAGAACCTCCCCGAGCACTGCTTGCTCCCTCTCCCGCTTGCGGGAGAGGGGTGGGGTGAGGGCGCACCAGGCAGTGAGCTCCAAGTGGTCGCGACCCGCCAGTTACTCCGCCTTCCGGGCCACAAAAGTCATCCGCCACGGATTGTGGCCGATGTTGCGGTCGGCGCGGCGGGGGATGAAGCCGGCGGCGGTGAGTTTGGCCAGCATTTCGGCCTCGCTGTAACGCTGCAAGCCGATCTTGGTGCGCAGCTCGCGGTAGTCGGACAGCGCGGTTCGCGCCAGTCCCCACAGCGCGTCCTTCATGAAGCCGTGGCGGCGCGCCATCAGTAGCAGCGACAGCACATCGCGTGGCATCCCGACTTCGGGCCGCAGGATATCGCCGAGCACCAGGCTGCCGGGCGGCGACAGCAGCCGCCGGATCACCGCGAAGGCCTGGTCGAGTTCGGCCGGCTTCATGTATTGCGCCACTGAATTCATCACCACGAGGTCGACTGACCCGTCAGCCATGGTGCGCAGGTCGTCGAGCGACCGCACCCGGATCTTGGTGTTGAGCGCGTAGCGGGCAATCAGCCGGCCGCGCACCCCGGGGGCGGGCTCCGCCAGGATCAGCTTGCCGCAGGCATCCGCGACGCTGGGCGCCGATAGCGCTTCGCCGCAGGAATAGTCCAGCACCACTGCACCGGGAGAGGGGATGTAGTCGATGATGTCCCTGGCGATCTCGGCAAAATGCACGTCGCGATGGCGTTTGCTGACATAGATCGTGTGGGTGGAGTCGTAATAGTCGATCCAGTCGTCCATCCCGTGACCCCGAAACACCCGCCGAACCAGGCCGAACGCGGCCAAATCACGGCCGATCGGTGCAGTGCCGCTGTCTTCGCATGGCTGTTCCATGAATGGAACGCCACCGGACGCAGCGCGTTGATGAGGGGTCTAACGTGTTTCGCGGGAAACACCAATGCACAGCCGAAACATCCAAGACCGTGATTTCGGAACCGGCTTGGATCGACCGGGCTGCGGCCGCCCCGCCTGACCGTTGCATTCACCCTCCGTCAACCGCATCACCGCAGGACGCTTCATCGTGACCAAAGCCAAATCCGCCTCCGTCGCCCCCGAACTCGACACCCCGACCGACCTGCCGCCGCAATCGGTGGAGAAGATCTCGACTGCGCTCAACGGCCTGCTCGCCGACTCGTTTGCGCTGTATCTGAAGACCAAGAATTTCCACTGGCATATCAGCGGCCGTCACTTCCGCGATTATCATCTGCTGCTCGACGAACAGTCGGCGCAGATTCTCGCCACCACGGACGAGCTCGCCGAGCGTGTTCGCAAGGTCGGCGGCACCACGCTGCGCTCGATCAGCCATATCTCCAAGCTGCAGACCATCCAGGACAACAACGACGACTACGTGCCGCCGCGCGAGATGCTGCGCGAGCTGATGAACGACAACAAGAAGGTCGCAGCCGCAATGCGCAAGGCGCACGAGATCGTCGACGAGTGCAAGGATGCGGCCAGCGCCGGCCTGCTCGAGAATTTCATCGACGAAACCGAAAAGCGCACCTGGTTTTTGTTCGAAGCCACCCGCCAGGAAGGCGCCAACGAGGCGTAAGCGTCGACGGCCGTTACAAGAGGCCGTCGTTGAATAGGCTACCAGAGATAGCCTTCCCGCAGCACCGCGAACTCCCTCACCCCGCCCTTGCGGGGAGAGGGGGACACGCGCACTGATGTTGCAGCTTCAATTTATCTTCGACTCTCGGCCTCGTGGACACGCCCCGTCACCTGACCGGCTGCGCCGGTCGACCTCTCCCCGCGCCCGGGGGAGAGGTGCCAACGTCCCGTGACGCTGTGCGACGAACCCTACCGCTTACTTCGCCCACAGCCGCAGCAGCGGCCCGTTCTTGCCGTATACCGGATCGGTCTTCGGCAGCGGCACCTTCGGAACTGTCTGCAGCGCCTTGCGATAATTGTCCGGGGTGGGACGTGTGACCTGCATCTTGGGCCCGGGCGGATAGGCGCCAACCACGGAGAAGTCGTGGCTGGCGAATAGGCATTTATGACCGGTGCCGGCCGGCAGCACCGCGACGTCACCCGGCGTCAACTCGATCGCCTCGCCTTGTTCGCCGCCGAACAGCACCATCGCACGACCGCGCGCGACGCCGAGCGCCTCATGCACCGTGGCGTGATAGTGCTGGTAATCGAAAATCCCGTTGCGCCAGCGATCGCCCCAACCATTGCGTTCGAACAGATCCTCGATCGCTTGCTCCGGATCGCGGCCGCCGATGTCGACCGCGTGCTTATAGAGCAGTAACGGCAGCGGGTTGTTCGGGATCAGCCCGTCGTCATCGAACACCAGCGCAAGCGGTTTGATCTGGTCGCGGGCAAGCGACATGGCGTCTCCAGCGCGTGCAGGGAAGGATCATCAGCTTGCTGAGATAACGTGACGTCGCGCCGGGCGTTCCCGCGTTCGTCACCCGCCTGATACCCGTCATTCCGCGGCGCGCGGACAGGCGCGAGCCCGGAATCTAGCGGTGACTGTGCCCGGATCAGATTCCGGGTTCGCGAGCTACGCTCGCGCCCCGGAATGACAAGTCGAGAGGATGATATGAATAAGGCCGCCGCGGTTACGCGGCGGCTTTCTTCGCGCGCATCAGATCGGTGAAGCGGCGGAACAGATAGTGCGAGTCCTGCGGGCCGGGCGAGGCCTCGGGGTGGTACTGCACCGAGAACACCGGCTTGTCGGCCAGCGCGATGCCGCAGTTCGAGTCGTCGAACAGCGACACGTGGGTCTGCTGCACGTTGGCCGGCAGGGTCGACTTGTCGACCGCGAAGCCGTGGTTCATCGAGGTGATCTCGACCTTGCCGGTGGTGAGATCCTTGACCGGATGATTGGCGCCGTGGTGGCCTTGATGCATCTTCACGGTCTTGCCGCCGAGCGCGAGGCCGAGCATCTGGTGGCCGAGGCAGATGCCGAAGGTCGGCACGCCGGTCTCGATCACCTTCTGGATCACCGGCACCGCGTATTTGCCGGTGGCAGCCGGATCGCCCGGGCCGTTCGACAGGAATACGCCGTCCGGCTTCATCGCCAGGATGTCTTCGGCCGAGGTGGTGGCAGGCACCACGGTGACCTTGCAGCCTTCGCCGGCAAGCAGCCGCAGAATGTTGCGCTTGATGCCGTAGTCGATCGCGACGACGTTGAACTCCGGCTTGTCCTGCCGGCCGAAACCTTCACCCCATGCCCACGGCGTCTCGTCCCAGGTGAAGCGCTGGCCGGAGGTGACCATCGGCACCAGGTCCATGCCTTCCAGGCCGGGCCACTCGCGGGCCTCTTCCTTCAGCGCGTGTAGGTCGAATTCGCCGTTCGGCGAATGCGCGATCACCGCGTTGGGCATCCCCTTGCTGCGGATCAGCGCGGTCAGCGCGCGGGTGTCGATGCCCGACAGGCCGATGATGCCGCGCGCCTTCAGCCAGGCGTCGAGATGGCGCGCCGAGCGATAGTTCGACGGATCGGTGATGGCGCTGCGCAGGATCACGCCGCGCGCGCCGGGCGTCGCCGCCATGTTCACCGTCTCGATATCCTCGTCGTTGGTGCCGACGTTGCCGATATGCGGGAAAGTGAAGGTGATGAGCTGCCCGGCGTAGGACGGATCGGTGAGGATCTCCTCATAGCCGGTCATCGCGGTGTTGAAGCAGACCTCGCCGACGGCGTGGCCCTCTGCGCCGAGGCCGAAGCCCTCGAACACGGTGCCATCGGCGAGCACGAGCAGCGCGGTCGGCTTGTGGTCCGGCCAAGCGGGATGGGATGCTGAATTGGTCATGAGCGCACTACATAGTCGCGGGCGTTGCCGACGTCAAAGCGCCGCCCCCCTCCAATTGTTCGCTTTTGGACGAGATTTGACAGGGAATTTGGCTGTCCTAGGCTCCGCGGCGGGCGCAGGGGCAGAATCGTGCGCGGGGAGAGCTTGAATGGACACATCATTGCCGGTGGTGCTGGTGCCAGGTTTGGCGGGCTCGCCACGGATCTACGCCCCGATCCTCCCCGCGCTATGGGCTTGCGGCTCGCCGGTGACGGTCGCCAACCACATCCGCGACGACAGCATGGCGGCGATCGCACGGCGGATTCTCGCCGAGGCGCCGGCGCGGTTCGCGCTCGCCGGGCATTCGATGGGCGGCTACATCGCGTTCGAGATCATGCGTCAGGCGCCGGACCGGGTCGCCAAGCTGGCGCTGATCAACACCCAGGCCCGGCCCGACAGTCCGGAAGCCACCGAGCGCCGCACCCGGCAGATCGGGGAAGCCGAGGCCGGCCGGCTGCACGCGGTGCTGGACGAGCTGTATCCCGGCTTTGTCCACCCGTCGCGCCGCGAGGACGCCGCGCTGCAGCGGATCGTCCACGATATGGGCGACGACGTCGGCGCCGCCGGCTTCGTCCGCCAGCAGCGGGCGATCATCGCCCGTGCCGATTCCCGGCCCACGCTGGGGACAATCGGCTGTCCGACCCTGGTGGTTTCCGGCGACACGGACACCACCATTCCGAACAGCCTGTCGCAGGAAATGGCGGAAGGCATCAGCGGCGCCCGGCTGGTGATCATCCCCGATTGCGGTCACCTGCCGCAGATCGAGCAGCCCGCCGCCACCGCCGCCGCGCTGGCGGACTGGCTGCGGAACTAGAGTTGTTTCGGCCGGCTGAACCGCCTACATCAGCGGCAGATTTGCCATTTTCCGTTATTGCGAGCCGAAGGCGAAGCAATCCAGGCTCTTTTCGCGGCCTCTGGATTGCTTCGTCGCTTCGCTCCTCGCAATGACGCATCGAATACGAAGGAGCCCGACATGCTGCGCGACGACATCAACAACGCCGTTAAAGAGGCGATGAAAGCCAAGGACGAGCGCAAGCTGTCGACGCTGCGGATGGTGAACTCGACCATCAAGAACGCCGACATCGAAGCGCGCGGCCAGGGCAAGCCGCCGCTGTCGGACGGCGATCTGCTCAGCCTGCTGCAGAAGATGATCAAGCAGCGCCAGGAATCGGTCGAGTTGTACGACAAGGGCGGCCGCGCCGAACTCGCCGACCAGGAGCGCGCCGAGATCGCCGTGATCCAGGCCTACCTGCCGCAGCAGATGTCCGACGACGAAGTCAAAGCCGCGATCGCCGCCACTATCTCCGAAACCGGCGCCGCCGGCATCAAGGACATGGGCAAGGTGATCGGCGCCCTGAAGGCGAAATATGCCGGCCAGATGGACTTCGGCAAGGCCAGCGGGATGGTGAAGGCGGCGCTGACGGGTTAGTCGCCAACTAGCACCGTCATTCCGGGGCACGCGCTGTAGCGCGTAAACCCGGAATCCCGCAGTTGCTACGCGCGGCGCTCGCTCCGGATGAACTCCTCGAGATTCCGGGTTCGCCGCTCCGCGGCGCCCCGGAATGACGATGCGTGAGGCTGAAGGCTGCAACGACGGACTCGCGCCACCTCGCGCCCCTCTCAATGCCCCATCGCCGGCTTTGCGCTGCGGTCGACGCTGCGCAGCGACAGCGCCAGCGGGATCATCGCGGCGGCGATCAGGCCGAGCGCGACGAACACGTCCAGATACGCCAGCAGCGCGGCTTGGTTTTCGACCATCTGTCCGACCACCGCCATCGCGCTGCCGGACTTGCTGCCGGTTGCGTTCTGAGTGCCGAGATAGCCTTGGATCTGCGCCAGCGTGTCGTGCAGCACCGGATTCCACGAGCCGACGTGTTCGCTCAGCCGGCTCTGATGAAACTGCTCGCGCCGGGCCAGTACGGTCTGGCTGATCGACACGCCGATCGAGCCGCCGAAATTACGGGCGAGGTTGATCATCGCCGAGGCCTGATCGGTCTTGTCGGGCGGGATGCCATCGTAGGACGCGGTGGTGATCGGGATGAAGATCAGCGGCAGGCCGATGCCGAGATAGATCCGCGACAGCGCGAAGAACCAGTAGTCGGCGTCCGGCGACATCCGCATGAGGTCGATCATCGCGCCGCCGGCGATGGTGGCGCCGAGCGCGATCAGCCAGCGCGGCTGTACCGAGCCGCCGAGCCGGCCGACGATCACCATCGTCACCATCGTCACGAGGCCGCCGGGCGAGATCACCAGCCCGGCCAGCGTCGCGGTGTAGCCGAACCGCTCCTGCAGCAGCTGCGGCACGATCTGGGTGGTGGCGATCAAGAGCGCGCCGGTCGCCAGCATGATCACGAAGCAGGTGCCGAACTGCCGGCCGGTCAGCATCCTGACGTCGATCAGCGGCCGCTCCCGCGATAGCTCCCACGGCACGAAGGCGATCAGCGCCGCCGAAGAGATGATCGCGAAGGTGACGATGAAGGTCGAGCCGAACCAGTCGTCGACCTGTCCACGGTCGAGCACGACTTCGAGTGCGCCGAGGAAGGTCGCGACCAGCACGAAGCCGACGATGTCGAAGTTGAGTCCCTTCGCCCATAGCTTCTCGCGCTCCTGCCGCTGCTTTTCGGAGGAGGGAATGATCAGGTAGATCAGCGCCAGTGTGATCACACCGACCGGCACGTTGATCAGGAAGCACCAGTGCCATGACAGGTTATCACTCAGCCAGCCGCCGAGCGTCGGGCCGACCACCGGCGCCACCACCACGGCGATGCCGTACAGCGCAAAACCCTGGCCGCGCTTGGCCGGCGGAAACGCCGCCGCGAGGATCGACTGCGCCACCGGCGTCATGCCGCCGCCGGCCAGCCCCTGCAGGATCCGGAACACCAGCAGCGATTGCAGATTCCAGGCGAAGCCGCACAGCAGCGAGCTCGCCGTGAACAGCGCGATGCACACCAGAAAGAAATTCTTGCGGCCGAACATCTGAGCGATCCAGCCCGACGCACACAGCACGATCGAGTTGGCGACCAGATAGGTGGTGACCACCCAGGAGGCTTCGTCGCCCGACACCGCGAGGCCGCCGGCGATGTAACGCAGCGCGACGTTGGCGATGGTGGTGTCGAGCACTTCCATGAAGGTCGCGACCGACACCAGCACCGCGATCAGCCACGGATTGGCGCCGCCATATTCGCCTTCGCTGTCGGCCATGGCGAGAGCCTTACGGCCGCACGGTGACGCGCGGCACCACCGACATGCCGGGGCCGAGCTCGACATCCGGCGGCTGATCGAAGGTGATCTTCACCGGCACGCGCTGCACCACCTTGACGTAGTTGCCGGTGGCGTTCTCGGCGGGCAGCAGGCTGAACGCCGTGCCGCTGCCGGCCTGGATGCTGTTGACGTGACCGGGATAAGATTTGCCGTAGGCGTCGATGTGAATGTCGACCGGCTGCCCGACCCGCATCAGCTCGAGTTGCGTCTCCTTGAAATTGGCCGTGACCCAGACGTCGAGCGGCACCAACACCATGATGGCCTGGCCCGGCGAGGCCAGCGCCCCGACCGCGCCGGTCAGCTTGGCGATGCGGCCGTCGGTCGGCGCGCGCAATTCGGTGCGCTGCAGATTGGCATCGGCCTGCTCCTTCTGCGCCTGCGCGGCCTGGAGCTGGGCCTTGGCCTGCTCGACCTTGGCGCGCAGCACGTCGATCTGGCGGTCGGCGGCGAGCTTGGCGGCATTGGCGGCGTCGAGCGCGGCCTTCTTGGCACGGAAATCCGACTCGGCCTGCTGGGCCCGCTGCACGGTGCCGGCGCCCTTCTGTACCAGTTCCTGATAGCGCTGGTTTTCATCGGTGGCGAAGGTGAGCGCGGCTTGCGCTTCCTGCACCTGCTGATTGGCCTGCTGGATCTGCGCCTGCTGCGCACCGATCTGAGCCTCGATATCGGTGATGGAAGCTTGCGCCTGCAGGATCTGCGCGGCGGCCTGGTCGACCGCGGCCTTGTAGTCGCGTGGGTCGATGGTGGCGAGCAGTTCACCCGCCTTGACCACCTGGTTGTCGGTGACGTTGACGCCGGTGATCGCGCCCGACACCTGTGGGCTGATCAGCACCGTGCGAGTGTCGATGAAAGCATCGTCGCTGCTCTCGTAGTTGCGGGCATGCAGCCACCACAAAATGCCGCCGATGATCGCTGCGATGATCAGCACCGCCCCGATGCTGGCCGCCACTGGATGACCACCGATCAGCGCTTTAAGGCCGCCGGGTGAGTTCGCGCGGCGGTCCGATTCGCTGCCGGGGCGGTCGCGGGTGTCGTCGTCGCGGCGTCGCTGTTCGGTCGGAGGGAGAGCCGGTGATCGCGACGGCGCAGGCGCCGCTTCAGGCCGGGCATCTGCAGAATGACGGTCGCGATCCGCGAAATCGGAACTGGCGGAGGAGGGGCTGTCCAAGGTGCTCATGAGGAAAACGCTCTTGCGCGCGGCATCGCCGCGCCAGCCGAAGCAACACTGCAGTGCAAAACAGGTTCCATTCGGAAACTGCAGAGGATCCCCGCGATCAGAGGCAGCGATCTCGACACAAAATTCGCTCGTCCGAGTGTTCACGACGGTGTGAAAGGAGGTTCGACGACCGCGCTGGCAGCGGAGGGGGGGACGGCGAGATTGCCAAAACCCGTTCGAATGCCTCGGTGAGTGGCCAATTTCGCGCTTATTGCGACGCGAGTTAGTTGTGCGATGCGGCGGGAACTAATCGAGACGCATAGCTTGCATTGGTCGGCTTGCTACCAAGCTGATTGACGGTCGTCGAACTCCGCGCCTTAATACATGCAACTAATAACGAACGATGCCCACGAACCAGGGAGGAGCGACCATGTCGATCTCCGGTAAGGTTGATCCCGTGGTGCGGCCGATCACGATCGGCGACATTGCGGAAGCGTTGGGTCAGGGGCTGCGGGACTTTCAGGCCGCGCCGCTCTACGGCCTCGCTTTCGGCGCGTTCTATGCAGCGGGCGGATTGCTGATCCTCGCCTGTCTGACGGCTTTCCATATGGTGTATCTGGCCTATCCGCTCGGCGCCGGCTTTGCGCTGCTTGGGCCGTTCGTTGCGCTCGGGCTTTACGAAGTCAGCCGGCAGCGCGAGGCCGGCAGGCGGCCGTCGATGATGCAGATCATCGGCCTGATGCGCAGCCGCAGCGAACTCGGTTGGATGGCGTTCGTCACGCTGTTCCTGTTCGTGATCTGGATGTACCAGGTCCGGCTGCTGATCGCGCTGTTCCTCGGGGTCGGCGCGTCGTTCGGCAGCCTGCAGGAATTCATCTCCGCGGTGCTCACCACCAACGAGGGCCTGGTATTCCTCGCGGTCGGCAATTGCGTCGGCGCTTGTCTGGCCTTGGTGCTGTTCTCGCTGACGGTGGTGTCGTTCCCGCTGCTGCTGGATCGCGATGTCGATTTCGTCACCGCGATGGTGACCAGCGTTCGGTCGGTGGTGAAGAGCCCGCTGCCGATGATTGGCTGGGCCGCCACCATCGTCGTGCTGCTGGCGCTCTCGGCGCTGCCGTATTTCCTGGGCCTGGTGGTGACGCTGCCAGTACTCGGTCATGCCACCTGGCATCTGTATCGAAAGATCGTTGCGCCGGTCGCCGCGGAGATGCCGGAGAGCGAGTCCGAGACCAGCAACGTTGTGGTGATGCCGAAGCGCGCCGCCACAGGCTGACGCCCTCCTGATCGACACGCGCCGGTCTCACTCCGGCGCGCGGGGGACGGTGACGTCGACGCGCCGGAGCGCGGCGATCATCTTCCGCGGGGCCCGACCGGTTTCCAGCCGGCTCTTCAGCGACGACAGGATCGCCGGCCGGTCCGGTGCGGCACCCAGCCGCTGACATCGGTCATGCTGTGCTCCGTCTGCGGTTACGCTGACACATGAGCGGCTTCCGCGGCGGCATGCGCCGGGGCGGCGAACGGGAGCGGCTCTCCGGTCTCCAAAATGCTCTTCAGGCTGGCCAGCACCATCGGCCAACCGAAGCTGATGCTCGGTAATGTCGCGCTGCCTTCGTCGAAGTCTTCGTGGGTGACCGTCAGCTTGACGAGATCTCCTTGCGGCCCGATCTCGTAGGTGACGCGGGACGGTTTCTCTTGGCGCATCGCCGGGTCCCACACCGAGACCCAATTGTACGCCAGCCGACGCGGCGGATCGGACTCCACGATGGTGCAGCGGTTCTTGATCTCGCCACCTCGCTCCATCGTCATTTCCGAACCGACCGTCCAGTCCGAGCGCAGCGTGCAGTCCATCCAGTAGCGCCGGGTGAAATCGGCGTCGGTCAACGCGTGCCACAGCCGCTCCGGCGTGGTGCGGATATAGGTGACGTAGGCGAATTCCGGCTTACTCATCGCGCGTCTCCAATTTGCGTTTCAGGTCGCTGAGGGCGGCGAGCCGGCCGCGCTCGAATTTCCTGATCCAGCGGTCGCCGATCTCGTGGATCGGCACCGGGTTCAGGTAGTGGAGCTTCTCGCGGCCGTGTTTGACCGTGGCGACCAGATTGGCTGCTTCGAGAATCGCAAGGTGCTTGGTCACGGCCTGCCGCGTCATCGCGAGGCCGTTGCAGAGATCGCTCAGCGTCTGCCCGTTACGGGCGTGGAGCCTGTCCAAAAGGGCGCGCCGCGAACCATCCGCCAGCGCTTTGAAGACCTCATCCATGGCGGCGATAATAGGCAACCAAAAGGTTGCGTGTCAACACCGAGCAGCGACGCGGCCTTTTCGCCAGTCGTCGCAGTCGCGCAGGGCTGCTAACGTCTCGGCTGGAATCGTTGCGTGAATGGGAATGCCATGTCTCTCGAAATGTACCTGACCTTCGTCACCGCCTGCATCGTGCTCGCTCTGCTGCCGGGGCCGGTGGTGACGCTGGTGATCGCCAACGGCCTGCGTCACGGCACCCGCGCAGCATTGCTGAACATCGCCGGTGCGCAGCTCGGGCTTGGTCTGGTGATCGCGCTGGTCGCTGCCGGTCTCACCACGCTGATGGCGACGATGGGCTATTGGTTCGACTGGGTACGGTTTCTCGGCGCAGCCTATCTGGTGTGGCTCGGCATCGGCCTGATCCGGAAGCCGGTCGAAGGTCTGTCGACCGATCAGCCGCCGCCTCCGCCGCGCGGCGGCTTCTTCCTGCAGGGCTTCTTGGTGCTGCTGGCAAATCCGAAGGTGCTGGTGTTCTTCGGCGCGTTCATTCCGCAGTTCGTCGACATGCAGCGCGAGACGGTGCCGCAGGTGGCGCTGCTCGGCGTCACCTTCATGGTGATCGCGGCGATGACGGATGCGATCTACGCGCTGCTCGCCGGCCGCGCCCGCACGATGTTCTCCGCGCACCGGACGCGGCTGCTGTCGCGGATCTCCGGCGGCTTCATGATCGGCGGCGGTGTCTGGCTTGCGCTCAGCCGGGCGAAGTAAGGCGCGGCCTTTGCCTTGTCATAGGTAGGCTAAGCCGACGAAGCAATCCGGCTCCCGAGGGCTCGGCGCATCTGGATTGTTTCGCCGTGGCTCGCAATGAATCAGCGAGGTTGCGGTGGTGCCGCTATCGCAGCGCCTACTGTTGCCGCAGCGTGTCGCCGATCGCGCTCAGAACGCGTGTGAGCCGGCTAGCCCATTCCACCTGGCCGGCCTCGTCGGTGATCTGATCCTGGCGGATTTCGATGCCCGAAGTGATCAGGCCGCGTGCGGTGCCGTGCACCGGAATGGTGTAGTCGGTGCCGTCGGCGACCGCGTAAGGCTGGTTGTCGCCGACAACCAGGTCCGGCTCGCGCCGCAGCTCGGCGAGCAGCAGCGGCGGCAGCACGGTGCAGTCCTGATACAGCGTGCCGATGTGCCAGGGCCGTGCCATGCCGTGATACACCGGCGTGAACGAATGCAACGCCAGCAGCACGGTCGGCTGGCCGGATAATTGCCGATCTTCGATCGCCGCCTCGATCCGCTGGTGATACGGATCGAAAATCAGCCGCCGCCGCTCCGCGGCATGCTCGCGAGTCAGTCCGTCGTTGCCGGGGATCGTCGTCGCCTCGCTGACCAGCGGGATCGAACTCTCGGCGCTTGGCGGCCGATTGCAGTCGATCACCAGCCGCGAATAGCGCTGCGCGATCAGATGTGCGCCGAGCACGTCGGACACCCGTTCGGCGACGCCTGCGATGCCGACGTCCCAGGCGATGTGGCGCGTCAGTTCGGCTTCGGGCAGGCCGAGATCGCCGAGCTGTGCCGGGATCCGGCGGCCGTAATGGTCACACACCAGCAGGAACGGCGATTGTCCGTTCTGATTGCGCTCGATCACCGGAGGCTCTCCGGCATCGAGGCTGAGGAAATTATCGCGCACGCCGTCCATCACCCAACCTGCCTATGCCTTTTGTCGTCCGAGCCCCACCGAATCGGTAGCGGATTCGCCGGCGCGGCGTCGAGACGATTGAACTTCGCCGTCACGAACCGGGCATGACATCCCGCCGACGTTTGGATAGCTTCGGCCCGACTTGCTGAAGTTGCGGTGAATGATGTCCGATCGTCTGTTCGTTTACGGCACGCTGATGCGCGGCTACGACCATCCGATGGCCCGGCTGCTGTCGTCGAATGCGGAGTTTCTCGGGGCAGCTTCGATGCCGGGTCGGCTGTATCTGGTGCGGCACTATCCCGGCCTGGTGCCGTCGGATGATCCGGCCGACCGCGTTCACGGCGAAGTGTTCCGGCTGCATCGGCCGGACGAGGTGTTGACGCAGCTCGACGATTATGAAGGCTGCGGGCCGCGCGACCAGCGCGCGGAGTACCGGCGCGAGATCGCCCGCGTGACGCTGGCAGGCGGCACCGAGCTCGACGCGTTCGTGTACTATTACAATTGGGATGTGGCGCGGCTACCGCGCATCGAAACGGGGCGGTTTCAGCCGGAAGCGTTTTCCGGCTGAAAGGGCCTGAAGACTTCTAGCCGGTAAGGTGCAGCTCGATCCGCGCATTGGCGGCCAGCGGCAGCAGGGTCAGCCAATCCGGATCGCCCGGCTCGGTGAGGCAGAAGCTCGGAAAGTCATAGGCTTCGACCGAAGCGGTGGCGATATCGAGCACGTGGCCGCAGTCGTCGCATTTCCAGGAATGGATCTCGTACACCCCGTCGATGGCTTCCACGCCGAGCGACGTCATCTGCGCATTGCAATGGGCACAATTAGCCATGATCTGGCTCCTTATCGTTCGAACGCGACGCTCCAGAACTTCGGAAGCGACGCGGGTGAGCCCTTTAAGCCTTGGCTGATCGTTCTCCCCCGACTCCCCCGCATTGCGCAGGGTGCGGCAGTTCAATCCCGCTTGCGCGGTGCAGCAATGAGCTGGATCAAACCGGCTCCGCTTGCGAATTGTCGCGGGTTTACAAGGGTATCGACTATGCCGCAATGCGAAATATTGCGAGGTGATGACATGCGTGTGCAACCTAGTTTGTTCGCGCTAAAGTAGCTTTGATATAGCTGACAACTAGAGGCTGACACGGGCGACGCAAATAGTACCCGCTCCGCATCCGGGCAGATCATTTTATGAACCACTCAGACTTTCGAATTGGGCTGGAGTTTGTGACGGAAGCCGGACGATGGCGATGCACGGATATCGGCACACGTACGATCACAGCGATACGTCTCGATCGCGGTGACGACACAAGTTGGTACGACGGACCGCCCTACGCGATTGCCGAAACTGCTTTTGATGAAGACGACATAGCTTCATGTGAGATCGCTCCAGAGCGAGGGGCGTTCGGTGACACCGGGAAGCTCCAGATTGGAGGGCTCAAGCAGTATCCCCTATCCGCCCTGTCTCAGATTTGTGCGATCGACTACACGGCCGTTATCGCTCGCAACATGCCTGCGATGCGGACATTTTATGGTGATTTGCTTGGGTTTTCATTGATTCGGGAGCTGTCCCCGAACTGGGTGGAGTATCGGGTCGGCGGTAACGTCGGTCGCGTCCCCCCAAGTGGTGTAACTGGGCGGTAGCGGAGCCGCTCGCGAGCGCGCCCCATAGCGCCGTAGCGAGCGAGCGGCGGTCATCGGCGATGTCTCCGGTAGGATCGGGTTGCGACACCAACCTGACCGAGGATTTCACCGATGACCGACGACATGATGAACCTGCGCGCGCTCGTGGAGAAGACCCCCGACGCCGATTTGCTGCGCGAGATGATCGGCTTTGCCGCCCAGCGACTGATGGAGATGGAGGTCGGCAGCCTGACCGGCGCCGGCTATGGCGAGAAGACGCCGGAGCGGCTGGCGCAGCGCAACGGCTATCGGGAGCGGGACTGGGAGACCCGGGCCGGAACGGTCGAACTGCGGATCCCGAAGCTGCGCAAGGGCAGCTACTTCCCCGGTTTCCTGGAGCCGCGCCGGATGGCCGAGAAGGCGCTCACCGCGGTGATCCAGGAGGCCTATGTGCACGGCGTCTCGACCCGTTCGGTCGACGACCTGGTCAAGGCGATGGGGATGAGCGGCATCTCCAAGAGCCAGGTCAGTCGGCTGTGCGAGGAGATCGACGGCAAGGTGAAGGCCTTTCTCGGCCGACCGATCGAGGGCGACTGGCTGTATCTGTGGATCGACGCCACCTACGTCAAAGTCCGCCAGGCCGGCCGCATCGTCTCGGTCGCGGTGATTGTCGCCGTCGGCGTCAACAGCGATGGACGGCGCGAGATTCTCGGGCTCGATATCGGCCCCTCTGAAGCCGAGACGTTCTGGACCGCGTTCCTGCGCAAGCTCGCCCGCCGCGGCCTGCGCGGCGTCAAGCTGGTGATCTCCGACGCCCACGAGGGCATCAAGGCCGCGGTCAGCAAGGTGCTGAACGCCACCTGGCAGCGCTGCCGGGTGCACTTCATGCGCAACGTCCTGGCCCACGCCGGCAAGAGCGGACGCCGCGTCGTCTCCGCCTTCATCGCCACCGCCTTCGCCCAGGACGACGCCGACGCCGCACAGGCGCAATGGCGCCGGGTCGCCGATCAGCTGCGGCCGAAGCTGCCCAAGCTCGCGGCCTTCCTCGACGAAGCGGAGACCGACGTGCTGGCCTATATGAGCTTCCCACCGGCGCACCGCACCAAGCTGCACTCGACCAATCCGATCGAGCGCCTCAACGGCGAGATCAAGCGGCGCACCGAAGTGGTCGGCATCTTCCCCAATGAAGACGCCATCGTCCGCCTGGTCGGCGCCATCCTGCTCGAACAGAACGACGAATGGGCGGTGCAGCGCGCCCGCTACATGACGCTGGAAACCATCGCCCCGATCGGCGATGATCCCGCCGTCAGCCTCCCGGCATTCGCCAGCTGACCGGCCCGGACCCACCAGGCCATCGCGGTGACCCGCCGCCAGCTACACCACACCAGGGGACACGATCGTAACGTCCTTGCGCTCGCCAAACCAAGGTTGACAGCTGCAGATCCTCCGATCCCGTTAGGCATTGCATCGGTTCAGCTGGCGTTTCGCGTACCTCTGGCCGAGGTCGATCGATGCGCTGCTGAGCTTGCCCAAAAGAGCGTCGCATTGTTATCGCCCCCGATGGACCAGAGCTTTGGACACCGAACACTGTTTTTCCGGGATCCCGACGGAAACCTGCTGGAAATCTTCGCAGAGATCCCGTCACCCCCGGTGTCCGAGCGCTAGGTGGTCCTGGTTCTTGTCGGATCGCGACGCGGGCACAACCTCATATGGTGAGGAGGCCCGAAGCGTCGTCTCGAACCATGGGTGGCGGGGCTGGTCCATGGGGCTCTCATCCTTCGAGACGTCGGCGTTGGCGAGGATTCATCTCTGTTTGCGCTGTGGATAGCCGGGACAATTCGGCGCAACCTCGTCTTCACCTCGCGTGAGCCTATATCCATGGTCGGTTGGCGCCGCTGGTGAGCGCTGTTTGCTGAAGCCCCTAAAACCTCCCGAGCCCATGCGCTTCTCGCCGCAGTTCCTCGACGATCTGAAAGCCCGGCTGTCGGTGTCGGAGGTGGTCGGCCGTCGCGTCAAGCTGAAGAAGGCCGGGCGGGAGTGGAAGGGGCTGTCACCGTTCCAGCAGGAGAAGACGCCGTCCTTCTTCGTCAATGACGAGAAGCAGGCGTGGTTCGACTTCTCCTCAGGCAAGAACGGCTCGATCTTCGACTTCGTGATGCTGACCGAGGGTGTCGATTTCCCGGAAGCGGTCGAACGGCTCGCGGCGATGGCCGGCGTCGCACTGCCGGTGCAGACGCAGGAGTCCGCGCGCCAGGAGCAGCGCCGCAAATCGCTGTACGACGTGATGGAGCTGGCGGCGAATTACTTCGCCGACAATCTCGCCTCGCGCGCCGGCGCCCGCGCCCGCGGTTATCTCGCCGATCGCGCCATCATGCCGGGCACGCAGGTCAAGTTCCGCCTGGGCTACGCGTCGAACGAGCGCTACGCGCTGAAGGAGTATCTCGGCAAGCACGGCGTGCCGGTGCCCGACATGATCGAGGCCGGGCTGTTGTCGGCGGGCCCTGATATTCCGGTGCCGTTCGACAAATTCCGCGATCGCGTGATGTTTCCGATCACCGATCTCCGCGGCCGTGTGATTGCGTTCGGTGGCCGTGCGCTGGAGAAGGACGTCGCGGCGAAGTACCTGAACTCGCCGGAGACGCCGCTGTTTCACAAGGGCGACAATCTCTACAACCACGCGCCCGCGCGCAAAGCCGCGCACGACGGCGGCGCGGTGATCGTGGTGGAGGGCTATGTCGACGTCATCGCGCTGGTCACCGCCGGTTTTCCCGCCACCGTCGCGCCGCTCGGCACCGCGCTGACCGAAGCGCAATTGCAGCACCTCTGGAAGATGGCCGACGAGCCGATCCTGTGCTTCGACGGCGACCGCGCCGGCCAGAAGGCGGCGTATCGCGCCGCCGATCTGGCGCTGCCGCATCTGAAGCCCGGCAAGAGCCTGCGCTTCGCGCTGCTGCCGGAAGGCCAGGATCCCGACGATCTCGCCCGCGCCGGCGGCCGGCTCGCGGTCGAGGAGGTGATCCGTGCGGCGCGGCCGCTCGCCGACATGTTGTGGGCGCGCGAGGCGGAGGGCGGAATGTTCGCCACCCCGGAGCGGCGCGCGGCGCTCGAGGCCCGGATCAACGAGCTATCCAACGGAATCCGCGACGAAATCGTCCGCAAGCACTATCGCCAGGACCTCACCGACCGGCTGCGCGCCGCGTTCGCCCCGCAGGGCGGATTTGGGGGCGGCTATGGCGGGGGATTCGGG
>NZ_QUML01000049.1:0-25777 GCF_010907025.1 Rhodopseudomonas sp. BR0G17 | reverse complement strand
CGGCCGGCGCGCACGATCGGCCGCGCTGCGGCGGTCTGATAGACGCCGTCTTCGATCAGGCGCTTGTCGATGTGCACCATCACCACTTCGCCGATCGTCAGCCAGGCACACACGTCTTGCTGACGGAAACGCAGAAGAGGGGATTTTATGCTTGTGCGACCACCAGCGAAATGAAGGATCACGTCCTTGCGAACGTCCAGCGTGGCGCCCGTCTGATTTCAGACGAGGCGCGCGCCCTTCAATATCTCGGCATCAAAGCGAGCCAGAAAGAAAAAGCCGCCGGGCGAATGACCTCGTCCGACGGCGATGTTGATCAGACCAACCTAGTTTCCTTACGCGACAGGCGGACTCGGAAACAGAAACGGAATCACGGCTGCTGATCTGCGACCGAACGGCATCCGCCGCCAGTGGCCTCGGACATGCTGCAGCCTCCCATCGCGAATGCGATAGTACGGCTCAATCCAAATGCGACCATTTGCGATCATGGGCAGTTCCTTTCTGAGGTTGAACGGAACGCAAACGCCACGCGCGACGGCGCATCTGGTCGTTGGTTGACCAGTGCGCCGTGCGGCCTCGGAACTAATTTTGAGGGCTTTTGGAGGTGTGCCGTATCAGCGGCAAAGCCTCCTGATCCTTGAATGAAAAAGCCCGGCACAAGGCCGGGCTTTTGGAAAACTAGCGCTAGAACGCCAGGGATAGCTTCGCTTTCGGGCGACTGGATCGGTCAGATCCACTCACCCTGGTGAGCAAGTCTCCTTGCCGTCGAATAGTTCGAAGATCGCGGGGTCGATCCGTCCTATTCGATCTCAGGGCACGGACTCCAAAGTGGGTGCCCTTACACCATTGCTAATAGGCAATGCTCTCCAAATAGCTGAAACCGCTCTTTGCGCAGTTTCCGCCTTTGGTGAGCGAGACTTATCGCCGCCGAACAGACTAGAGGTAGGGCTCCCGCACTGCGGGACGTTGAGACGTGATCTGTTCGATCTTGGCACGGGACGCTAACTCGCGTGGCGTGCCATCACCTGATTTGATGGTTCTCTACGTAAACAAGGATCAGCGCCGTCCCCGGACCCCTCTCAGCCCGGGGCTGATAAGGTCAGAACCCAAAGTCGAGTTGGTCTTTCGATCTGCGCAGGCTGGTGGTGAGGCGATTGGACCGGCGCCCAGAGGGCACCCTATGCCTCTTACCGTTTCTCCAACGCGGATACGAATGAACAAACACGTCTTTGGGCCTTTTGCCGTGGATCTTGCCCATGGCATCGGCTCCTTCTGTCAGGCGGTTATTCCGCCGCTCGTCTGCCCATATGCAGACCGGCGCCGAGAGCCAGCATGCGCTGGTGACATTAGGAGTGGCCGAGGACGGCACTGAAGTTCTAAAGGCCCGACACGCCTCCTTTCGGGCAATATTTCCCAATCACCCAAAACCGGGTGTTGTGCCCCGCCCAATAGGCCGGCAGGCGTAAGCGGTTGCTGCGATCGTGGACCTGCAAGCACCCGCCAACATCAGGCGAGCATCAAGGCGCACCCGAGCACTGGCAAAAGCTTCGCACTTTGGGTGGCACCAAGGTGTCTCCCAACGTGACTGATTGGATGATGCGTTTTCCCTAATTGACAGCTATCGACTTATTCGATGGCCGAATCGATCATCCAAATGAAATCGAACTACTGAAAACATCCGCCGTCAACGGGTCACACAGGTATATAGAGTTTAGAAAAGGCGTGGATGGCCGGGACAAGCCCGGCCATGACGTAAGCGAAGTTCTTTGCCGGAGTTCGGAAAGCAGTTCAGGCCGGCCGGACCATCTCGAACATCGCGTCGGGGCGGATCTCGAAATAGTCGCCGCGCCGGCCGGCGCGCACGATCGGCCGCGCTGCGGCGGTCTGATAGACGCCGTCTTCGATCAGGCGCTTGTCGATGTGCACCATCACCACCTCGCCGATCGTCAGCCAGGCGTCGACTTCGACGCCGTCGGCGCCCTTGAGCCGGACGATCTCCGACAGCTTGCATTCGAACGACACCGGACTCTCGGCAACCCGCGGCGGCTTCACCATTTCGCTGTCGAGCTTGGTGAGATTGCCGAGCGCGAATTCGTCAACCTCATGCGGCACGCTGGCAGAGGTGGCATTCATCGCCTGCGCCAGATCCATCGTCACCAGATTCCACACGAACTCGCCGGTGCGCTGGATGTTGGCGACGGTGTCTTTCCAGGTGGTGGAGGAGAACCCGATCAGCGGCGGGTGGTAGTTGAAGGCATTGAAGAAGCTGTAGGGCGCGAGGTTGACGCGGCCCTCGGCATCGCAGGACGAAATCCAGCCGATCGGCCGCGGCGCAATGATCGCGTTGAACGGGTCGTGCTTGAGGCCGTGGCCGTTCGCGGGCCTGTAGGAATGCAGATCACTCACGCGGGATGTCCTTGTTGTTATTGCGCGTCGGCGCGCCGGCCGGCGCCGAGCGCCGCCAGCACGAAATCGATCATGTCCTCGAGCTTCGGCAGCTCCTTGGTGAAGCTCTGCGCGATCATCTGCGGATGGAAGAACCGGATCATCGCGGCGCAGGTGCAGCTCGCCGCCTGCGGCACATCGGCGACCTTGAACTCGCCGCTGGCCACGCCCTGGACGATCACCTCGCCGATCGTGCCGGTGATGAACTCCATATGGGCGATGCAGACATCCCAGTTCTCCTCCATCGCGATCGCCACCATCTCGTGCAGCTTGGCGTCGCCGATGTAGCGCTCGCAGTTCATCCGGTGCACGGTGGTGAGCAGATCGCGCAGCCGCTGTACCGCCGACCCCGGCGCATGGACGATGGCGACCGCCGCCTGCTCGACCTCGCCCATCAGATGCCGCGCCACGCCCTTGTGGATCGCCTTCTTCGAATCGAAGAAGCGATACACGTTGGCCGGGCTCATCTGCAGGAGCTTGGCGATGTCGGCCACCGTGGTCTTCTGGTAGCCGATCTCACGGAACAGCCGTTCGGCCACCACCAGGATGCGGTGCCGCATGTCGGCTTCGGTATTCTCAGAAACGAGCGTCATCGGGCCAAGATATTCAATTATTCCGCCGCATCGGCAAGCGGAAAGGCGTTCGGCCCAGCGGTGCCGTGTTGCGGCGCAAGATCCGGCTCGGCGACCTTGCCCCGTTCGTCCAGGCTGTTGCGGAACCACAGCGCGTACAGGCCCGGCAGATAGAACAGCGTCAGGAAGGTGGCGACGAACAGGCCGCCCATGATGGTGATCGCCATCGGGCCCCAGAACGCCGAGCGCGACAGCGGGATCATCGCCAGGATCGCCGCCAGCGCGGTCAGCACCACCGGTCGCGCCCGGCGTACCGTCGCCTCGACGATGGCCTCGCGCCGGGTCGAGCCGTGCGCGACGTCGCTCTCGATCTGGTCGACCAGGATCACGGCGTTACGCATGATCATGCCGGCGAGCGCGATCAGGCCGAGAAGCGCCACGAAGCCGAACGGCGCGGAGGCGACATTGAGGCCGAGCGAGGCGCCGATGATGCCGAGCGGGGCGGTGAGGAACACCAGGAGCAGCCGCGGGAAACTCTGCAGCTGGATCATCAGCAGCGCCAGCATTGCGATCACCATCACCGGAAACAGGATGAAGATCGACGCATTGCCTTTGGTCGACTCTTCGATCGCGCCGCCGGCTTCGATCCGGTAGGCCGGCTGCAGATTGGCGCGGATGCTCTCGAGCTGCGGCCAGATCGCGTTGGTGACGTCCGGCGCCTGCACGCCGTCGACGACGTCGCCACGCACGGTGATCGCCATGTCGCGATTGCGGCGCCACAGGATCGGCTCCTCGTGCGAATACTCGACCTTGGCGACCTGCGACAGCGGCACCGCCATGCCGCTACGCGCCGTGATGGTGAGTTCGCCAATCCGGGCGAGATCGAGCCGCTCGTTCGGCACCGCGCGCGCGACCACGCCGATCTTCTCGACGCCGTCACGCACCGTGGTGACTTGCGCGCCGGAGATCAGCATCGCCAGCGCCTGCGAGACGTCCTGCGGCGTCAGGCCGAGCGCGCGGGCACGCGACTGATCGACCACCAGCTTCAGGTACGGCGACTGCTCGTTCCAATCGAGATGCGGATCGATCACGCTCGCGTTCTTCTTCACCACGTCGCGGACCTGATAGGCGATCTCGCGCACCTTGGCGGTGTCAGGGCCGATCACCCTGAACTGAACCGGGAAGCCGACCGGCGGGCCGAAATTGAAGCGGTCGACACGCACCCGCGCCGCCGCGAGCCGGCCGCTATGCGCCGCCTGCTCGATCCGTGCCTTGATCCGCTCGCGCGCCGCGACGTCCTTGGCGACGATCACGATCTCGGCGAAGGATTCGGTCGGAAGCTGCGGATTGAGGCCGAGCCAGAACCGCGGCGAGCCCTTGCCGACATAGGCCGTATAGGTCGCGATATCGCCGTCGTCCTTCAGCAGCGTTTCGGCTTCCTTCACCGACTTCGTGGTGACGTCGAAGGCGGTGCCTTCGGGCAAGCGGAGCTGCAGGAATAGTTCGGGCCGTTCCGACAGCGGGAAGAATTGCTGCTGCACATGGCCGAAGCCGACCACCGCGGCAATGAAGATGCCGACCGTGGCCATCACGACCGTGCCGCGCCAGCGCACGCACCACGTCACCGCGGCGCGCAGCGCGCGATAGATCCGAGTGTGATACACCTCGTCCGGATTGTGGCCCTTCTTGCCGGCGAAGTCCGGCAGCAGCTTGACGCCGATATAGGGTGTGAAGATCACCGCGACGAACCACGAGGCGATCAGTGCGATCGCCACAATCCAGAAGATGCCGCCGGCATACTCCCCGACCGCAGAATTGGCGAAGCCGATCGGCAGGAAGCCGGCCGCGGTGACCAGCGTGCCGGTCAGCATCGGAAATGCCGTCGACTCCCAGGCGAACGACGCCGCCTTGGCGCGATCCCAGCCCTGCTCCATCTTCACCACCATCATCTCCACCGCGATGATGGCGTCGTCGACCAGCAGGCCGAGCGCGATGATCAGCGCGCCGAGCGTGATCCGGTGCAGATCGAGCGACATCACGTTCATGACGATGAACACGATCGCCAGCACCAGCGGCACCGACAGCGCCACCACGATGCCGGTGCGCCAGCCGAGCGCCAGGAACGACACAAACAGCACGATCACCAGCGCCTCGACGAAGGAGCGCATGAACTCGCCGACCGCGTGCTTCACCACTTCGGGCTGATCGGCGATCTGCTCGATGTCGATGCCTTGCGGCACGTCGGCCATGAACGCCGCGGTCGCCGCACTGACCTGCTCGCCGAGCTGCAGGATGTTGGCGCCCTTGGCGGTGACGATGCCGATGCCGATCGCGGGCTTGCCCTTCTGCCGCACCTGGTAATCGGTCGGATCGACATAGCCGTGGCGGATCTCAGCGACGTCGCCGAGCCGAAACACCCGGCCGCCGTTCTCGACGGGGGTCTCCGCCACCGCCTGCGCACCATCGAGCGCGCCGGTGACGCGTAGCGGCACGCGCTGCGACGAGGTCTCGACTGTGCCGGCGGGCACCACCGCGTTCTGCTTGGCGAGCGAGTCGAAGATCGCCTGCGGCGTCAGGCCGAGCGTCGCCAGCTTGGCATGCGAGAACTCGACATAGATCTTCTCGTCCTGCGTGCCGTAGATGTTGACCTTGGAGACGTTGGCGATTTTGAGCAGCCGCTGCCGCAATCCTTCGGCGGCCTTCTTGAGCTGCGCGTAGGTCGCGCCGTCGCCGGTCATCATGTAGAGGATCGAGTCGACATCGCCGTACTCGTCGTTGATCGACGGGCCGATCAGACTGCTCGGCAATTGCGGCGCGACGTCCCACAGCTTCTTGCGCAGCAGATAGAGCAGGTGCGGCACTTCGGACGGCGGCGTCGAGTCGCGGAACGTCACCTGCATCGCGGTGAACGACGCCTTCGAATAGGTCTGCACCTTTTCGAAGTAAGGCAGCTCTTGCAGCTTCTTCTCGATTGGATCGGCGACCTGTTCCTGCATCTCCTTGGCGGTGGCGCCCGGCCAGATCGCCGACACCACCGCGACCTTGACGGTGAACGACGGATCTTCGGCGCGGCCGAGCCGCTGATACGAATAGATGCCAGTGAAGCCGAGCGCGCAGATCAAAAACAGGATCAGCGCCGGATGTCGGACCGCCCAGGCCGACAGATTGAAACGCATCGTCGCACTCCCCAGCGCAGATCAGAACGTCAGAGCCGACACCACCCGCACTTTTTCCGCCGGATCGAGTTTCTGCACGCCGAGCGTGACGATCTGATCGCCTTCGTCGACGCCCTCGGCGATCACCACGTCTTCGGTCTCGTATGCCTTCACCGCGACCCGCTTCAGCTTCACCTCGCCGCCGCCGTCGACGACGTAGAGCGACGGCTGGCCGCCCTGATTGAATAGCGCCGACAGCGGCACCCGGGCGACGCGGACCTTGTCGGGATCGGTCAGCGTCAGCGTCGCGGTCATGCCGAGCACGACGCGGTCGTCCGCGTCCGGCAGCGAGAACTTGGCCAGGAACGTGCGGGTCGCGGGATCGGCGAGCGGCGCCACCTCGCGCAGCTTGGCGACGTAGTGACGGCCGGGCTCGGACCACAGCGTGACATCGGCCAGCCCCTTGGTGGCGCGGGTGATCAGCGTCTCGGGGATCGCCACCACCGCTTCCTTCTCGCCGATCCGGGCGAGCCGGAACGCGGCCTGCCCGGCCGCCACCACCTGCCCGGGTTCGACCAGCGCGGCTGCGACGACGCCGCGGCTGTCGGCTTCGAGCGTCGCGTAGGACAGCGAGTTGCGGGTCAGCTCGACCGAGCGCTCGGCGCGGGCAAAGCGGGCGCGGGCTTCGTCCGCAGTGGCGCGCGCCTGATCCATCTGGGCTTCGGTCGCCCAGCCCTTGGCGCGCAGCTCCTTGGCGCGGTTTTCAGACGCGATCGCCTGCGCCAGCACGCCCTTGGCGGCGCTGTATTCGGCCTCGGCCTGCTCAGCCTGCAGCTTCAGATCGGTCTGATCGAGCAGCGCCAGCTTCTGGCCGACTTCCACGGTGTCGCCGACCTCGACGAGGCGCTTGGCCACCTTGCCGGTGACCCGGAAGCCGACGTCGGTCTCGGTGCGCGGCTTGATCGTGCCGACGAAGCTGCGCTCCGGTGCCTGTGGGGTGTAATGCACCGCCGTGACCAGGACCGGACGCTTGGAGAGCTCCTGTTTGGCGTCCTTGCCGTCGCAGCCCGCCAGACCGAGCACCGCCACAGCCAGCAGGGTACCTGCCAACAGCCTGAAAAACCCGTCGAAAGCAGAAATCGCACGCATCGGCAGCCTCCCCTTGCGGTAAAGGGAACTGTCGATTGATTTCTGACGATTGTCAATAATCGTCAGAAATCATGAATCTGTGATGGAGGCCGATCCTGTTTCCGGGCTCACGGCCCCCTACACGCCCTCATACGCTCGCTGGAGGGCGCCGACGTCGAGCTTCACCATCTGCATCATCGCCTGCATGGCACGCTTGGCACCTTCGCGGTTCGGGCCCGCGAAGAGCTTGAGCGCGTCGGCGGGGACGATCTGCCAGGACAGTCCGTAGCGGTCGCGCAGCCAGCCGCACGCCACCGGCTCGCCGCCATTCGCCAGCAATGCATCCCACAGCCGATCGACCTCGGCCTGATCCATGCAATCGATCTTGAACGACACCGCGTGATTGAACGGCAGCGGGGTGCCGCCGTTGAGCGCCATGAACGGCTGCCCGGCGACCGTGAACTCGACCACCAGCACCGAGCCTTCGGGGCCGCCCGGGGTGTCGACGACGCTGCGCTGGACGTTGTCGATCCGCGAGTCCGGCAGCAGCGACACGTAGAACTGGGCTGCCTGTTCGGCCTCGCCGGCAAACCACAGACAAGGAACGATCTTCGACATTCGCGCATCCTCCCGCACAACGCATCTGCATTGTGCCGAGGACGATCGAACGCGCTGCCGGCCGACAGCCGACGCGAATTTTCGAAAGCAATGACGATCGAACGTCAGCTCGCCAGCTTCAGGCTGCCTTCGCATTGCCGGCGCAATTCGATCAGCGCCTTGTTGAGCTGACCGGTGAGCAGATCGAGCCCTTCCGGCGAGATCGTCTTCGCATCGCGCTCGATCGAACGCGCGATCTCGGCGATCGGGTGGAAGCCGAGCGTGCGGGCTCCACCCTTGAGCGAATGCGCTTCGACCTCGATTGTGTGGCGGTCCATCTGTTCGGCGAAGCGCCGGAACAGCGCGATCCGCCGCTCGGTTTCAGCGAAGAACAGCGCCACCATCTCGCTCACCTGATCCTGGCCGATCTCGGCGGTGAGTTCGGCGAGCGTGTCCATATCGACCTGCATCGGCGGCGACGGCATCGTCACCGGCGTCGACGCGCCGCGCAGCGCCCGCAGCACGGCCGCGACCAGCGCCGGCTTCCGCAGCGGCTTGGACAGGAAGTCGTTCATGCCGGCATCGCGGCAGACTTTGACGTCGTCCGGGAAGGCGTTCGCGGTGAGCGCGATGATCGGCAGCTTGGCGAGCGCGCCGCCCTTGCCGCGGATCGCACGGGTGGCGGCAAGGCCATCCATGTTGGGCATCCGCACGTCCATCAGCACGACGTCGAACTCGCCCTCTCCTGCCGCCGTCACCGCGTCGGTGCCGTCGGACACCACGGTGATTTCGGCGGCGAACTCCTGCAGCATCTTCATCACCACCATCTGGTTGGTGGCGTCGTCTTCGGCGATCAGGACGCGCAGCGGGCGGCCCAGCATCGCGATCCGGGTGCGGAGATCGTCGCTGCCGAGCCGGTCGAGCCGGTGATCGGCAATCCACGCATTGCTCCACGGCAGATCGAGGCTGAAGCGGAAGGTCGAGCCCTCGCCTTCGCGTGAAGTCACGGCGATATCGCCGCCCATCTGCTCGACGATCCGCCGGCTGATCGCCAGCCCGAGGCCGGTGCCACCGAACCGGCGGTTGATCGAGACGTCGGCCTGCGCGAAGTCGGTGAACAGGCTGCCGACGCGATCCGGCGAAATGCCGATGCCGGTGTCGGTTACCTGCCACTCGACGGTGGCGTGGCTGTCGTTGCGCTTCACGCACGTCAGCACGATCGCGATCGAGCCTTGCTCGGTGAACTTCACCGCGTTCGCCGCGAGGTTGAGCAGCACCTGACGGATGCGCGCGGCGTCGCCGTTCAGCGACGGCGGCAGCCGCGGATCGATATCGACCTTCAGCTCGATGCCCTTGCCGCGGACTTCCGGCTCGATGATCGCGCGGACCGACTCGACCAGGGTAGCCGGCGAGAAATCGGCCTGTTCGAACTCCAGCCGGCCGGCTTCGAGCTTCGACAGATCGAGGATGTCGTTGAGGATGCGCAGCAGGTCGTCGCCGGAATCGCGGATCGTGGTGACGGCCTGTTGCTGCTCGGGATCGAGCTTGGTTTCGAGCAGTGAGTTGGCAAGACCCAGCACACCGTTCATCGGCGTCCGGATCTCGTGGCTCATCATTGCCAGAAAGCTGGACTTGGCGCGGTTCTCGGCTTCGGCCTGCTCGGCGCGCCAGCGCTCGGTGACATCACGGCCGACGCCGCGATAGCCGGCGAACTCGCCGGCCGCATCGAGCATCGGCTTGGCGGTGAGCGACCACAGCCGCGGCGTGCCGCCGATCACCACATGCACCACAAGATCGTTCATCGCCTCCCGCTGCGCCATCTTCGCAGCGACGCCCATCGCACAGCGGCCGTCCTCAGGGCACAGCATGCCGATCACATCCGCCAGCGGCGCCCCGATCAGCAGCGACGGCGGCAGCTTGGCGACTTCGACGAAGCGCTCCGGCACGTGCACCAGCCGGCCATGGGCATCGGTCTGCCACAGCCAGTCGCTGGCGTTGGCCTGGAAGTCCTTCAAGAGCAGCGAGATGATTTCGGTCTGCCGTTCGAGTTCGAACTTCGCCCGCAGATTGTCGAAGAACATCTCGCCGTGCGAGATCAGGTTGCGCGACATGAACACCGCGTACAGCACCAGAAAGGCCGCCGTGATCCGATAGGCAGTGCCGTCACTGAGCGCGAGCGATAGAGCTGAACCCGCCGCCAGTGTCCAGGTGTAAGCAAGCCCGGCGCGCGGCACGGTGGATAGTGTAAACGCACCGCCGGAGATCATGCCGGCCGCCACGCAGGCGACGATCAGCTGATCGCCGGGCTCGGCCTTCACGAACACCATCACGGGCATCGCGCCCCAGATCAGTCCGAGCAGCAACGCGTGCAGCGTCATGCGGCGGATCGCACGCGCGGAGGCTTCGAGCCGCGGTTCGAACCGCATGCGCAGCCATGACTGCACCGCCGCCCCCGCCGCGAACAGGATCATCGCCATCCACGCCAGCAGTTGCGGGCGGGCGTCATTGTCCCAGAAGGTGAACAGGATCAGAGCAGCGTTGGCGACGTTGATACTCATCGTCACCGGCGTCAGCCTGGTAACGCTATTGATCTGCGCGGCGCGGATCCGCCGCATTTCGTGCTCGTCGATATCAGGCTGCGATATCAGCGTACCGGCACCGCGTCCGCCGAGCCAGAAGTCGAGCAAAGCCGACCGCTCGGTTTGCGACATCCAGGCCGTTGTCATCGATTGCCACAGGCCGGACATCTCGAAGCGCTCTCTCGGCCGTCCTCAGATCCAGGTCCTCGCCGTGTCATGCGCGGCCCCGCATGCACAGTGTAGCCGCCCGAGAGGATCAAGTCTTCCTTTCGTACGACAGCGCCGGAGACGACAATTCCAGTGTCGCCTGCCGGTC
The DNA here is from genome assembly GCF_010907025.1 of Rhodopseudomonas sp. BR0G17. NCBI lineage: Bacteria > Pseudomonadati > Pseudomonadota > Alphaproteobacteria > Hyphomicrobiales > Nitrobacteraceae > Rhodopseudomonas > Rhodopseudomonas sp. BR0G17. Next base: position 14,988 of record NZ_QUML01000049.1, on the reverse strand, counting down.
AGGCGATAGCCCGCCGACCATGCGGCGGGCGGGCTTCACGACCGTTAACTCGACCACCGAACCTCGGCCGCAACGGCCGCCTCGGTTAATAATCCGCCAAGCGGACTAACGACAGGTAATTTAGTAGTTATCAATTGCGTCAACAGCGTGCAGTCCTTCGGCACCGCAACCGTCACTCCCCGGGAACATCCGAGGGACCAGTCTGTTGTCCTCGCGAAGATCAAACAGCGAAGGAGACATCTGATGGGTAGCACGATGGACAAGATCAAGGGTCAGGCCAACGAGCTCGCCGGTAAGGCCAAACAGGGCATCGGCGAAGCGACCGGTTCTGACAAGCTGCAGGGCGAAGGCGTGATGCAGGAAGCCAAGGGCCACGGTCAGCAGGCGCTCGGCAACGCCAAGGACGCGGTCAAGAATGCGGCCGACAAGGTCGCCGGCACCGCGCACAAGAATCTGTGATGTCTGCGCGTTGACCGCCGCTGAGGCGGCGATCAACAGGTGCAAGACCGGCCCTCGGGCCGGTCTTCGCATGTTTGGACGAGAGCAATTTTGAACAAGCCGGTGGAAGCCGGCGATCAGTAGCCGAGCGCGCAGCCGTCCTTGCGCGGGTCGGAGCCACCGGTCAGCGTGCCCTTATCCCAATCGATCCAGATGCCCTGGCCGCCACCGTGCGGCGTGCCGATCGGCACGACCTTGTGACCGAGCGCCTTGAGGCCCTCGACGGTCGCCGCCGGCACACCATCCTCAAGCTGATATATGTCCTCGTAGTGCAGGCCACGCGGCAGATCGATCGCTTCCTGCATATCGAGCCCGTAGTCGAGCACGTTGGTCAGCACGTGAACCTGACCGACCGGCTGATACTGACCGCCCATCACGCCCCACGACATCCGGGCCCGGCCGCTCTCGGTCGCGAGTGCGGGAATGATGGTGTGCAGGGGGCGCTTCTTCGGCGCGATACAGTTCGGGTGGCCGGGCTGAATGCGGAAGCCGGCGCCGCGGTTTTGCAGCAGCACGCCGGTCTTGTTCGACACGATCGCCGAACCGAACGAATGCGCGATCGAGTTGATGAACGAGCAGACGTTACGCTCCTCGTCGACCACGGTGATGTACACGGTCGACGGATTCATCGGCGGCGACACCACCGGCAGGTCGAGCAGCTTGTCGAGCGCGATCTGGCTGTAATGCTCCTCGGCGAATTCCTTCGCCAGAATACGCAGCACGTCGACATCGACATGCTGCGGGTCGCCGATGTGCTGCTCGCGGATCATGTAGGCAATGCGGGTAGCCTCGGCTTCCAGATGGAAGCGCTCGACGCTGAGTGGGCCGAACTTTGTGAGATCGAACCGGCTGAGGATGTTCAGCATCACCAGCATGGTAATGCCCGGGCCGTTCGGCGGGCACTGCCAGACGTCGAGGCCTTTGTAGATTGTGCCGATCGGCGAGGTCGTTTCGGTGCAGTGTTCGGCGAAGTCTTCCAGTGTATGCAGACCGCCGAGCCCGCGCAGCGTCTCGACCATGTCTTCGGCGACCGGGCCCTTATAGAAACCGTCCGGGCCCTTGTCGGCGATCAGCTTCAGCGTGTTGGCCAGCTCCGGCTGAGTGATGACGTCGCCGGTCTTGGCGGCTTCGCCGTGCGGCAGCAGGTAGCGCTCGGTGTTGGCACCCTTCTTCAGCTTGGCGAAGCCGTTGGCCCAGTCGAACGCGATACGCGGCGCCACCACGTAGCCTTCCGCCGCGGCTTTGATCGCCGGCTGCAGCACCTTGTCGAGCCCGAACCGGCCGTGATCGCGCAGGATCGTCGCCCAGGCGTCGATCGCACCCGGGACCGTCACCGAATGCGGGCTGGTCAGCGGGATCGCGTCGATGCCCTTTTCCAAAAACCACTCGGCCTTGGCGGCCGCGGGCGCCCGGCCCGAGCCGTTATACGCCGTGATCTTGCCGGTGCCCTTCGGCTGCACCAGGGCAAAGCAGTCACCGCCGATGCCGGTGGATTGCGGTTCGATCACCGCCAGCAGCGCCGAGGCGGCGATCGCAGCGTCGGCAGCGGTGCCGCCAGCTTTCAGGATTTCAATCGCGGCCAGCGCCGCCTGCGGGTGCGAGGTCGCGACCATGCCGTTGCGGGCGTGGACGGTGGACCGGCCGGCGAGATGGAAATTCCTCATAGGCACAAGCTCGTTGGGTTGGTTACGCCGCGCTCCGGCGCCGGCCTAGTTGGCATATTCCACGGCCGCCGAGCAATCCTCGCCGCGACCGGAGCTCGGCGACCGCGATCTGCCTGAACGGGCTGGTTTCCTGCCGGCGCCCGCGCTGTTAAACCCGCCCGTGCAATGGCGCGCTTCCGCATCCGGGCCGGCGACAACCTGCGTCTTGCCGGCCGTGTGCGGGCAGACCGAGCCGAAATGGAGCGAGCGATGGCCGGCGAGAACGATCTGAACGACCGCGTCGAGGCGCTGGAAGTCCGCCTGGCGTATCAGGACGAGACGATCGAGGCGCTGAACCAGACCGTCACCGCGCAGTGGAAGCAGATCGACGCGCTGACCCGGCAGCTCGCCGCGCTGAGCGAACGCCTCGACCAGGCCGAGAGCAGCGCCGGCGCTCCGGCCAACGAACGCCCGCCGCATTACTGAGAGAGGGCGCTCGCCCGCTCGAGCGCAAGCCCCTCCCCTCGTCATTCCGGGGCGCCGCGTAGCGGCGAACCCGGAATCTCTGCGTCGCAACAACCTCGGGATTTCGGGCTCGCTCACTTCGTGAGCGCCCCGGAATGACGTCGGTGAGGCTGAGCGTTTGCTTGGTCTACGACGCCGCCTTCATGCCGAGGCGCTGGTCGCGGAGTTCGCGCTTCAGCACTTTGCCGATCGCGCTGCGCGGCAGCGACTCGACCAGCACCACCTCGGCGAGACGCTGGGTCTTGCCGACCTGACCGTTGGTCCAAGTCTTCAGCTCTGCCGGATCGATGCTGCGGCCGGGCCGCGACGCCACGAACGCAACCGGGGTCTCGCCCCACTCTTCCGACGGCATGCCGACGACCGCGACTTCGAGCACGTCAGGATGCTTGGCGACCACGGCTTCGATATCGCTCGGATAGATGTTGAAGCCGCCGGAGATGATCATGTCCTTCTTGCGGTCCATCAGGGTGATGAAGCCGTCGGCATCGAACCGGCCGACATCGCCGCTGCGCACCCAGAGGTTGCCGTCCTTGTCGGTCCAGAACACTTCGGCGGTCTTCTGTGGCTGATTGAGGTAGCCCTTCATGATGGTGTCGGAGCGGCCGACGATTTCGCCGACTTCACCATTGGGCAGGAAGTTGCCGTCCTCATCGATCATCCGGATTTCATGACCGGGCCGCGGCTGGCCGACGGTGTGCAGCTTGTTCGGGAATTCGTGGGCGAGCAGCGTGCACGAGCCCCCGCCTTCGGTCATGCCGTAGTACTCGGTCAGACCGCCGGGCCAGCGCTTGAGGATGTCGGCCTTGAGCTCCGGCGCGAACGGCGCGGAGGTGCAGAACTTCATCTGGAAGGACGACAGGTCGTACTGACCGAACTCCGGCAGCGCCATGATCCGGCGATACTGCACCGGCACCAGCATCGCGTGAGTGACACGATACTTCTGCGCCAGCTCCAGGAAACCGCGGGCATCGAACTTCTTCATCAGCACGACGGTGCCGCCGCCGGCGAGCGTCGGATTGAAGCAGACCAGCGTCGTGTTGGAATAGAGCGGCGTCGACAGCAGCGTCACCGCGTCGGGGCCGTAACCGATCGGATCGAGCTTGCCATATTGCGCCCAGCGCATCTGATGGCTGTGGACGATGCCCTTCGGCGTGCCCGTCGTGCCGGACGAGTAGATGATGTTGAACACCCATTCCGGATCGATCGTCACCGGCGCGGGCTTGCTACCTTCCGGCGCCAGCCAGCGGGTGAACGCTTCTCCGCTGGTGCCATCGTCGAACGCGACGCGCTTCACCGCGGCATCGATCTCGGCGTCCTTCATCGCAGTCGCGGCGAAGTCGTCGGTGAACAGAATCTTGGCGCCGGAGTCCCGCACCATCGCGGAGAAGTCCTTGGCGGTCGACGACGGCGCCAGCGGCGCGACCGCGATGCCGGCGCGCAGCGCGCCGAGGAAGGTCGCGGCATATTCGATCGAGGACAGCGCGCAGATCGAGATCGTGTCGGTCGGCTTCAGGCCGTCGCGCTGCAAGGTCGCGGCGATGCGATCGATCAGCGCATCAAATTCCGCGTAGCGCAATTGCCGTTCCCCGTCGATCACTGCGATCCGGTCCGGGCGCGCCTGCGCGGTGCCGCGAACCAGGGCAGGAAGTGTGATGAAGTCGGGCATTTCGGTCTCCACGTTTCTTGGTTATCCAGTTCGACAAGTGCTCCGTCATTGCGAGAAGCGAACCGACGAAGCAATCCAGAAGTCCGTGTCCGGCGCTCTCGATTGTTTCGCTTCGCTCGCAATGACGCTGAGAGAAGTCAGCTCGCGTCAGCGATCCAGCGCCTCGCCTTTCAACCACTTCGCGCCGCTGGCGTACAGCCGTTCGACGGCCTCGCCTTTCAGGCCCGGCATGTCGCGCTTGATCGGGTAGCCGAGGCCGCTCTGCAAGTAAGCGAGATGGCGATAGCCTTCGGGGAATTGCGCCAGCAGCGCGGGATCGAGCGCCAGCTTCGCCGCCGGATCGACCGGGTCGATGCGATCCTTCTCGTAGATCGGCTGGCGCAACACCAGGCCCCAACGGCCGTCGCGCTTTTCAAGAAAATCATAGAACCGGCCGGTGCAAACCACATCGACCACGACGTCATGCACGCTGGCGCGCTGCGAGATCGTCATCTTGGTCTGCGAGACTGCGCGGCTGCCGGCGAGGTCGATCGACTGGCCGCCGAGGAAGTGCAGGATCGAGACGCCCTTGGCCCAGCCGGCCTTGCTCATCGCGATGAATTCGTCGGCGGTGCCCTGCGTCCAGGTCGCCATCATCCGGCCGTCGTCAAACCAGACCGTGCGGAAACGCTCCCAGTCTCCGGCGTCCCGCCACACCGCCCAGTTCTCGATCAGTTCGCGGATCGCGAGCCGATCGTGCCGCTCCTCGTCGTCCATGCCGTTTCCACCCTGCGTCTTGCGCGCGGGGCGCACTATACTGGCGGCACAGCCGCGCGTATCCGGCAAAAGTGGATGGCGGTTTTGCGAGGCGAGGCCGCGCAAGTGGCTTGACCGCGGCCCCGACGAAATGCAGCTAGCCCAGCTAGCCGCGGGCCTCGGCCCGATCGTGCAGCACGGCGCTGAGCCGGCCCGGGTGGACCTCGATGGTGCGGTCGTAACTGATCAGGCCCAATTTTCGGAACTTGTTCATGAAGTAGCTGACGCGCGACCGCGTGGTGCCGATCATCTCGGCCAGAGTCTCCTGGCTGATGTGCGGCGCGATCGGCTGCGGCTCGCTGCCCTCCTCGAACTCGGCGAGGCGCAATAGCAGCCGGGCCAGCCGTTTCTCGCTGCAGTTGAGCAGCTGATCGAGCAGATCTTCTTCGATGCGGCGATTGCGCAGCAGCAGATGCCGCACGAACAGCTCGGCGAAATCCGGCTGCGCCCGCAGCGTCTCGATCAGCCGCGCACTGGCGATCGCGGCCACGACACAATCCTGCATCGCAATCGTGGTGGTGCTACGGCTGACTTCGCCGACCAGACAGCCGTCACCGAAGAACTGCCCCGGCGACACCATGCCGGTCGCCGCTTCCTTGCCCTGCACCGACAGCACGACGACTTTGATCCGTCCCTGCAGCAGCAAGTACACGCTATCGGCGTTGTCGCCCTGCGCGTAAATCGTCTGGTTCTTGGCGAATTTGGCGATCGAGTGACCCTGACCGAGCTTACGCAGCAGGTCGCGGGGATCGAAACCAGCCTCCGGCTTCATGGTCGCCTCCACGGGTCGACCGGCATTCGTTCGTGCCGATCAAAGGGCCGGGTAGATTAGACCGCACAGCGCTGAAATCGCTGGTAAATCGGCGTCCCTCGGAATGCTACGGGACCGCAGCACCCGAGTACGCGTGGCGTCGCGCTCAAACCACAGGTGTGGTGCGCTCGTCGTTCCAGGACAGCCCGAACTGATCCAGCCCTTCGGCCAGGTAATCACCGAGCAGCGGCTCGCCGAGCAGATAGCGCGCGGTGCGTCCGTTGCGCCCCTCTGCTGCCTCGCGGCGGAGATCGTCCCACTCCTCGATGCTGCCGTCGCCGCGGCCGAGCCGCATCAGCGCCACCAGGTCGATCTGCTCTTCCTCGGTCATCGCGCTGATGAAGCCGGCGATCTCTTGAACAACCGGGTCTTCGCCGGTGTCTTCGAGCACGTCCACCATGTTGTCGTCGGCGCCGTTCGATCCGGAATCGGCATCGGCGTCGCCTTCCTTGACGTCGAATTCACGCGCCTTCTCGATCAGAAACGCGACCTTGTCGGTCGAAATCGCGAGCTCGGGCATCGTCTTTCCTCCGTCGTGGCGCGGGTTTCGCTCTCCGGCGCGCGCGAACTAACGCACTGCAGCGCGAGATGATCCATTGCGCCTCAAGCGCAAAACCCGCATGTTTGGGCAAAATACGAAAAGCCCGGGAGAAACGTGGGATGGCCTGGACCATCGGCAAGGTCAAAATCACAAAAATCGTCGAGATGGAGTTGACCGGAGGCACCCGGTTCATCCTGCCGCAAGCCACCCCCCAGGAAATCCAGGCCATGCCGTGGCTGATACCGCAGTTCGCCAGCCCCGAAGGCCGGCTGACGATGTCGGTTCACAGCTGGGTGGTGGAAACGCCGAGCCGCCGGATCCTGGTCGATACCTGCATCGGCAATGACAAGCAGGGCCGCGGCGTGCCGCACTGGAACGGGCTGGACAAGCCGTACCTGCAGGATCTGGCCAAAGCCGGCTATCCGGCCGAGAGCATTGACACGGTGATCTGCACCCATCTGCACGTCGATCACGTCGGCTGGAACACCAGGCTGGTCGACGGCCAGTGGGTGCCGACCTTCCCCAACGCACGCTATCTGTTCGGCCGCATCGAATACGAGTACTGGAAGAAGCACTCCACCGACGCGGCGCACGCCGCGGTGTTCGCCGACTCGGTCGAGCCGGTGATCGCTGCCGGCGTCGTCGATCTGGTCGGCAGTGATGCCCAGATCGCCGATGAGATCACATTGATCCCGACGCCCGGCCACAGCCCCGGCCATATCGCCCTGCACATCCGCTCCGACGGCGAAGAGGCGGTGCTGTCGGGCGACGTCGCGCATCATCCCTGCCAGATGGTGCGGCTGGACTGGTCGTCGAGCTTCGATTCCGACGGGCTGCAATCGATCGAAACGCGGCGACGTTTGTTCTCGCGCTTCGCCGATACGCCGACGCTGCTGTTCGGTGGGCATTTCGGTCCCGGGCGGATCATCCGCGACGGCGACGCTTTCCGTCTCGTGGCGCCGTCATGACAAAGCATGGCGGCGCTGCGCATAGCGTGCCAGCGCGGCCATGTATTGAATTCAACTCACTACTGATCCATCACTTAGGCAGCCTGCAAAACTGCGGAGGACACGCGGGATGAAGCTTGTTCGTTATGGTGCTATCGGCCACGAGAAGCCCGGCCTGATCGATAGAGACGGCCAGCTACGCGATCTGTCCGGGCAGATCGCGGACCTTGCAGGCGACGCGTTTTCGCCCGCAGGCCTCGCCAAACTCGCTGCGCTCGATGTCGCCGGACTGCCCGCCGTGCCCGGCCATTCGCGGCTTGGCTCGCCGGTCGGCGGAGCACCGAAATTCATCGCGATCGGCCTGAACTACGCCGACCACGCCGCCGAAGCCAACATGCCGATCCCGGCCGAGCCGATCGTGTTCATGAAGGCTAACAATTCGCTGTGCGGGCCGAACGACGATGTCGAGAAACCGCGCGGCTCGACCAAGCTCGATTGGGAAGTCGAACTCGCGGTGATCATCGGCACCCGTGCCAAATATGTCAGCGAAGCCGACGCGCTCAACTACGTCGCGGGGTACGCGGTGTGCAACGACGTCTCCGAACGCAACTTCCAGCTAGAGCGGGTCGGGCAATGGACCAAGGGCAAGTCGCACGACACCTTCGGCCCGCTCGGCCCCTGGGTCGTCACCAAGGACGAGATCGCCGACGTCCACAAGCTCGGGATGTGGCTCGACGTCAACGGCAAGCGCTGCCAGACCGGCTCGACCGCGACCATGATCTTCAACGTGCCGAAGATCGTGTCGTATCTGTCGGAGCTGATGACGCTGATGCCCGGCGACATCATCACCACAGGCACGCCGCCCGGCGTCGGCATGGGCAAGAAGCCGCCGCAATTCCTCAATGTCGGCGACGTCGTCACCCTCGGCATAGAAGGCCTCGGCGAGCAGAAACAGGCCATCGTGGCGGCGTAAGGATATCCACGCCGCCATTGCGAGCGAAGCGAAGCAATCCAGCGCCATTCGCGCGAGATTGGATTGCTTCGTCGCTTCGCTCCTCGCAATGACGGCGAAAGCAAACAACGCTTCGTCCCTGAGGATCTTATCTGATGAAACTCACCTTCTCCCAAGCCTCGCCGTTCGCCCGCAAGGTGCGGATCGCGGCGATCGAACTCGGACTGATCGACCAAATCGAGTTCGTGTCGGCGACCGTGATCCCGGCGCAGGCCAACGAGCCGTATATGCGCGAGGTCAACCCGCTGAAGAAGCTGCCGGCGCTGATCCTCGACAATGGCGAGGTGATCGTCGACTCCTACGTGATCGCCGAATATCTCGACGACCTCGCCGGCGGCGGCAAGCTGATCCCGGCGTCTGGCGCGGAGCGCTGGCGGGTGAAGAGCGATCACTCGCTGCTGCAGGGCATACTGGATTCGATGCTGCTGTGCCGCTACGAAAAGCTGGTACGGCCGAAGGACTTGTTCTGGCAGGGCTGGTACGACGATCACTGGGCGCGGGCCTGGGCTGGCATGGCGCGGTTCGATCGCGACACCGCAATGCTGAACGGGCCGCTGACGATCGCCCAGATCGCGCTCACCTGCGTGCTCGGCTACGCCGACTTCCGCTTTCCGGATTGCGGCTGGCGCGCTGCCTATCCCAATCTCGATGCGTTCTTCCAGCGGATGTCGCAGCGCGAGTCGGTGAAGGTGTCGGTGCCGCCGGCGGCCTGAGCCGCAGCCCCTAGTCGAACAGGCTGGGCGTGTAGTTGACGGCGGCGCCCTCGATCGCCAGCAGCTTCAGCTTGGTGGTGACGCCGCCATTGGCCGAGAAGCCGCCGGGTTTGTCCCCGGCGGCAAGCACGCGGTGGCACGGCACGATGATCGGACACGGATTGCGCCCCAACGCCTGCCCGACCTCGCGCGACAGCTCGACCCCGCCGAGCTGCTTGGCGATATCCCCATAGGTCAGCGTCTTGCCGGCCGGGATCCCGCGGGCGATGTCGTAGACCCGGCGCTGAAACGCCGAGGTGCCGTCGAGATCGAGCTGAATGCCGGCGAAATCGATCGCGACCCCTTCCAGCAGAGCGACGATTCCGTCGATCGCACGCTGCACGTCGGCCGGCGGGGCCGCTTCGACGCTGTCGGGGTGACGCTGGGTGATGCGAGCGCAGGTCTGCGCTTCGGTCGGCTGCGGCAACTGCACCGCCACGATTCCGCGTGCGCCCCAAACGATGCCGCAGCGGCCGATCGCTGTGTCGAACAGGGCATGGCTGTGCTGGCTCATCGGCATCATGGCACCGAGACTACGCCGGCTGCGGTCGGCCGGCCACCCGATTTCAAGCCGCCGGGACGTGCTGCTCCAGACGGGTGGCGACCGTGGCCAGCAGCTTTTTCGGGTCCGCCGGCAGCACATGGGCGCGGGCCGGATCGAAATCGTAGGCGATATGATAGGCGTCGTGCTGGTCCTGGGTCAGGAACCACAGCTCGGTGCGGGAGGCCGCAGCGAACACGCCGCGCTCCAGCGCCAGACGGATTCGCTGCCGCGGCGGCCAGGCCCACAGCCGGTCACGCAGGATCGCCGCATCGTCGGCGACGTAATGAAAGTCGGCGCCGGGCACCAGTTCGAACGACAGCAGCGCATCCGGTTGATGCGTGCGGCGGTGCTCGCGGACCGCGCGCGCGAAATTACGCGCCCGGCGGTGATTGGTGAGGCCGCGCGCCTTCACTTGAACGACCGTGATGCGGTCGAGCGGCTCGGGCGACGGGATCGTGGTGACGATGGTGACGTCGTGGCCGCGAGTGGCGAGATGGCGCGCGATAGCGATGCAATCGCGTTCTTTGCCGCTCTGCTTTTCGAGTTGGAAGACCGCCAGCAAGATTTTCATGACGCGGCGGTTGGTTCGCGACCGGTCGGGGTGACTTGACCGGGGGCTTATAGCGCGCCGGATCGGCGCGGCGCAACATTTCGGCCGCCGGGCTGATGCCCGACATCGGCGTCAGCCGGTTTTGCCTTGAGCAGCACGCAGCATCCGCTTGTGCCGCCGGCGCGACAGATACAGCAGAACGCCGGTCACTCCGAACAATGGCATTGCCGCCGCCGCCAGCATGAACAGCAACTGACCGGGCCAGCCGAAAATGCTGCCGCGGTGGATGTCGAGCACGCGTGCCAATACCTTTTCGCCGATCGTCTTGTCGGCGTAGAGGTCAGCGGACAGGATTTGGCCAGTCCGACCGTCGATCCGCAATTCGTCGTGCGCGCCGTCTCGGGCATCGGTCAGCCAGGCGCGGACCCGCACGGTGCCGTCGCGTCCGGACGGCAGCGTCAGGCGTGCAGCCACGATCCTGTCGCCACGTTCGGCCACGAGTGTTGCCCAGACGCGATCCAGCGAAACTGCGGCGGACGGCGCCTCAGGAACGACAGGACGGTGTGGACGCTGCGTCGTGACCGGGGATCGTGCCAGAAGCCATGTCGCGGCGTCCTTGTACCAGTCGAACGACCACCACAGGCCGGTCAGCGTCATGGTCAGATTGAGCAGCAACACCCAGGTTCCGATCACGGCGTGCAGCGACCGGTGCAGTCCGCGCCCGCGCAACTGCCAGTGCGGCTTCAACCAGACCTTGATGCTGCCCGGACGATGCGGCCATCGCAGCACCAGGCCGGTGAGCAGCATGACCAGCAATCCGAGCGCGGCAATCCCGGTGATGGTCCGGCCGTAACCATTGCCGTCGCCCGGCAGCAGCAACCAGCGGTGCAGCTTGCGGACCGTCGCAAAGAATGCGTCGGCGGCCGGATGGCCGAGACTGTCGCCGCTGTAGGGATCGACATAAAGCGGGGCGGGCCGAGTGTGATCCGGCTTGCGCGCGAACCGGACCTCGGCGGCTGTGGTCGCGCTGCGCGGCATCGTGATCGACGCGACGGGATCGCCGCCGGCCTGCAATTTCGCGACCAGCGCGTCCAGCGACATCCTCGATGCAGCGTGCGGTGCGAGCTGGACGCGGCCGGCATCCAACGCGCCGCGGATCTCGTCCTCGAAACTCATCACCGCGCCGGTCAACGCCACCACCACCAGCACTGCCGCAAGGACCAATCCGGCGACGGAATGGAGCTGCAGCAGGATGGCCTTGAGCGCCGGTGCCCGCATCGAACTAGAACTTGACCGTCGCGGCCAGCGAGAACCGCCGAGCGTCGCCGACCGCGACGTTGAGGGTGTTGACGGCCGACGGATAGTACACGGTGTCGAACACGTTCTTGACGTTGAACTGATAGGTCACGGGGAACGGACCTGTCCGGGTCTCGTAGCTGGCGAAGATGTCGGCCACCGTGTAGGCGGGCAGCACGAAGGAATTGGTGCTGTCGCCGGGCCGATCGCCGACATAACGGGGGCCGCCGCCGACGCGCAGCCGTCCGGGCAGCGCCGTGCCGAAATCATAGACCAGGAACAGCGACGCGGTGTTCATCGCCACGTTCTGCAGCCGCTTGCCGACCAGCGCCGGGTCCTCGGTGACGATCGCGTCGGTGTAGCCATAGCTGGCGATCGTGCTCCAATGCTCATCGAGCCGGCCGGTGACGTCGAACTCGACGCCGCGTGAGCGGACCTTGCCGGCGGCGCGATATTCGTTGAGGCCGGTCGCGGCGTTGAACTGCGACACCAGCACGTTCTTCTTGTCGATGTCGTAGACCGCCAGCGTGCCCGACAGCCGCTTATTCAGGTCGAACTTCAAGCCGGCTTCGTATTGCGTGCCTTCTTCGGGGGCGACGTTCGAGCCGATGACGAAGCCGCCGGTCAGCGGCGCAATGCTCGAGGTCGGCTGCAACGACTGGGTATAGCTGGCGTAGAGCGAGACCTGATCGTTCAGCTTGAGGATGGCGCCGGCCAGCGGCAGCACCTTGCTGCCGTCGAGATTGGTGTTGGCGGTGAACGGCCGACCGCGGCCGGCGAGCTGGTCGTATTCCATCCAGCGCAGGCCACCGACCAGTGAGAACCAGTTGGTGAGATGCAGAGTGTCCTGCAGGAACAACGAGCGGGTCTCGAGCTGGTCGGTCTGATTGCTGTCGGAGGGCGACACCGTGGTGCCGGGCTGCACCAGGCCGTAGGTGGGGTTGTAGAAATTGAAGTTCGGCGTCGCCTGCCGGATCAGATCCTGGCGATAGATCACGCGGCGTTGCGCATCACCGCCGATCAGCAATTCGTTGCGGAAGTCGCCGAGCCAGACATTGCCCTGCAGGTAGGACGTGCCGTAGCTGACGTAAGCCATCGCGCCCTTGGTACCGTCATTGCTGCGGCGCTCGACGCCGGTGCGGGCATCGACCGAGGTGATGCGGAGCTGGTTGGCGTCGTAGGTCTCGCTGTTGAAGCTGTAGGCGGCGGTGACTTTCCAATTGTCGTCGAGTCGGTGCTCGATCGAACCCTGCACCAGATCCGACTTGCCCCAGGTCCGGTTGAACGCCTCGTCGAGCCGGCGCGTCGCGGGGATCGCCAGCGGCGCGCCATTCACGAACGATGTGCCGCGATCGAACGGATAGCTGAACTCGCGATGCTCGTAGCCGAACTGAATGGTGGTGCGGTCGCCATACCAGGCGAGCGACGGCGCAATCAGCATCTCGCGATTGGCGCCGAAATTGCGCCAGTAGTCTTCATCGAGGCCCGAGCCGACGAACCGATAGGCGACGCCGCCATCGCCCATCGGGCCGGTGACATCGACGACCGCCTGGCTGCCGTTCTTGCCGCCGCCGAAGGTCGAGCCGATCACGGTGAGCGAGCCGTGCTGATACAGGTCGGGCCGCTTGCTGATGGTGTTGACGATGCCGCCGGGCGTCTGGATGCCGTACAGCAGCGAGGCCGGGCCTTTCAGCACTTCGACGCTTTCGACGTCGGCGCCCAGCGCGCGGCCCTGCACCAGCGGCATGCCGTTGCGCATGATCGAGCCGTCGCGATTGTCGCCGAAGCCGCGGCGGATCACGGCGTCGAACGAGCCCGCCAGCGTGTTGGTCTGGGTGACGCCGCTGACATTGGCGAGCGCGTCGTCGAGATTGCGCGGCAGCTGATCCTTCAGCACCTGCTCGGGCACGATATTGACGGATTGCGAGCTATCGAGCGGCGAGGCGCCGCTGCGCAGCGTTGTCGGGCTGGGCATCGCGCGATAGCCGAGCTTGGCTTCGTTCAGTTGAGCGGCCGCAGCGGCTGCACGTTCGGCCGGGCTCGGCGGTGCGGCGACCGGGGCGCGGCGCGCCTGCCGTCTGATGGGGGCACGGGTGTTTCGCTGCGGCGCCGGCGCAGACCGCGTCGCGACCGCACGATTTTTTGGCGCCTCGACGGTGACACTCGGCAACTGCTGCGACGGCGACTGCGCATCGGCAGTCTGCGGGACCAGCGCCGTCAAGCACACCGCGGAGCCGACAGCGACACGGACAGCAAGACCGCAGCAGGTGGTGAGGAGAGCCTGATGGGCTCGGCGGCGGGCGTCGGATCGGTCTGGCATGGCACTCTGTTGCACTGCAGCGGATGCGACCGCCTAGCAGAAGCGCCAGACCAAGAGAATGCGGGGGAGCTTGGAATCAGTCTAACGGTCGACAGCGCGTCGGTGCACGCCTGCGCCATACGGCAACGCCGCCTCTCGGTTGAAAGGCGGCGTTTTCAGAAGCGACCGGAGTTCTCGATCGGCTAGTCGTCTTCTTCGAGCGCGGTCGACAGCGCGTCGTAGTTCTTGGTCACGAGGTCAATATTGGTCTTGTTGGTGACGGCCGGGCCGGGATTCTTCAGCGCGTCGTTCATGTCGGCCAGGGCCTGCTTCTTGTCTTCGGCCTTCATCTTGGTGTCGGCTTCGACCGCTGCGATCTGGTCCTTCAGCGCCGCGGCCGGACCGACATAGGTCTTGGTCTTTGGGTCCATGCCGGCCAGCACCATGCCGATCGCTTCGACGACGTCGCTGTACTCGTCGTAGGACGCAAAGCCGTGCTTCTTCGCGGCATCATCGAGCTGGGCAAGAATCTTCGGATCAGGCTTGGTGTCCTGATCGTCCGGCAGCTTGGCCGCAATCGTGTCGACGTCCTTGTGGGCGGCAAGCACGCCCTGGATCTGCTTGTCGGTGAGCGTGATCTCCTTCATCGCCGGCTCGGCCGCGGACGGAGCAGACGGCGCCGCTTTGTTGGCCTGAGCAAACACGGGAGTGATCGACGTCGACGCCAGCGCGACGGCGATGACACCGGCGCCAAGCGCGACGACGACGGGACGAAGGGCAAAAGGCATGAACTGTCTCCTCGATTGGACTTGGCCCGCAGGCGACCGTTGTGGGTCGGCGGCGCAACTGCCGCGGTTCACGATCAATCTGACGTCGGATCGAGTCGGAACGGGGGCGAGACTAGTCTGATCGAGATGAACCGCCGCGAAATGCAGCGGAATGCACAGCGAACTATCGTCGCATCTGTGCGCCCAACGCAAAGACGCCGCCTCTTTTGGAGGCGGCGTTTTTGTTTGTAGCGGACATCGTGTTTTGTTGAGGATCTCTTGTGCTTTGCAGGCCTGGCGGCGACCTACTCTCCCGCGTCTTGAGACGGAGTACCATTGGCG
>NZ_QUML01000048.1:0-26207 GCF_010907025.1 Rhodopseudomonas sp. BR0G17 | reverse complement strand
GTATTTTACGGTGATGTCCGGCTCCTGCGGAATCGCAGGCGGCGGGGGCTGCACCCTATCCGCCGGCGATTCCGCAGGAGCCGGACATCACCGTAAAATACTCCGTGGCGCTCGGGCTGCCGGCCGAAGGCGGCTTTGACGCGCCGGCCGAGACCGTCGCCAACATCAGCGCCGATGCGGTGGCGGCCCTGCGCAAGCGGCTGAAAGCCTGCGCGGCGCTGCCGGCGGGCCTGTCGCCGGCCGACAACGTCAAGATCGTGATCCGGGTGGGCCTGACGCCGGACGGCCGGCTCGCCCAGGAGCCGTTCCTGATCGAGGCCAGCGCCTCGGCCAAAGGCCCAGCGCTGATGAAGGGCGCCATCGCCGCCCTCGAAGCGTGCCAGCCCTACACCATGCTGCCAGCCGACAAGTACCGGGAATGGCGCATCCTCGACATCGGCTTCACGCCGCAGGATTTCCGGGGCGGTTAGGCCGCTTCGACTTTATATCCTTCAAATGAAGCTCTGGCAGCGGATCGGGGCACCCTGCCGCACTTGCTACGCGTCGCACCAAGATGACGGCCACGAAAAACAAAGGAAGCCCCGGAACCGCCGGAGCTTCAGTCAAGGGAGACTCTACCCGACGCGCCATCCAGCCCAGATGGCGCGCCAACCCGATGCAAGTCACCTGTAGCCGGTCAGTGTCCCGACCAGCGCACCCTCAGAACAAAATCGTCGAGTAGACGATGAAGGTGTTCTTGTCGTGCGACGTGACGGTGTCGCCGCTGTATTTGGTGTAGTAAAAATACTGCAGGCCGATGCGGGTGTTGAACCAGGGCCAGTACGGCGCGCGGCTCGAGCCGAACGGCAGGTAGGCAAGCTCCGCCATGAAGCCTGTGGTGTCCGGCACGCTGTCCTGATTTCCCTGGTAAAGAATGGCGTCGGGCGATCCCCAGGTCCGGAAGTACTGGCCGGTCGCAACCACCCGATTGTCGTTACCGATCGCGACAGTCGAGCTGGCCCGCAAAGTGTTCAGCGAGTTGGTCAGATTCGCCGGAACGATCCCGCCGATATAGCCGGCATCATAGCGCTGCTCCTCGCGGATGTAAGCGCCCTTCAGGATCACCCAGTAATTGTCGCCCCGATACTGATACTGCGTATCGAAACCGAAGTCGGTATACTTGTTCGTGGCTCCATATGGCACGTCGGCGAGATTGCCGGTGGTGTCGAGCGGCACAGGGACGCCGCTCACCGACCAGGGCGCGATCTCGAACCGGCTAGCGAAGCCGCCGACCATCAGATTGTGGTCGCCGAACCGCTGTTCCCAGGCAACGCGGCCATAAGGGGCGACGCCGGCGATCTGGCCGAGGCTGGTGAGCGGATCGGCGCCGAGCCGGGTCTGCGCCACGACGCCGAGGGTCTTGTAGCCGGTGGCCTCGAGATAGAGCTGATCATTGATGAACAGATAGCCGCCGAGGCCGGCAACGCGTTGCGAATAGGCGCCGTCGATCACCGTCGACGTCGCCGGGCCGGTGAAGCCGAGCTGAGTCGTGAAGTACGGATGGGTCCAGGCCGGCGCGGTATTCCACACATCCTGCACGGTTGGATTGTTGTGCGCGGTGATACCGAATAGCACATCGACGCCACCGATCTGGCCTGACTGCGCATAGCGGACATCGACATTGTCCCAACCCCACTTGCCCGACGCATCCGCGATCGCCGGGAAACTGTAAGTCAGCTGCGCGAACACGCCGACATTGTCGCTCATGGCACCGCCGCCGAACAGGCTCGCCTGCGCCAGACCGGTATTGTCGTTGGCGTTCCAGTGATTGACGCCGGGCGTCCAGTTCGGATCTGGCGCTTGTGTGTGGGTGTAGCCGCCGAGCAGCATCACGGCCAACGGCGGAAACCAGCCGGGCTCCTCCTCCGGCTTCTGCACCGCCGCGAACGCATCGGTTATCGCCTGCTCGGGCGTTGCGGCCGGCCTGGCTGACTTCGCGTCAGATGTTGTCTGCTGGGCATAAGAACGAAGCTGGGCGACAGCATCCTGAGATGCTGTCCCCGGCACAAGGACCGACTTGAGTTCATCCGCCGTCGGAAACACCTTGCCGGAAGGCGGGATCGGAAACAGCGTCTTGCGGAATGGCCCGCCGCCGAGCGTGTAACCGCCGAGCTTGAAGCGACGGCCGAATGGCGTGAGGCCGAGAACATCGGTGTGGCAGTTACCGCAGGGTTGACCAGTCTGACGGGCGAAGATCGGCAGCGCTTGCGCCGTCGGCGGGGTGACCACCAACGTTACGCCAGTGATGACCGCGCCGCCGGCAAAGGCCACCACACCGCCAAGGAATTGTGTCGCTCGATCGCTGAATTTGCTCAAAGCCCGTCCCCAAACAATCAATTCTGTTCAAATCCGGACGCAGCCAACGCGGCTGCGTCCGCTCGATGTGTAACGCCTTTCGCCAAGCACGCTCGGCACAACAAACAGATCAGCCTTTCGTGACGAACAGCGAGCACCAGCCGTTCGCACTTACAGGGCCGTCAACGACCTTGCAGCTACTGGAAGCCGCAATGTAGTTCTGACACTTTCCGCAAGACTGCCCGCTGTGCGGCGAGGCTTGATACTGCGCCGCAGACTTGGCCATCTTGTCCGAAGCAAGTGCTTCGCTGGCAGCGAGCCCCACAATCGCGACCGCCCCAGCCGCTCCCGCCGCAACCCGAAGCATGTTGCGGCGCGACAATTCCACTAGACACACGTCACGCGTTGTTTTTGTCACGGTTTCCTCCCGATCAATGTTCAGCTCTTTTGGGATGCAAGATTGTTATTGGACGAGCGGCGCCAGCTCGATAGGAATAATTAGCAACAACAAATTTCGCGCCGCCGTCGACACGGCCTGGATTACTAAATGAACCCATAACCGCACACTTGGTAATTAGATCACTTGTTAGTATCTGAATCCGTTGACGCCGATCAAACTAATTTTTCATCACAGGAAATTGTGCTCACAAAAACCCTCTCTGTCAGCTCCCCGTCAGCATCATTGCCTGTTGGGAAAATTGTCGCCATTGAAAACTATTGGCGTATAGTGCTGCGCCACGTCAGCGTACTAATCACCAGCCTACGGAGTTGCACGCCTTGTCCGCCTCATCCTGGAGCTTTGCGACCGTCACCGATCTTTCCGCCGCTCTGAGAGCCAAGCAGGTTTCCGCCGTCGAACTTGCGAAGGATGCGATCGGGCGGATCGAGCGGCACGACGACAAGGTCAACGCGGTGTGCGTCCGCGACTTCGACCGCGCCCTGCAGAGCGCGCGGGCGGCCGATCTGGCGTTGTCGCGCGGCGGACGCGAGCCGCTGCTCGGCATTCCGATGACCGTCAAGGAGAGCTTCAACGTCGCCGGCCTGCCGACCACCTGGGGCTTCGTCGAGCAGAAGAACTTCGTCGCCGCCGCCGATGCGCTGGCGGTCGAGCGGGTGAAAGCCGCAGGCGGCGTCGTCCTCGGCAAAACCAACGTACCGGTCGCTCTGGGAGACTGGCAAAGCTACAACGAGATCTACGGCACCAGCGGCAATCCTTATGATCTCGGCCGCACGCCTGGCGGATCGTCCGGCGGCTCCTCCGCCGCGCTCGCGGCCGGCTTCGGCGCGCTGTCGCTCGGCTCGGATATCGGCGGCTCGCTGCGGGTGCCGGCACATTACTGCGGCGTCTACGCCCACAAGCCGACCTTCGGCCTGTGCCCGGCGCGCGGCCACACCCCGCCGCCGTTTCCGCCGCTGCCGTCGAATCGCGATCTGTCGGTGATCGGCCCGATGGCGCGCTCGGCCGCCGATCTGGCGCTGCTGCTCGACGTCATCGCCGGCACAGACCCGATCTTCGACGGGATCGCGTATCGGCTCGATCTACCGCCAGCACGGCACACGGCGCTGAAGGACTTCCGCGTGCTGTTGCTGGATACCCATCCGCTGCTGCCGACCGGCTCCGCCGTGCACAGCGCGCTGCAGACGCTGGCGGACGGCCTGACCAAGGCCGGAGCCAGCGTCACCCGCTCCTCGCCCTTGCTGCCCGATCTTGCCGAGACGTCGCGGGTCTATATGCGGATGCTGCTGTCGTTCCTCGCCGCCGGCTTCCCGCCCGACCTCTACGCCGGCGCCCAGGCGATGGCGGCCCAGCTCAGCGCCAACGACGACAGCCTCGCCGCCGAGCGGCTGCGCGGCATCGTGCTCAGCCACCGCGACTGGGTCGCCGCCGACAGCCGCCGCACCGGCCTGCGCGCGCAATGGCGCGAGCTGTTCAAATCCTTCGATGCGGTGATCTGCCCGGTGATGCCGACTCCAGCGTATCCGCACGATCACCACGAGCCGCAGGAAGAGCGCCGCATCGAGATCGACGGCAAGCAGCATCCTTACGTCGACCAACTGGTGTGGCCCGGCATTGCCACCCTGCCCGGCCTGCCATCAACCGCCCTGCCGATCGCGATGTCGGACGACGGCCTGCCGATCGGCGCGCAGATCGTCGGCCCCTGGCTGGAAGACCGCACGCCGCTCAAACTCGCCGAGTTGATCGAGCGCGAATTCGGCGGCTTCAAACCGCCGAAGGCGTTCGTCGACTGATCAGAAGCTGACCTCGAGCGACAGGCGGGCATCGAAGCCGGTGCTCGCATTGTCGCCGATGATCGCATTGGCGCCGGCCCTGAGTGTCGCGGCATTCTGCCGTGCCGCCACCGCTAGGCCGGCGCGGAGCAGATTGCGACTGTCGAACGCCGAGACCTGCGCGATGCGATAGCCGTACAGGCTCGCATTCGAGACCAGCTGCGGATCGGACAGGGCCCGCTCATAGCCGAGCGTCAGCGCCGGCGACAGCTGCCAGCCGGCCATGGCACGCGCATCCAGCGCAATGTCGAGATCGGCAATGGCGCTGGTCAGCGTCCGCTCGGTGCGCTCCACCGCCAGCGCAAGCTCACTGCCGGTTTCGCCAAAGCCGCCGAGCCGCACATAGGTGGCGCGCAGGCCGAGTTGCGGCGTGATCGTCCACGGCGCCAAGCGGACGACGTTGCCGACATCGACACGACCGCTCACCACCCCGCCGGAGCCACTGCCGGTGGCCGTGCCGAGGGCGCCGCCGAGGCTGCGGCTGACGCGGTCCTGTGCCCACGTCAGCGTACTACGCGCAGACAGATAGGGCCCGACGTCGAGACTGGTGAAGCCGTAACGCCCGCCGAAGGTCGCCACCGCAAGATCGAGATCGGCATTGCCGCCGGCGCTACTCACCGACGCGCCCTGATAACCGGCACCGACGAACGCGCTGGTCTGCCCGTCGATGCGCCACGTCACGCCGGCGAGCGGTCCGGCGCTGCGCTCGGTACTCTTCGCCACGCCGCTGCCGCCGTTCGACACCAGATAGCCGCCGAGGCCACTCAGCCACGCCCGGCTTTCGCCGCCGCGTAGATCGCGGCCGCTGGCATAGGGCGCGGTGGCGCTGTCGATCCACAGCGGTTGATGCGTCAGGAACGCCGCCGTATCGGCGTGGACCTGGCCACCGACCTGGGTTTCGACGCCGCCCAGCGTGCCGGCATCGATCGCGGATTGCAGATAGTAATTGAAACTGGTGTAGCGGCCCGACAGCGGTGAGTTCTGCAGGGCGCCGAGCAACGCGGCGCCGGCGGCGGCGTTGCCGGTCATGCCGGACTGCCCCGGCAGGCTGGCGAAATACACCATCTTGGCGCGCAGCACGTAGATGTCCGCCAGCGACAGACCGAGGCCCTGCATCAGATAGGCGTAGACCGAGCCATATTGCGCAGCGACCTGATCGAGGCCGGCCTGCAGATAGCTGGTCTGGACGCCGAACATCGGCGCCGCGACAGCCACCGCGGCGTTGCCCGCCGCGCCGCCGCCGGCCGCAGTGTAGATCTGCGCCAGCATGGTCTGGTTCGAGGCCGCCATATAGATGTTGGTGGCCAGATAGGCGGTCATGATCGTGCTGGGCGAAACGCCGGCGATGCTCTGCAACAGCATCGAGGTCCAGCCGGTGCGGTCCTTGCCGGCGGAGCAATGATACAGCGCGGCAGCCGACGGGTCGCCGGCCAGCGTCAGCAGCACGTCGCGGAACGCAGCGCGCTGGCCCGGATCGGTGACAAAGCCTTGATACAGCGACTCCATGTAGCTGACGGCCGCCGCTGCCGTGGTCACCGACGCTGTCGAGGGCGTCCCAGAACTGCCGAAGATGTTGATATTGACGTAGCGCGCGCCGGCCGGCACCCAATCCGGCCCGGCATTCGGCGCCATCACGGTAATCGGGCCATTGATCTCCGCCGGCGTGCGCAGATCGATGTCGAGCCCGATGCGCAGCGACGACAGCGTCGCCCAGTCGGCGGCCGACAACATGGACAGCGCCTCGGAGCGATAGAACACGCCGGCCCGCATCACGCCGCCATGCGCGGTGGTATCGGCAAAACCGCTACCGCCCGCCGCCGGGATGATGCCGGCGAGATCGCGGAAGTTCGGGTCGGTGAGAAGGATCGGCGTGGTGATCGGCTGCTGGGCGAGTGCCGGCCGGCCACTGACGATCGCGACCGCGACGGCGCAGAGCGAAAGAAGGTGCCGCGGCCGCAGACGACGAAATAGCATCAATCACTCCCGCTCAGGCAAGCACACTCGCGCCATCGCGGCACGCTGATGCGCGGCCCTTGCAATTTCCTACGGGACGAGGTGTGGGCTCGGTCAACAAGCAAACGCGCAGCCGACTCAAAATCGAATCGATAAATAATGCTGGGCCGGATCGGCCCGCCGCTCAACCCGGCTGATTTACCAATAGAGCCGGCACCGCTGCTAACGATTTGCAAGCGGATCGCTGCCGATCGGCGCGCAGATCGTCGGCCCCTGGCTGGAAGACCGCACGCCGCTGAGCTCGCCGAACTGATCGAGCGCGAACTCGGCGGCTTCAAACCGCCGAAGGCGTTCGTCGATTAATTAGCGACGAACGCCCCCGTCATTGCGAGCGAAGCGAAGCAATCCAGCTCCGAACGCTGGGCTGGATTGCTTCGTCGCTTCGCTCCTCGCAATGACGCGAGAGATTGTGTCGCTCGCATACTACGCCGTCAGCAGCGGCGCGATCTCGTCTATGCCCGCGGCCTGCTCACCCAACAGATGGCCGGCAATCGCGAGTTCGAGCTTGCCGTCCTGATGTGCAAACGGATCAGGCTGGTACAGGCGATGCTCAACCACGAGGCGCGACAGCAGCACGCGCCGGGCATCGCCGCGCATCGCGTCGATCTTCGCGCCCTCCCAGGCGAGCGCCACCGCGCTGGCGACGTGATACAGCGCGCTGGTGGCACGGCGGGCGTCGGCTTCGTTCTCGCTGCTCCGCGCCACGTCGCGGGCGAAGGCGATCGATTTATCGATCAGCCCGCGCAACCGGTCGCGCCAGTCCTGCGGCACGCGCACCGCATCGTCGAGCCGCGCATGCAGATCGGCACCTAGCGCCGACTCCGCGCCGTGCCTGCCGATCGCGCGCTTCAGCGCATCGATCGCCACGATGTTGCCGGTGCCTTCCCAGATCGAGCCGAGATGCGCGTCGCGGAGCAGCCGCGCGGTGGCGAACTCCTCGACATAACCGATGCCGCCGCGCATCTCGAGCGCATCACCGCAGACTTTGCGCGCGTCGCGGGTCGCGCGGAATTTCAGCGTGGGCGTGAGGATACGCAGCAGCGCAGCCGCGTCCTGGCTGCCGCCTTCGGCGCGGTCGAGTGCATCGGCGGTGAGGAAGCTGACCGACATTCCCTGCTCGGTCGAAACCAGGATCTTCAGCAGCTGCCGGCGCGCCAGCGGCAGATCGGCGATGCGACTGCCGAACACTACGCGGTTCTTCGCCACAGTGATCGCATCGTGCCAGGCGCGCCGCATCAACGCCGTGGACTTCACGCCGTTGGACAGCCGCGATGAGTTCACCATCTCGGCCATCTGCACGAAGCCGCGGTCGAGCTTGCCGACCGCATAAGCGATCGCGCCTTCGAGCTTGATCTCGCCCGACGCCATCGAGCGGGTGCCGAGCTTGTCCTTCAGCCGCACGATCCGGTAGTGATTGGGCGAGCCGTCGTCGAGGAACCGCGGCATCAGGAACAGGCCGACGCCGCGCGTGCCGGGACCGGCGCCTTCGGGGCGCGCCAGCAGCATCACCACTTTGGCGTCGGCGTTTGAGCAGAACCACTTCTCGCCATACAGCCGCCAATGATTGCCTTCGGACACGGCGATCGACGTCAGCGTGCCGACATCGGAGCCGCCCTCCTTCTCGGTCATGAACTGGCCGCCTTGGGTCAGCTTGCTCATGTCGGTCTGGGTCAGGCCATCGAGATACTTCGCCTTCAACGCCTCGTCGCCGAACTTCGACAGCAGCTTGGCGCAGCCGTCGGTGACGTTGATCGGGCAGCCCATGCCGAATTCGGTTTCGTTGAATAAGAGCGTAAAGGCGTGCTTGGCGGTGACCGGATAGACGTCCGGCCAGCCCATGATGCCTTTGCGGTGCGACAGCGCGTGAATGCCGAACTCGCCGAACGCGGCAGCCTCCAGTTCGCGATAGGCCGGGTGATACTCGACGTACTGGGCGTCACGGCCGAAGCGGTCGCGCTGATGCAAGATCGGCGTGTGGCGGTCGGCGAGCCGCGCGCATTCATCAAGCCGGCCGCCGGCCAGCGCACCGAGCCGGTCGAGATGCGGCTCGATGTGATCGATCAGGGATTTCGGCAGATGAATCCGCAAAAGATCGGCGAGCGACGGATCGGCGCGATAGAAGTTCAGCCCCGTGGTGTCGGGCGCGATCAGGTTCGCGGCGCTGCCGGGCTTCGCCGCAGGCGCGGCGTCTCGTTTGTTTCCTGCCAACATCTGCAACTCTTGTTTTGGTTTTGGGAGCCTTGTCCGATGCTATAAGCCCGATCGGCAGGCGGCACAAAGCAAGCTTGCGCCGACACTCCTTCACGGACGCGCGACGGCTTCCGCCCGGCGGAATTGAGCAGGCGCATCGAGGCCGATGGAACTAACAACTCTCATCATCCTGATCGCCGGCGCGCTGTGTGGCGGGTTCGTTTCCGGCCTGTCCGGCTTCGGTCTGGCGCTGGTGTCGCTCGGGTTCTGGCTCTACGTCTTCCCGCCGACCATTGCGGTCCCGCTGGTGCTGCTGTGCTCGATGGTCTCTCAGGCCTCGACGATGCGGATGGTGTGGGAGCACATCGATTTCAAACTGGTGACGCCGTTCCTGATCGGCGGACTCGCCGGCGTGATCCCGGGCAGCGTGCTTGTGGCCTATGCCGATCCGTGGGGCTTCAAACTGTTCGTCGGCCTGTTTCTGCTGATCTTCCCGCCCGCGCTGTATTTCACCCCGCCGATGGCACTGACCTTCGGCGGCCGCTGGATGGATGGCGTGATCGGCTGGATCGGCGGCGTGATGGGCGGCTTCGCTGGGTTGTCCGGCCCTCCACCGATTTTGTGGGCGAGCGTCCGCGGCTGGGACAAGCATCAGCGCCGTGGCGTGTTTCAGGCATTCAACTCCACCGTGCTGATCGCTGCGCTGGCGCTGCAGACCGCGCACGGTCTCGTCACGCGTGAAGTTCTCTACGCGGCCTTGCTGGCGCTGCCAGCCATCCTGCTGGGCGCCTGGCTGGGCGCGCGGACCTACCACGCGCTGAGCGACCGCTCGTTTCGCAACGTGGTGCTGGCGCTGCTGTTTCTGTCCGGGCTCAGCCTGGTGTGGAGCAGCTTCGCTGGACTGCGCTGAGCGGCCGGGCCCGCTCACATTCGGTTTGCCCGCCGGCACGGCTTCCGATCAAGTACAGCCGATCAAGTGTCGATTCGTCCCGCCAGAGGCGATGTGACAGGCAGCACAGAGGAGATCGGTGATGCGGGAATTGCTGCCGGTGGCCGAAAAGGTCGCGCTTAGGCTGATCGCGCAGAAGCAGACCATCGCAGTCGCAGAATCCTCGGCCGGCGGATTGATCGCGTCTGCCCTGCTCGCCGTGCCTGGTGCATCGGCCTACTTTCTCGGCTCGGCGGTGGTGTACACGCGCGAGGCGCGACGTTTGCTGATGGATATTCCGGATCCCGACATGAAGGGACTGCGGTCCTCGTCGGAGCCCTATGCCGAATTGCTGGCGAAGCAGATCCGCTCCCGGCTCGGCGCCGACTGGGCGCTGTCAGAAACCGGGGCCGCCGACCCATCGGGCAATCGCTACGGCGACGCTGCCGGCCATACTTGCATCGCGGTGGCCGGGCCACGGCAGGCGGTGATGACGCTGGAGACGGAAAACGCCGACCGCGTCGACAACATGCACGTGTTCGCCGCGACCGCGCTCACCTTCCTGCTGCATACGATGTCGACCTGAGCGAGGCCTGAGGTCTCGCCCAAACGTCAGCGTATGATGGCTCTCCACGTCGCTACGAGTAGCGCGGCGACGAAGCAGTCCAGCGCAATGACGGAGGGTCTTATGTGACGGCGCGGATCAGCGCCATCCCGGCGAACAGGCCGGCGATCGCCAGCACCACCGAGCCGAGCACGTAAACCACCGCAAGCCCGATCGCGCCGCGCTCATACAGCAGCGCCGCGTCAAGCGAGAACGCCGAGAAGGTGGTGTAGCCGCCCAAGATGCCGGTCATCAGGAACAGCCGGAAGTGCTGCGACGAGCCGCCTTTGAACGCCAGATAGCCGGCGATCAGCCCCATCACGATCGAGCCGGTCACGTTGATGAAGAAGGTGTGATAAGGAAACGCGGTGCCGAGCAGGCGGCCGCTCAGCGTGTTGATGAAGTGGCGAAACATCGCCCCGAGCCCGCCGCCCACGAACACCAGAAGATAGGCCATCCGACAATTGCTCCGTCTGCGAACGTCGCCCCCGCCGTCGTTCTTGCAGCAGGAGAGGTGCGACCGCAAGCCGCATGGTCGGGCTCGATGCCAAAAGAAAAGGCGGCCGCACTGCGACCGCCTTTCCGATTCGATTGCGAGCTTGCCGCCCTGATCAGGCCTTGGAGTACAGCTCCTCGACATACTCCCAGTTGATCAGGCTATCGACGAACGCCTTCAGGTAGTCCGGACGGCGATTGCGATAATCGATGTAGTAGGAGTGCTCCCAGACGTCGACGCCGAGGATCGGCGTGGCGCCGTGCACCAGCGGGTTCTCGCCGTTCGGAGTCTTGGAGATTTCGAGCTTGCCGTTCTTGACCGAGAGCCAGGCCCAGCCCGAGCCGAACTGGCCGGCGCCGGCCGCAGCGAAATCGGCCTTGAACTTCTCGAAGCCGCCGAGGTCTTCGTTGATCTTCTTTTCCAACGCGCCGGGCAGCTTGCTGCCACCGCCGTTCGGCTTCATCCACTTCCAGAAGTGGATGTGGTTGTAGTGCTGGGCGGCGTTATTGAACAACGGGGCGTTCTTGTTGAACGAGCCCTTGACCACCTCCTCGAGCGACTTGCCCTCGAATTCGGTGCCCTTCAGCAGATTGTTGCCGTTGGTGACATACGCCTGATGATGCTTGTCGTGGTGATATTCCAGGGTCTCCTTCGACATGTACGGCTGCAACGCGTCGTAGGCATACGGCAATTCGGGTAGCGTGAAGGTCATGATGCATTTCCACGGTGGTGGGAGACGTCGTCTTTAACGGGAACCCTTATAAAAGGTTCCCCGGTGGGACCCAATATCTATTCTAACTCGCAACAGCATGTCTCGGCGGTCTGGCCGAAGCGAATACCGCTGCAACCTGAATAGCTTACCGTTAGCACCCGATCGTACCGTCGACGCTCGGCAGCCCCCGTCCCGGTCCGGTCAGGCGGTTGCGGGGACCGCCAATTCGTCCCGACGGCGCGGCGGCCGGACGTTCATCAGCATCTGGGCACAACCGGCGATCAGGCCGATCAGCACCGCGGCCTGCCAGGCGCGATCATAGCTGCCGAGATGGTCGTAGATCACGCCGCCGCCCCAGGCACCGAGGAACGAGCCGACCTGGTGGCTGAGGAAGGCGATGCCGGTCAGCGTCGCCATGTAGCGCAGCCCGAACAGCTGGGCGACGAGGCCGTTCACCAGCGGGATCACCCCAAGCCACAACGACCCCATGATCGCGGCGAACACGATCGTCGAAGTGGCCGACGCCGGGAAATAGAAATATGCCGCCACCGTCAGTGACCGCACGATGTAGATGCCGCCGAGCAAATACTGCTTCGGAAACCTGCCGCCGAGCCAGCCGAACGCATAAGAGCCGAACACGTTGAACAGCCCGATCACCGCCAGCGCCGAAGCACCGAGTGACGGATCGAGCCCGCAGATAGCCAGATAGTTCGGCAGATGCGTGGTGATGAACACGAGCTGCAGACCGCAGACGAAGAACGCGATCGCCATCACGAGGAAGCCGGAATGGCCGAGCGCGGTCTGCACCACCTCGCCGGCCGACTGCTGCACGTCGTCCGACTTGTCGATGTCGAGCTTGTCGGCACGGCCTGCGAACAGCGCCGACGGCAGCATCGCCGCGGCGAGGCCAAGGAAGCCGATCAGCGCCATCTGCCAGCCGGCGGTCGAGATCAGCGTCTGCGCCAGCGGCGAAGCCAGCACCAGGCCGAGCGACCCGGCAGCCGAGACCGCGCCCATCGCAACGCTGCGCTTGGCCGGCGACACCGTGCGCGAGGTCACCGTCATGGTCATGCTGGAGGCGGTGCACGACAGCGCAATGCCGACGCAGACGCCGCAGCCGAGCGTGAACATCAAGGCCGAGTCCGCGACCATCATGAGGACAAGACCGGCCGCATAGACCACGACGCCACCGGCCATCACCCAGCGGGTGCCGTAACGATCGGCGATCAGTCCCACCATCGGCTGCGTGACGCCCCAGATGATGTTCTGCAGTGCTGTCGCGAAAGAGAAGTCGGCGCTGGTGATGCCGACGTCGCGGATCACCGAGGGCTGAAACAGCCCGAAGCTCTGCCGCATGCCCATGGCGAGGCTGAGCAGCACCGAGGCACCGATCAGGATCGACCAGCGCTGAAACGCGCTGAGCTGAGCTGCCTTCATAGGCGGTTTCCTCTCCCGGAGAATATTTATCCCTCTTCATGCCCTGGTTTGGGAGATTTGACCATCCATCCCAGCGGTATTCTGGTTCTGCGCCGAATGCAGGGGTGCCGCCGCGTGACCGGCCGCCTCAGAGCCCTGCGCGAAACGCCGTCGCGCCCGCGTATCCTGCAATGCCCCGCCGCTTGTGCCCGATGAGGCGCTGTGGCTATTGTATGTTAATCATCATACAAAAGACCGCCGTCAATCGCGAGGCGGCATCCGGGGAGCGACTGCATGACCATCGAGGCACCCGCCGACACACCACTGTCCGCTCCACCACCGAACCGGCTGCTGACCGCGCCGATCCTGCCGACACTAGTGCGGCTGGCGATCCCCAACACCATCGCGATGCTCGGCACAGCATTGGTGGCGGTGGCCGAGACGTCCTATATCGGCCGGCTCGGCACCGAACCTCTGGCGGCGATTGCTCTGGTGTTTCCGTTCGCAATGCTGACGCAGATGATGTCGGCCGGCGCCATGGGCGGCGGCGTCTCATCGGCGATCAGCCGCGCCCTTGGCACCGGTGATACACACCGGGCCGGCGTTCTGGCGCTGCACGCGATCCTGATTGGGATCGGCGGCGGACTGTTGTTCACGCTGGTGATGCAGCTATTCGGCCGATCGCTGTTCGCACTGCTCGGCGGCCGCGGCGAGGTGTTGGAGCAGGCCTGTAGCTACTCGGTCGTTCTGTTCTCAGGTGCCGTGTCGATCTGGCTGGTGAACACCCTCGCCTCGATCCTGCGGGGCACCGGCGACATGGTCCTGCCGGCAGGTGCCCTGCTCGGCGTTGCGGCTTTGCAGGTGGTGATCGGCGGCGCGCTCGGCCTCGGCCTGTTCGGAATGCCGCGGCTCGGAATGCCTGGCGTCGCCTCCGGCCAAGCGATCGCTTTCACGGTCGGCGCGCTGTTCCTGCTGATCTATCTCGCCAGCGGCCGCAGTCGGCTGCGGCTGCAACTGCGCGCATTCAGCTTCCAACGCCCGATCTTCGTCGACATCCTGAAGGTCGGCGCGCTCGCCTGTCTCGCGCCGCTGCAGTCGGTGTTGACGATCCTGATCTTCACGAAGGTGCTGGCCAGCTACGGCACCACCACGCTCGCCGGCTATGGCATCGGCTCGCGGTTGGAATTCCTGCTGATCCCGATCGCGTTCGCGGTCGGCGTCGCCTCGATCCCGATGGTCGGGATGGCGATCGGCGCCGGTGATATCGCCCGCGCGCGGCGGGTGGCGTGGACGGCCGGAGTCGTATCCGCCCTGATCGTCGGACTGGTCGGCGTCGTGCTGGCGATCTGGCCGGCGCTCTGGGTGTCACTGTTCACAGCCGACCCGGCCGTTACTGACGCTGCGCATACCTACTTCCGCTTCGCCGGCCCGGGCTTCGGCTTCTTCGGCCTCGGCGTGACGCTGTATTTCGCCAGCCAGGGCGCCGCCAAGGTTGGCGGACCGGTGCTCGCCGCGACCGGACGGCTCATGCTGGTGGCTCTCGGCGGATGGGCGCTGGTCGCCTTTGGGGCGCCGGCATCGGCGATGTTCGCGATGGTGGCGCTGGCGATGGTGGTGTACGGCCTCGGCAGCGCAGCCGCGATCTACCTGACACGCTGGGTCAAATGAATCGGAATTATCCCCAGCGTGCAGCAAGGGTCACACGATTGCACGAATCGGACGCTCTGCTATCCAACCGCCCGCCGCACTGCTTCTGAATGCTGTTCGCGGCTCCCGCGAGTATCGTTTGGAGGTATGGAATGGCCGTTCGGTCCGGTTTTGTCGCTGCTGCCCTGGTTGCCCTGGTGTCGCTGTCCCCCGCAGGGGCGATCGCCCAATCGGCCGGGCCGCAGGGCACCTGGTTGACTCAGGCCGGCGACGCCAAGGTCCGGATCAAGAGCTGCGGCAACGCGCTGTGCGGGAGCATCGTCTGGCTGAAGACGCCGATCGATCCGAACACCGGCAAGCCCCAGGTCGATGACAAGAACGCCGATCCGCAGCTCGCGTCGCGGCCGATCATCGGCCTGCAGATCTTCGGCGACATGCGCCCGGTGTCGCAGGGCAAATGGAGCGGCCACATCTACAACGCCGACGACGGCAAGACTTACGAGAGCAGCATCTCGCACACCGGCCCCAACAGCCTGCGGGTCGAGGGCTGCGTCGGCACCCTGTGCGGCGGCGAAAGCTGGACGCTGACGCGCTAAGCGGCTGCCCTGTCGGGCATCGCCTTCAAGGCCAGCGCGGCGGACGCATAGCCGCCGCCCGCGCCGTCGATGAAGTGCACATGATCGCTACGCGCTACCGACGGCGTAAAACACGTCACCATCGCCGACTGCTGCCGCGATACGCCGTAACGCGCGACGCCCGCAGCCGCCGCCGTGGCGAGCTTCTGCTCCAGCGCGTCGGCTAGCTCCGGCGCGCAGTCGACCACCATGCGCAGTCCGTCGTCGTATTTACGGAAGTCTGAATTCTCGACCAGCTCGGACAGATAACGCCGCGGGACGAAGCCGCGCACGGTGATGCCGAAGCGGATGATCAAGTAGCTGAACAGAGTCCGGATCAGCAGGCCGGCGCGGCGCAGCGTCAGCGGTACGCCGCGTTCGGCGTGCGCTTCAAGATCGAGGCCCTGCGGCGGCCAGCGCAATCCCGGTCCTTCGTGGGGCACCGGCCTGCCCGCCTCCGGGCTGCGCTCGACCATCGTCACGATATCTTCCGATCAGGCTGCGATACGCCGCCCCATCGGCCTGCGCCGTCGGCACGATCAGCACCGACAGGATGACGCCGCGCCGGGCCGGCATTTCTTCGAACCGGCACGACAGACCGGAGAGGTCCGGCGCGGTGCCGGGCGGCGCCGGCGGAATCGAAAATTCACCGCGCTTCATCGCCGCATCGGCCCAGCCCAATCCGCCGCCTGCAAACATCGCGTAGCTGACGTGCGGCGAAGGCGCGAAACGGGCGACGCGCACCTCGAGCCCCTTGGCGCGGATCGCCGCGACCGGCACTAGCGCGATCCGCATCGTCAGGCCGAGTTCGTCGCGCACCCAGGCAGCGGTCGCGGCCAGCGCATCGCGGGCGGCGGTCAAATCGGCTGGTGCCACCGCAAAGCTGGCGCCATCGCCGCCGAACACGAACGGGAATTCGCGCTCTTGAAGCGCGTTGGTCACCGCGGCGATCACGGCCGCGCCAGCTATGTTGACCGACTTGTAGCGCTGCTCGGCGATCGCACGGGTGGAATCGACGATGTCGGCGACGCCGACGGTCCAATCGTCCGGCAACGGCGCGTAGAGGGCAGGATCCATCAGGCTGCGGAAGCCACGAAACACCGCGACACTCTGGTAGAACCCGCCGCTATCGCCCGCGCTCATGCCGCCCGGCCCTCCTCGATTGATGCCGATGAGTTACGTCCGCAAACCCGATCGATTGCGAACGACCGAGGTCAGTCGCTGCCCGAGCACAGGCCGAGCGCAGCCGTGATCGTCCCACGCGCACAGCGCGTCAGCGTGATGTCCGAATACAGGCCATAGGCGAACACAGCCAAAGCCAACAGAAAGATGATGCCGAGCGATTTCACGTTCGATGTCCAAGCCGCCGCGGACGTCGCAAGCGCAATGCTCACCGCGGACGGCCGATGCTGCACCTGTTAGATCAGATCGCCGGGTAACGAAACAACCGTGCAGCCCAAACGAAAAACGCCGCCAGATCCTGTGGACCTGACGGCGTAATTTGGTTGCGGGGATAGGATTTGAACCTATGACCTTCAGGTTATGAGCCTGACGAGCTACCGGGCTGCTCCACCCCGCGTTAAACCTTTGCGCGGCTTTCAGAAAACCGATGACCATCAACGCCCAAAGGCGCTGATTGATCCTCCCGGAGGCTTCCTGAGAAGGTGCCCGGGGCGAATGCCCGGGGCGCGAGGGGTGTCTACCAACACCGGGGGGATTTGCAAAGCCCCAAGGGAGGATTTGGGAGAAGATTTTCAAGATTATATGACGAAGGGAACCAGGTGTGGTTGCCGGAATCCTCTTCCCCTGCGAGAATTTGGCAAAATCAGCCCGTAACGAACCAATTGGGCATCGCAGGGAGCGAAAGATGGACCAGCCGGTCGGCGGTTTCGGGGGCAATGCGCTCCACGACAGCTTTCATCGCATGTTCGAAATTTCACGTGCTGGGCCGCCGCCGACGCTGGAGCAGCGTCAGGACCGGCTCGCGCGGCTGCGCGCGCTGATCAAGGACAACGAGAAACGATTCGAGCAGGCGATCTCTGCCGATTTCGGTCACCGCAGCTCGACCGAGACTCTGATCGCCGAGACGCTTAGCCTGCTCGGCGACATCAAGCACACCTCGCGGCATCTCAAGCGCTGGATGGCGCCGCGCAAGGTGTCGACCCAGCTTCAGTTTCTGCCCGGCAAAAACCGGCTGCTGCCGCAGCCGCTCGGCGTGGTCGGGGTGATTGCGCCGTGGAATTATCCGCTGCAGCTCACCGTCGCGCCTGCCATCGGCGCGATCGCCGCCGGCAACCGGGTGATGATCAAGCCGAGCGAACTATCGCCCCACTTCGCCGCACTGCTGCAGGAGACTGTCGCGGCCAAGTTCGACGCGAGCGAGATGATGGTGACCGGGATCGAGCCCGGCGTCGCCGAGGCGTTCGCTCGGCTGCCGTTCGATCATCTGATGTTCACCGGCTCGACTCGTGTCGGCCGCATCGTCGCGGCGGAGGCGGGCAAGAACCTCACCCCGGTCACGCTCGAACTCGGCGGCAAGTCGCCGACCATTGTCGACCGCTCCGCCGATCTCGACGAGGTGGCGCCGCGGATCGCCTATGCCAAGCTGATGAACGCCGGACAGACCTGCATCGCGCCCGACTACGTGCTGGCGCCGCAGGACCGGGTCGAAGCCCTCGCCGGCAAGATCTGGGGCGCGATGCAGCAGATGTGGGGCACAGACCCGGCCAATCCGGACTACACCTCGATCATCGCCGAGCATCACTACGCGCGGCTGAAGAGCCTGATCGACGATGCTGTGGCACGCGGCGCACGGCTGCTGCAGCCGGCGTCCGCGGATGATGCGGCGTGGGCCGGCAAGCGCAAATTCCCGCCGACCCTTGTGCTCGGTGCCACGCCCGAGATGAAGATCATGCAGGAGGAGATCTTCGGTCCGCTGCTGCCGATCCTCGGCTACAGCGAGCCGACCGAGCCGATCGATTTCATCAACGGCCGCGACCGGCCGCTGGCGCTGTATTGGTTCGGCACCGATGAAGCCGCACGCGACCAGGTGCTGGAGCGGACCGTCTCGGGCGGCGTCACCATCAACGACTGCCTGGTGCATTTCGCTCAAGCCAACCAGCCGATGGGCGGCGTCGGCGCGTCCGGCACCGGCGCGTATCACGGCGAATGGGGCTTCAACACCTTCACCAAGATGAAGCCGATCTTCTATCGCTCGCCCTACAACCGCTTCGCCGATCTGTATCCGCCTTACGGCGCCAAGATCGCGCGGCTGTCGAAGGTGCTACGCCTGATGTCGTAACAAGAGACGACCCACACGGCCGAAGATGCCGGCGGCAATCAACAAAACAATATCCCGGAGGGAAACGCTCGTGAGCGAAACAGTGGATTTCGTCGTGGTCGGCGGCGGCTCTGGTGGCTGCGCCGTCGCTGGACGGCTGTCGGAAGATGCCAACACGTCGGTGGCGCTGCTCGAAGCTGGCGGCACGGCCGACAATTGGGTGGTGAAGACGCCCTACGCGCTGTCGCTGATGGTGCCGAGCAAGCTGAACAATTGGCATTTCGAGACCGTGCCGCAGCCCGGACTCAACGGCCGGATCGGCTATCAGCCGCGCGGCAAGGGCCTCGGCGGCTCGTCGGCGATCAACGCCATGGTCTACATCCGCGGCCACAAATGGGACTACGATCATTGGGCCGACCTCGGCAATGCCGGCTGGTCCTACGCCGACGTGCTGCCCTACTTCAAACGCTCGGAGAACAACTCCGACTTCAACGGCGCCTATCACGGCCAGAGCGGGCCGCTGCACGTCAACCGGCTGCGCACCGATAATCCGGCGCACGAGATCTTCCTGCAGGCGGCGCGCGAGGCGCAGTTCCGCATTCGCGACGACTTCAACGGCGAGGAGCAGGAAGGCCTCGGCCTATATCAGCTCACCCAACACAATGGCGAGCGCTGGAGCGCGGCACGGGCCTATGTGCATCCTCACATCGGCACGCGCCGCAATCTCCGTGTCGAGACCGAGGCGCAGGCGACCCGGATTTTGGTCGAAGGCGGCCGCGCGGTTGGCGTCGCCTATCGGCAGAACGACCAGATCCGCGAGATCCGCGCGCGCCGCGAAGTCATCCTCGCCTCAGGCGCGTTTCAGTCGCCTCAGATGCTGATGCTGTCCGGCATCGGCGATGCCGCGGCTCTGAAGGCCCATGGCATCGACGTCGTGCACCATCTGCCGGGTGTCGGCCAGAACCTGCAGGATCACCCGGACTTCATCTTCGCCTATCAGTCGGACAGCCCGTATTTCACCGGAACCAGCTTCACCGGCATCGCGCGCCTGCTGTCGACGATCGGACAATATCGCCGCGAGGGACGCGGGCCGCTGACCACCAACTTCGCCGAATGCGGCGGCTTCCTGAAGACCCGGCCCGACCTCGACGTGCCGGACATCCAGCTGCACTTCGGCATGGCGATGGTCGACGATCACGGCCGCAAGCGGCATTGGGGCACGGGCTTCTCCTGCCATTTCTGCCTACTGCGCCCGAAGAGCCTCGGCAGCGTCGGGCTCAGCAGCGCCGATCCCTTGGCACCGCCGCGGATCGATCCGAATTTCTTCGGCGATCCTGAGGACCTCGAAACCATGGTGGCAGGCTACAAGACCACGCAGCGGCTGATGGAGACGCCGGCGCTACGCGCGCTGCAGCAGAAGGATCTGTTCACCGCCAACGTCCGCACCGACGACGATATCCGCGCCATTCTGCGCGCCCGCGTCGACACCGTGTATCACCCGGTCGGCACCTGCAAGATGGGCAGCGATCCGATGGCGGTGGTCGATCCACGTTTGAAAGTGCACGGCATCGGTGGCTTGCGCATCGTCGACGCTTCGGTGATGCCGACGTTGATCGGCGGCAACACCAACGCGCCAACCATCATGATCGGCGAGAAGGCCGCCGACATGATCCGCGAGGAGATGCGGGCGAACTGACGTCGTCTTGCTGGTGACGTCATTCCGGGGCGCGCGCAGCGCGAACCCGGAATCCAGCAGTTTAGTCCCCGCGGCGCCCGCCGCGGAGGAACTCGTCGAGATTCCGGGTTCGCTCACTTTCGTGAGCGCCCCGGAATGACGACGGATAGAGCCTGTCCCGCCGCAGCGCCAACAGTATCCAGTTCTGTCATTCTGGAATGCGCCCGCGATCAGGCATTGGAGAGAAACACTCATGCTTCCCATCGCGCCGCAACGCGTATGAATTTGGGACTTGCGAGCTGCGCTCGCGCCCCGGAAGGGCCATCGAATGAGCTCTCGATTACGCGCGATACGTCGATTTCAGCGATCTGATGAAGGCAAGTGACGGACTACGAAGGAGGCCTCATTAGTGATCGACCTCACCCTGGGCCACTCCACCACATTATCATTGTGCTTGGCGTAAAGAGCACCTCGAATCTTCGTGCGCTGCTGAGAAAGAGCAAAAGCGGCGATAATAACCCCAATCACTCCAACAATCGTGAGAAGCAAGACACCCTGATTATCGATGACCTCCCTCAACAGTTTCTCGCGGGAGACAACGGCCACGAAGAGACCAGCAAACAGCCAAAACCCCACGAAACAATTCGACAAAGCGATGCTTAAGCCAGTAACTGAATACTCCACCTGCCCCTGCCGCAACCAGACAGTTTTGTAGAGAGGCCCCTCAACGACGTCTTCCAACATCTCGATGTGCTTTTCCCAGTTTTCTTGCCAGAATTTTGAGCCTCTGCCTGCAAATGAGTTTGCCAGCGCACTCAAGAGTCCGACCGCAGTTAGTGCCAAAAGCATTACATAGCCGGCATCACTCTTCAGATCCTTCCAAATGACCCCGAACGCAGCAAACACGACGATCTGGAAGCCCCAAAAGAACGTTCCCCTCTTCCAAAAGTGCTCAATTTCAAAAGACCGTTGCGCATAGGCTCGATCAAGCATCGCTCTAAGATTTGCCCTCTGAGCATCATTAGAAAGCGGCTCCTTCGTTCTCAATTTTGTGAAATATTCTTTTGCGATATCCATATTCTCACCTTTGAAATAGTTTCCGTTTCCGTAGCTTACCCTAGCAAGAATCCGCCATCCACCGTGACGACGCTGCCGGTCATGTAGCGCGAGGCGTTGGAGGCGAGCAGCAGGATGGCGCCGTCGAGGTCGGACTCGTGGCCGACGCGACGTTGCGGAATGCTCTTGAGCAGCTTCTCGCCGGCCGGCGTCGACCACAGCTCGCGATTGATGTCGGTGTCGATGTAGCCCGGCGCCAGGGCGTTGACGCGGATGCGCGAGCTTGCGAGTTCGAGCGCCATCGCTTTGGTGGCCTGGATGATGCCGGCCTTGGAGATCGCGTAGGGCGAGACGAATTTCAGCACGCTCTGGCCGAGCACCGAAGCGATGTTGACGATGTTGCCGCCCTGCTGGCGTGCGATCATCCGGCGCGCAACTTCGGTCGCCAGGAAGTAAGCGCCCTTCAGATTGGCGCCGATGACCTTGTCCCAATCGGCCTCGGTCTGATCGACCGCAAGTTTCTCGGTGGCGACGCCGGCATTGTTGATCAGCACTGTGATTGGGCCGATCGCGGCCTCGGCCTGATCAAGCGCCGCGGCCATCGAGCCGAGATCGGTGACATCCATCAGCACCGCCACGGCGCGGCCGCCGCCGTCCTTGATCTCCTGCTCCAGGCTCTGCAGCTTGTCGATCTGTCGCGCAGCCAGCACGATCGCGGCGCCGCGCGCGGCGAGCACGCGCGCGAATTGCCGGCCCAACCCTTGCGATGCGCCGGTGACCAGAATGACTTCGTTGCTGACGTCGAACAGTTGATCCATGCCGCGTTTCCCGTTGATGCGTTATGCGTTGCCCTCCCCTTACCATGCCGGAGCGGGATGGCTAGAGTGCCGGCCGCATCGACATCGCCATGCATCCGGGAGTGAAACGTGGATCTGGGAATCAAGGGTCGCCGCGCGCTGGTGTGCGCATCGAGCAAGGGACTAGGCCGCGGCTGCGCTGCGGCGCTCGCCGCCGAAGGCGTGCATGTGACGATGACTGCACGCGGCGCAGAGGCGCTGGCGCAGGCTGCAGCGGAGCTGCGCAAGGCTTATCCCGATGTCGAGATCATCGAGGTCGCCGGCGACATCACCACGCCGGAAGGCCGCGCCGCCGCGCTGGCGGCCTGCCCGGAACCGGACATCCTGATCAACAATGCCGGCGGCCCGCCGCCCGGCGATTTCCGCAACTGGACCCGCGACGACTGGATCAAGGCGCTCGACGCCAACATGCTGACGCCGATCGAGCTGATCAAAGCGACGGTCGACAAGA
This sequence comes from Rhodopseudomonas sp. BR0G17, assembly GCF_010907025.1. Taxonomy (NCBI): domain Bacteria; kingdom Pseudomonadati; phylum Pseudomonadota; class Alphaproteobacteria; order Hyphomicrobiales; family Nitrobacteraceae; genus Rhodopseudomonas; species Rhodopseudomonas sp. BR0G17. The sequence goes on along the minus strand of NZ_QUML01000048.1, from coordinate 3,645 downwards.
TGATCGAACGCAAGTTCGGCCGCATCGTCAACATCACCTCGGCCGCCGTGAAGGCACCGATCGATGTGCTCGGCCTGTCGAACGGCGCGCGCTCCGGTCTGACCGGCTTCGTCGCCGGCCTGTCGCGCAAGACCGTCCGCCACAACGTGACCATCAACGCGCTGCTCCCCGGCCCGTTCGACACCGATCGGCTTCGCGGCGTCGCAGCCGGTCAGGCGAAGGCGTCCGGCAAGCCAGCCGAGCAGATCCTGGAAGCGCGGAAAAACGAAAACCCGGCAGGACGCTTCGGCACGCCGGACGAATTCGGTGCCGCCTGTGCGTTCCTGTGCAGCGTCCACGCCGGCTACATCACCGGCCAGAACCTTCTGCTCGACGGCGGCGCGTTCCCCGGCACGATGTAACGGCCACCCGACGACAAGAGACCGGCGGACACGCCGCCGGTCTTCGGCTTACTTCGGCGCCGTCATCACGATGCGCACCAGATCGGTGGCATTGCGGGCGCCGAGCTTCTTCATGATGTTGGCGCGGTGATACTCGATCGTGCGCGGGCTGATCCCGAGCTGCCGCCCGGCTTCCTTGTTGGTATTGCCGGACGAAAACAGCTCGAGCACTTCGCGCTCGCGCAGAGTCAGCGGCTCCTTGCCGGGGAAATTGTAGGAAGGGGCCTTGCTGCCCTGGCCGGCATCGCGCCGCCGCGAGAAGGCCTCGATCGCCTCCTCCACCCGTGACACAATCTCCTTGCCGCGGAACGGCTTCTCGATGAAGTCGAGGGCGCCGTTCTTGATGGCGTTGACGGCCATCGCCATGTCGCCTTTGCCCGAGATCATGAAGATCGGCGCCGGGTAATCCTCAGCGTGCAGCTCCGCCAGGATGTCGAGACCCGACCGGCCGGGAATGTGAACGTCCAGCAGGATGCAGGCCGGGCTGCGGTTACGCGCCACCGCAAGCAACGATTCACCGTCAGCGAAACAGATCACCTGATAGCCCGCCGCCGAGAGCACGATCGACAGTGTCTCGCGCACCGCCGGATCGTCATCGACGACGAAGACTTCTCCTCCCGATGCCTGTTCGTTCATTACACGACCTCCCGGTAAAACCTTGAATGGAACGTACCGTTCAACTGCAGCCCGTAATTCTACGGGGAACCAAGTTAACGCGAAGACAGCACCAAACCGTTATGGTGATCTCAGAAACGTGCGAGGTCGCCGGTGTTATCTGCTTCCACCCCTACTAAGTAAGCGCCCGCCTCGAGCGTCGTCCGCAACACTCTCACCTAGTACGAACCAACCGACCGGGAGTTTCCCGATATCCTCGATTAGAACCTAAGTTCCCGAATATCATTATGAACCGGATTCGAGCAAGCAAGCGCTATCAAAACGGCGAAGGCCGCGGGGATAAACTCCGGCCGGCACCGTTGCTGCGCTGCTTCCATCAAGACGCCATCGGCGCGCGACGGGGCCCCGCTCCGGCCGCGGATCATTGACCGGGAGCCCGTTCGTCCGATGCTGCCGCCGACCCGCCCGAACCTCAAGCGATCGCTGGTGGCCCTCCGCGTCACGACGATCGTGCTGATCGCCACCATCGTCGGCACCAACCTGATCTTCCTCGGCAACCTGCGCGAAAGCACGCTGCAGACGGCAGAGACCAATCTGGAGCGGTACACGCTGACGCTTGCCGAAGAGGCCGATCGGTCGTTCAAGTCGATGGACCTGCTGCTTTCCAGCATTCGTGATTATGTCAGCCGCGCCGGCGTGACCGACAGCGCCTCCTACCGACGGCTGATGTCGCAGCAGAGCGTGTATTCGCTGCTCAGCGAGAAGATCACCGGGATGCCGCAGGTCGACGCCGTCACCATGATCGACGAGACCGGCAAGCTGATCAATTTCTCGCGGTATTGGCCGATCCCCAACGTCGACATCTCCGACCGCGACTACTTCCAGGCCCTCAGTAGCGATCCGGCGCTGACCTCGTTCGTCAGCGCTCCCACCCGGAACCGCGGTTCCGGAACCTGGAACATTTACCTCGCGCATCGTCTGAACGATGCGAGCGGAGGCTTCATCGGCCTGCTGCTCGGCGCGATCTCCGTTCAGTATTTCGAAAACTTCTTCGCCGCCACCTCCCCCGGGACCGGCACCGAAATCTCCTTGATGCGATCCGATGGAACGCTGCTGGTCAACTATCCCCACTCGGACCGGCTCGGCACGGTTGTGACCGACGCCGGCCGCCTAGCCTTGGCGGCAGGGGGACGCCAGCGGGAGGCTGCGGGGCCGAACAAACGTCTTCGTGTGACGCGGATGCTGCCGAACTACCCGGTCGTGGTCCGTGTCACGCAACCGGAGGACAGCGCACTGCAGAGCTGGCAGGACATGGCCGCGCTGATGATCACGATGTCGATCATCAGTGCGCTAGTCATCATCACCGGCAGCGTGGCGATCGCACGCTGGTGGGGCAAGCAGCACCTCTATGCCGAGGCGGCCGAGGCGGCGAGCGCGGCCAAATCCAGCTTCGTGGCGATGATGAGCCACGAAATCCGCACCCCGATGAACGCCGTGATCGGGCTTGCCACCAACCTGCTGGAGACACGTCTCGACGCCGAGCAGCGCCAGGCGGTCACCAGCATCCACGATGCCGGCGACAACCTCCTGCAAATCCTCGACGATATTCTCGATTTCTCCAAGCTCGAAGCCGGCCGCCTCAGCCTGGAGCCGATCCCGTTCGCACCGCGCAGCATCGTCGACAACACGCTCAGCGTCATCGGACCGCGCGCGGTCGCCAAGGGTCTCGTGATCCATCAGGAAACACGCGGCGATATCCCCGAGGCGCTGACCGGGGACGCCGGCCGTATCCGGCAGGTGCTGCTCAACCTGATTTCCAACGCGGTGAAATTCACGACCGCCGGCCGGATCACCATCACGACCGAGTGCATCTCGCGCGACACCACGAACGCGCGGATGCGATGGACCGTCACCGACACCGGAATCGGGATCGCACCCGACAAGATCGACACGCTGTTTAAGGACTTCGTGCAGGCGGACAGTTCGATCAGCCGGCGGTTCGGCGGATCTGGACTTGGTCTTGCGATCAGCAAGCGCCTGATCGAACAGATGGGCGGCAAGATCGGCGTGACCTCCACACCGGGGAGAGGCTCCGAATTCAACTTCTCGCTGACGCTGCCGATCGCCGACGATGTGGCTCCGCCGGAGCAGGACGACCAGACCGTCTATGCGCAATTCCGCGCCCGGATCGAGGCCGCCGGCCGGCCGCTGCGGGTGCTGGTGGTTGACGACAATCCGACCAACCGGGCGATCGCAGCGCAGATGCTGGGCGAGTTCAGGGTCCAGACCAATACGGCCTGCGACGGCACCGAGGCGGTCACCGCTGCGACCCGCTTCAGCTACGACGTCGTGCTGATGGACGTGCGGATGCCCGAAATGGACGGGCTCGATGCCACGCGGGCAATCCGCTCACACGGCGGAGCGCTCGCCAATGTCCCGATCATTGCCTTCACCGCCAATGCCTTCGCCGAAGACGCCGCCGCCTGCCGCGACGCCGGCATGAACGATCATGTCGCCAAGCCGGTCCGCAAGAAAGCGCTGATCGAAGCGATCCTGCGCGCGCTGCCGCCGCTGCCGGCCGCAACGTCCC
>NZ_QUML01000047.1:0-26506 GCF_010907025.1 Rhodopseudomonas sp. BR0G17 | reverse complement strand
GAAAAATATTGTCCAATATCTTCGCGTTGTTCGGCTCCTGCTCAAACCGGACCAACTGGTTGTCAACCGTGTCCAGGCTCTCGAAGGTCTCCGTCAAAAACTCACGAAGAAGATCGTCCATACGCGTTACGCCTTTTACCTACACACCGGTGACCGCAGGACCCGCGGCCGTCCAACTCAACGAGCGGAATTTATGTCCACTGCCAGCCATATCCGGCGGTCGCCTACGCTCTCGTTAATTTTGCAGCACGTAGGAGTACGAGCCATTCGCGGGCGCGGCGCAGACCGGCCGCGGACCGCGCTCAGGCGGCCCGAACCGTGCTGAGGAAGCGGCTGACCTCGGCCTTCAGCCGGTTGCTGTCGTGCGACAGCGCCTGGGCCGCCGCCAGGACCTGAGACGACGCCGATCCGGTCTCGGCAGCGCCCTGGCGGACGCTGGCGATATTCGAGCTGACCTGGATGGTGCCATGCGCCGCCTCCTGAACGTTGCGGGCGATTTCTTGCGTTGCAGCACCCTGCTGCTCGACCGCCGACGCCACCGTGGAAGCGATCTCCGCCATCCGGTCGATCGTGACGCCGATCTGCCGGATCGCCGCGACGGATTCCTCGGTACCCGCCTGGATGCCGGAGATCTGCTGGCTGATATCGCCGGTCGCCTTGGCGGTTTGCTCGGCGAGGATCTTCACTTCCTGCGCGACGACGGCAAAGCCGCGACCGGCCTCGCCAGCCCGCGCCGCCTCGATGGTGGCGTTGAGCGCCAGCAGATTGGTCTGGCCGGCAATGTTGTTGATCAGTTCGACCACCGCGCCGATCCGTCCCGCGGCCTCCGACAACTCGCTCACCCGATCATTCGTGTGCCGCGCCTGACTGACGGACTCGACTGCGATCCGCGCCGACTCCTGCACCTGTCGGCTGATCTCGCTGACAGTCGACGACATCTGCTCGGTGGCCCCGGCGACCGACTGCACATTGGTGGCCGCCTGCTCCGACGCCGCCGCCACCGTGACAGTCAGATCGCGCGAGCGTTCGGCGGTGGCGGTCAGCGAACTGGCTGAGGCTTCCAGTTCGGTCGAGGCCGACGAGACGGTTTCGATGATCTCCCCGACCGCGGCTTCGAACTCGTCGGCCAGCCGCTGCATATCGCGCTTACGCTGCAAGGCGATCCGCTGCGCAGTATCGTTCTCTTCCTGACGGCTGAAGAACAATGGGTTTTGCATCGCCTGGATGTTGCGGAGCGCAACCCCGGCCTCGTCGTCGCGCTCGATCACCACGCGGCTGTCGAACTTACCCTGCGCGATATTGCCCATCACCGTGTTGAGCCGCTGCAGCGGAACGGTGATCGCGCGGGTCGTGAACATGCCATTCAAGACGCCGAGGATCAGGCCGATCACCAGCAGCGTGACCGAGATCACAAGCATGGTGACGTATTCCCGTTGGCCGCTGGCGTATTCGGCGCGGGCGCCCTGCACCTGCATCGCCACCAGCTTGTCGAGCTCGGTCTTGGTCGCCTTGAACAGCTCTTCGGCACGGCCGGTCATCAACTCACCAAGCCGATCGAATTCCCGGGCCGCCACCATCGCGATGCCAGGGCTGACCACTTCGTTGAAATAAGTCTGCCGCGCCGCCGCAAACTTGCCCGCAAGCACCTTTTCATCCGCAGACAGGCGCGTCGTCGTGTAGTCCGCGAGCAGCTTGTCGGAGCGTTCGCGGTTGGCGGCGATGCGGCCGGCGACGTCGCGGATTTGCTTGCCGACTTTGGCGCGAACCACCGCGCCGCGCAGCGCCATTGCGTCGTCGAGGAGACGCTCGTTGATCTCGGCGAGCTGCCCCAGCGGGACGGCGCGATCCTCATAAACCGACTGCAGACGCTGATCCATATTGTGGACCGCAAAGATGCCGGCAGCGCCGATGATCATCATGATCACCGCCTGCACCGCCACCATCGTGGTGAGGCGCGAGCGCAGCGTCCGGGTGAACATCCCGAGCCGGTCGAACCACGACCGCCGCCGGATGATGCCGTCGTCGATCTTGTAGCCCTGCGCCTTGTTGTTTCGCAGCAAGCCGTAGACGTGTTCGGCTTCGGCGCGCTGATCGGCCGGCAGCTTGGTCCGCACCGACATGTAGCCGGTGACTTGGCCGTTCTCCCACAGCGGCGTGGCGCTTGCGAGTACCCAATAGAACCCGCCGGACTTACGCCGGTTCTTCACGGCGCCGACCCACGGCCGCCCCGCCTTGAGGGTGTCCCACAGATTCTCGAATGCCTCCGGCGGCATGTCGGGATGGCGCACGATGTTGTGCGGTTGCCCCATCAGCTCCTGCTCGCTGAAGCCGGACGCGATGACGAACTGGTCATTGAAATAGGTCAGCTTGCCTTTGACATCGGTCTTCGAAACGATCAGCGTGCCGTCGTCGAGCACGTATTCGTCGTCGGTCACAGGCAAGTTCTTCCGCATTTCAGACTCCAAACACCACCGAACCGACGGCTCGGGCAGACGAGATCATTGTTGTTGAGGCGCGGCTAGCACGGGACCGAGTGCGGCTCGGGGCCATCGGCACGGTCGGGCCGCCCGCGCGGGTCGTACAACCGGCGCGTGAAGCATTCCGAAAACGGGATAGCTACTTTGCGGACCTCGGATTCAGTCCAATTTCAGACTTCCCGCGAGAAACCGGATCAAACCGTGATCGACCTCGTGCAATCACCAGGATCGAATACGAAGGTCGCAATCAACGTTTGGATGACAATCGACATTTCACACCTACGGCTCGATCTGCTCGGCTGCACCGACATTCGTAACCGGTGATCAAAGCAGGCAATTTCCGCGACGATCCGGAGCTGTTTTCCGGACAGTTACTTGGTACGAGCACGAGGATAGGAACCCAATTCTATCCTATTCGTAAAACTGTCTGAAAATACGATCGATTTGCCGTTTACGGCAGTTCGGTGCGCTCTTCGAGCGTCACGATGAGTTAAGCGCGGTCACAAATCGAGCGACAACTACGACGAACGTCGTAGTCAGTCTCAACCACAGTCCGTAGCGACGCTCACGCGCTAAACCATCGGAATCTAATGCGAAGCGAACCGGCGGCGGAGACGCTCAGCCGTTGCGTTCGAAGCGGGGGCCGCACACCTCGCCCCAGGAATGAACGATCGGCAGGCCGGCCACGGTGCTGCGCAGATTGGCGAGCGAGATGCGGAGTGCGGCGAGATCGATCGGCTTCGGGAAGCTCTGCAGCAGCTCCATGCCGAGCGACCGCGCCAGATCGCGCGAGGCGCGGCGATGCTGCGAGTTCATGCCGCTGATGACGATCATCGGCCCATCGTACTTCGCCGCCGCCATCGCACGCATGACGTCCGCGCCATCGCCGTCTTCCAGCTTGAGGTCCAGCGTGATGCAGTCGAAATGCTTGCCGCGGATCAGGCCGATGCCTTCGGCGCAGGACGCCGCGTGGGTGACCGCGTAGCCGGCCTTTTCGGCCGCGCCGGCAATCAGCATGCGCTGCATGGCATCGTCATCGATCACCAGTAGATCCAGCAGGCCGAGCAGCTTGTCGGCGTGCAGGCCGTCCTGCCCCGCCTCGGTTCGCTCTTCACGACGCATCACTCAGCTCCTACCCCGTCACGCGATCGACGAGCGATAGCGAGGGTGCTGCAACCGTCGGTTAATGCGAAGAGGTAATGCGCCGGGACGGCGCATCACCATGTGTGGCTGGTTGACGATGCCTTGACCGGATCGGCGCAATTGTTCGGATCGCGCCGGTCCTCAGCCGTCACTCAGGTCAAGCCGACCAACGCCAATCGCGAACCTCGGGCATATCGTCGCCGTGTTCGCCGATATACAGCTTGTGTCGCTGCATCGTTGCCCAGTAACGCGAGGTGGCAGCGTCGCGCTGATCGGCGAGCCGCGGAATCCGCAGGATTGCGTCGAGCGCCAGGCGATAACGATCGAGGTCGTTCAGCACCACCATGTCGAACGGCGTCGTCGTGGTACCCTCTTCCTTGTAGCCGCGGACGTGGATGTTGACGTGGTTGCCGCGGCGGTAGGTCAGCCGGTGGATCAACCACGGATAGCCGTGGAAGGCGAAGATCACCGGTTTGTCGGTGGTGAACAGTTCGTCGAAGCGGCGGTCGTCCATGCCGTGCGGATGCTCCGAGCTCGGCTGCAGCACCATCAGGTCGACGACGTTGACGACACGGATCTTGATGTCCGGCACGTACTCCCGCAGCAGCTTGACCGCCGCCAGCGTCTCGACCGTCGGCACGTCGCCGGCGCAGGCCATCACTACATCGGGCTCGCCCTCGTCGCTGGCCCAATGCCAGATCCCGGCGCCGGCGGTGCAATGACGAACCGCCGCGTCGATATCCAGCCACTGCCATTCCGGCTGCTTGCCGGCGACGATCAGGTTGACGTAGTTGCGGCTGCGCAGGCAGTGGTCGGCGACCGACAGCAGGCAGTTCGCATCCGGCGGCAGATAGATCCGCACCACGTTCGCTTTCTTGTTGGCAACGTGGTCGATGAAGCCCGGATCCTGGTGCGAGAAGCCGTTGTGATCCTGGCGCCAGACGTGCGAGGTCAGCAGATAGTTCAACGAAGCGATTGGCTTCCGCCACGGGATCGTGGCGCACGCCTTCAGCCACTTGGCGTGCTGATTGAACATCGAGTCGATGATGTGGATGAACGCCTCGTAGCACGAGAAGAAGCCGTGTCGGCCGGTGAGCAGATAGCCTTCGAGCCAGCCCTGGCACAGATGCTCGCTCAGCACCTCCATCACCCGGCCATCGGGGCCGAGATCAGTGTCGACGTCCTCGATCGCCGCCATCCATTCCTTCGGCGAGACTTGCAGCACCGCATCGAGCCGATTCGACGCGGTCTCGTCCGGCCCGAACAGCCGGAAGTTCTGGCTGTCGAGGCTGTTCTTCATGACATCGCGCAGGAAGGTGCCGAGCACCCGAGTCGCCTCGGCCTTCAGTGCGCCGGGCCCGGTCAGCGTCACCGCGTAGTCGTGGAAATCGGGCAGCGACAGCGGCTCGAGCAGTTCGCCGCCGTTGGCGTGCGGATTGGCGCTCATGCGGCGGCGGCCGGTCGGCGCCAGCGCCTGCAGCTCGTCACGCAGCTTGCCGGTGGCGTCGAACAGCTCATCGGGCCGGTAGCTGCGCATCCAGTCTTCGAGCAGCGTCAGATGCTCGGGATTCTTGAAGTCCGCGATCGGCACCTGATGGGCCCGCCAGGTGCCTTCGACTGGCTTGCCGTCGACGTGCTTGGGACCGGTCCAGCCCTTGGGGGTCCGCATCACGATCATCGGCCAGCGCGGCCGCTCGGTGGCGCCGTGGTTGCGCGCCTTGTCCTGAATCGAGCGAATCTCGCCGAGCACGCGTTCAAGGGTCGCAGCCAGCGTCTGGTGCACCACCGCCGGGTCGTCGCCTTCGACGAAATACGGCTCGTAGCCATAGCCGCGCATCAGGTCGGTCAGTTCCTGCGGCGTGATCCGCGCCAGCACGGTCGGGTTGGCAATCTTGAAGCCGTTGAGATGCAGGATCGGCAGCACCGCGCCGTCGCGCGCCGGATTGAGGAACTTGTTGGAGTGCCAGCTGGTCGCCAGCGCGCCGGTTTCGGCCTCGCCGTCGCCGACCACGCAGGCGACGATCAGATTCGGATTGTCGAACGCTGCGCCATAGGCGTGCGCGAGCGAGTAACCGAGTTCGCCGCCCTCATGGATCGAGCCGGGCGTTTCCGGCGAGACGTGGCTCGGCACGCCATGCGGCCAGGAGAACTGCCGGAACAAGCGCTGCATACCGTTGCGGCTGCGCTCGATCGCCGGATAGCGTTCGGTATAGGTCCCTTCCAGATACGCGTTGGCGACCAGACCTGGCCCGCCATGGCCCGGGCCGATGATGTAGATCATGTCGAGGTCGTGCGCGGTGATCAGCCGGTTGAGATGCACGTACAGCATATTGAGGCCGGGAGTCGTACCCCAGTGTCCCAGTAGGCGCGGCTTGATGTGGTCGAGCTGCAGCTTCTGATCGAGCAGCGGATTGTCCTGCAGATAGATCTGTCCAACCGACAGATAGTTCGCGGCACGCCAATAGGCGTCCATCTTCTGCAACAGATCGTTGGACAACACGTCGGACATCATCATCTCCAGATTATCTATCAGTCGAGGCGCGCCAGGGCGGCGCAGATGCAGGGCCGGTGCCCTGCAGGCGGGTTCACTTCCACGTCACACGGTGCGGCGCGCCCCCCGCGCACGGCGATGATGGCTGCAAACAATGTCAGCTTTGCGTGACATAGTCATGCGCGAACGCAACGCAATGTGAGCAATCATGCAGCAATCGCGTGCCGATTGCCGCACACCAGCACGCAGCCGGATCAATGACAGTGCCGCGACGCACCGACCCCGCTGAGGTTTGATGCGGATCAATCGCAAAGGTTGGATCTCGTTGATTCTGATCAATGTGTTTGCAGCGCCAGCAACCAAGATGCCGCGCGTCAGCGTAGCGGTACTCTTGAGGCCACGAATGTCCGAGTCCCAGCTTCGTCAAAACATCCTTGACGAGTTCGAATTCGATCCGAGCTTCAACAGCGGCCACATCAAGGTTGCTGTCGAGGCCGACAGAGTGATCCTCAGTGGTCACGTCATCAGCTACACCGATAAGGTCGCGGCGATCGCAGCGACGCGCCGCGTCAAAGGCGTGCACGCGATCACCGACCATCTCGAAGTCCGCTCGCCGTTCAATCGCGCCGCCGACGATCAGATCGCACAACGCGCCTGCGATCTCCTCGAATGGAATGTGCTGGTTCCGTCGAGCTCGGTCGACGTTCAGGTCGAGAACGGCTGGCTGACGCTGAGCGGCACGGTCGATTGGCACTTCGAACGCGCCGCGGCCGAGGACGATGTCCGCAAGCTCGCCGGCGTGATGGGCGTCACCAACAACATCGTCATCAACAATCCGCTCGCCGATCATTCCTGCATCCGCGACAAGATCGAGTCGGCGCTGCGCCGCCACGCCGAGATCGGATCGAAGACCATCCGTGTCACGGTGAAGAACGGCAACATCGTGATCCTGGAAGGCCGGGTCGACACTTGGGACGAACGTCGCGCGGCACAAAATGCCGCATGGTCGACTCCGGGCGTAGCAGCGGTCGATGACCGCTTGATGATCAACTGACCAGCGTTTCCCGAACCTATTGAGCTTTAGCGAGCCCTAAGCGGGATCATGCATCCTGCGCGGCGGCACGCGGCGCGCTGCGCGGCGGCGCAACTTGCGCTTCACGCACGATCGTCACCGTGCAGCCGGCTTCGCTGGCGACCTTGGCCGAGACGCTGCCGAGCAGCGAGCGCAGCACCGAGCTACGCCGCGCACCGATCAGGATGTGATCGACACGGCTGGCCTGGGCGAATTCCAGAATCGCCGACGCCGGATCGACCGCCTCGAGCACGTGCACGGTGAGGCGGTCGTCGGAGAGCTTCAGCGGTTCAGCCCAATGCCGAAGCTGCACCAGACGATCGACGTGCTTGTTGTGGCCGTGCTCGTCGAGCGTCCGATCGATCGTCATGCGGCCGAGCTTGAGCACGTTGAGGCAGGCGAGCCGCGCCGACGGCAGCGTGGCGAGGATGCGCGAGGCCGTGGTACGGAGCGCATCGTTGAGCGGCCCAGAGCCTTCTGCAACATCGATCGCCACCGCCACGATCGGCGCCGACGCCAAGTGAGCCGCCATCGTTTCCACAGCGCGCGGCCGGGTCAGCTCCTTGTTGAACCGGCGGCGCAGCACGGTGCGCAGCGGATCGTGCTTGAGCTTCTCCGAGCGCGTGGTCAGCTTCACCTCGGTGGGATGCGTCAGGTCGAACACCAGCTGCGCGGCGGTCGGATAGCGCCACTCGGGCTGAATCTCCAGGCAGCGCAGCACAATCTCCTGCAGCCACAGCGGATAGTCGGGGCGCAGCTTGCGCGGCGGATGCGGATCACGCCACAGCCGGCGGCGCATGCCGTACATCGTCTCGGTTTCGCCGAACGGCCGTACCCCGGTGGTGAAGAAATACAGCAGCACGCCGAGCGCAAACAGATCGCTGCGCGGCTCGTCACGCGCGCCGAGCAGCCGCTCCGGCGCCATATAGGGCGCGGTGCCGAACGGCAGGCGAAACTCTTCCTGCATCAAGTCCGGCAACTGATCGCTGCAGGCCAGCCCCATGTCGAGCAGCACCGCCTCGCCACTCGGCCGGAACATGATGTTGCTCGGCTTGATGTCGTGGTGGATGACGTGCTGACGATGCAGGTCGGCGATCGCGGTAGCGATCTTGGCTGCGATCGCCACGGCCTCGTCATAGGCCAGCGGAAGCTCCGGCAACCGCGCGAGCAGCGGCTCTCCGGCAATGCGCTCCATCACGATGTAAGGCTGGGTGGAGAAGTCGCGCATCGCCACGAATTTCGGGACGTGCGGTCCCGACAGCCGCGGCATCAGCATCTGCTCCATTTCGAAGCTGACGATCGCCGCCGGATCCTCGCCCTCACCCATCCGCGGGATCTTCATCACCATCGGCATCGGGTCGCCGTCACGCCGCACCTTGAACAGCGTCGCCATGCCGCCGCGATGGATCGCTTCCTCGATCGTAAAACCGTCGAGCGTCGAGCCGGGCTCGAAGGAAGGCTGGTCCATCCTTTAGCGCCCCACCAGCAAGCGGTCGGCGAGCCACAGCGGCAGGCCGTTGTCGCGAATGCGCCGCGCCGCCTCGCTAGCGTCATAAGCGACTCGGCAATAAGTCAGCTCGTGCTTGACGGTGTCGTACAGCGCATAGGCCGCAGCCGGATTACCGTCGCGCGGCTGGCCGACCGAACCCAGCACTGCGTGCCACTGCCGCCCCGGCAGCAGATGCACCGGCACGTCCGTGGTGGGCACGAAGGTCGTCATTTTGCCGGTGACGGAGAGCGAATACAGCGCCGGCTTGTGGACATGGCCGCAGAAGGTAACGTGAGCCGACACCGCCTGCATGCTGCGCGAGGCGATCGATGTGTCGGTGACGTAGATCCAGGACTCCGGCCGGGTCGCTTCCGAATGTACGAACAGCAGGCTGTGCTCTTCGTGCCGCATCGGCAGATCGGCGAGGAACTTGCGCTGCGCCGAATCGAGCTGGCCGCGCGTCCACTCGATCGCGGCCTCCGCTTCGGCATTCATCTGCACTTTTGGATTACCGATCGCGGCATCGTGATTGCCGAGCACCGCGACCGCGCCGTCGGCGACCAGGTCGCGGACGGTGCTGACGGTCCAGTCCGGGTCGGCGCCGTAGCCCACGTAATCGCCCAATAGAACGACGCGCTCGATGCCGCGCTCGCGCGCATTCGCAAGGCATGCAGTGAACGCCGGCCGATTGGCGTGAATGTCGGCAAAAAGCCCCAGCAGCACCGCGCCCCCTCCTGCTTCCTTTACCGCCCCCGCAGGGGCGTCTTCCCATCGTCGTTATGGCGCCGGCACGCGTCCGCCTCAGGCGAAAATTCGCACGGCCCGGCCGGAGTTTACGGCCTGTCTTTGATCGATCGCAACCGCGTTGCACTCCTTGATCCAGCGCAATGGGAGGTGCGGGCTTGTATGAGTATATCGCGCGGCAAGTTGCGTTGGAGGCGCTTATGACCGCACCCGGCAAGCCGACAAGAAATGCGCCCGTGACAGAAGCCGTCGCCGACGTCGTCCGAGAGTGGGAAGAGATTGCAGGAAGTCCGAGCGAGCTCGAAGCTTTCGGCTTGGCCATGGCCAACATGGTCAAGGACCTCGGACTGTCGCCAGCCGAAGTTCGCGCGCTTGCGACCAAGGGGACCAGCGCCAAGGAGTTACCTTGCCTGCTCGAAGCGCTGCGCATCAGCATCCGCGCGCTCGCCGAAAAGGAGCCGATGCTACTTAACGATCTGCGGCGCACCTGCGCCGTGTGTGAGCACAAGCAGGAGTGCGACGCCGATATCGCGGCCGGTACGCTGATCCCCGGCTATCAGCGCTACTGCTTGAACGTCGATACGCTGGACGCTCTCAGCCACGACGCCAACTTCGTAGCGGAGTCGTGATTCCTTCCGATCTGCGCGGCGCTACTTGCCGCGATTTCTCAGCGGCGAAACGCGGACGCGTCTCGCCGAGTACCAAAGCACCATTCGTTTGATCTGCGTCAACAATCGTTGACATCGCACATGTCATCGTTTCTTGACAATCATGGGAGAAAGTCAGTGCGCATCCTTCTCATTCACCCGAATTATCATTCCGGTGGCGCGGAGATCGCCGGCCACTGGCCGCCGGCATGGGCCCCCTATCTGGCGGGCGCGCTGAAGGCGAACGGCTTCACCGACATCAAATTCGTCGATGCGATGACCGAAGAGATCTCCAATGAGGGTCTCGCCAAGATCATCTCCGACTATCAGCCCGACCTGGTCGGCGCCACATCGATCACCCCCTCGATCTACGCGGCCGAAGAAGCACTGAAGGTCGCCAAGCAGATCAACCCGAAGATCGTCACCATGCTGGGTGGCGTGCACGCGACCTTCATGTATCAGCAGGTGCTGAGCGAAGCGCCGTGGGTCGACGTGATCGTCCGCGGTGAAGGCGAAGAGATCGTCGTCGAGCTGGCGCGCGCTGTTGCCTCGGGCAACTGGCCGGCGAACCGCTCCGAGATCAAGGGCCTCGCCTACACCGAAGGCTCCAACGGCGAAAGCCAGATCGTCGCCACCGCGGCGGCTCCGACGGTCAAGGACCTCGATGCCATCAAGCCGGACTGGGGCGTGCTCAACTGGAATCTGTATCGCTACATTCCGATGAACACCCGCGTGGCGATCCCGAACATGGCGCGCGGCTGTCCGTTCACCTGCTCGTTCTGCTCGCAGTGGAAGTTCTGGCGCGACTACCGCGTCCGCGACCCGAAGAAGGTGGTCGACGAGATCCAGGAGCTGGTCGAGAAGTACGACGTCGGCTTCTTCATCCTCGCCGACGAAGAGCCCACCATCAACCGCAAGAAGTTCATCCAGTTCTGCGAAGAACTGATCGCGCGCGGCCTGAACAAGAAGGTGCAGTGGGGCATCAACACCCGCGTCACCGACATTCTGCGCGACGAGCAGCTGCTGAAGTTCTACAACGAAGCCGGCCTGATGCACGTCTCGCTCGGCACCGAAGCGGCGGCTCAGCTCAAGCTCGACCTGTTCAACAAGGAGACCAAGATCTCCGACAATAAGAAGGCGATCCGCCTGCTCCGCGAAGCCGGCATCGTCGTCGAAGCCCAGTTCATCGTCGGTCTCGACTCCGAAACCCCGGAGACGCTGGAAGAGACCTACCGCATGGCGATGGACTGGAAGCCGGACCTCGCCAACTGGTCGATGTACACCCCGTGGCCGTTCACTCCGCTGTTCAAGGAGCTGTCCGACAAGGTCGAGGTGTTCGACTTCGCCAAGTACAACTTCGTCACGCCGATCGTGAAGCCGGCGGCGATGGAGCGCGGCGAACTGCTCGACCGGGTGATGAACAACTATCGCCGGTTCTACATGTACAAGGCGTTCTTCTCGTATCCCTGGTCGGGAACGGGACGCCGGCGCCGCTACCTGCTGGGCTGTCTGAAGGCGTTCCTCAAGGCCGGCTTCGAGCGCAAGTTCTACGACCTCGGCCGGGTCGGCTATTGGGGTCCGCAGTCGAAGAAGAAGGTCGACTTCCAATTCGACACCACCCGCAAGATCTCGCACGCGCAGATGGCGGACTGGGAAGCCAACGCCGACCGCTCCCGCAAGGCGGCGGCCTCGCAGATGGCCATCGTCTCGGCCTGCGGCGGCGGCACCGAGCAGATGGAGGAGAGCGAAGCCGATGCCAAGGCAGCGCTCGCCAAGACCGTAACCAGCCGCATGGCGGATACCACCCATGACGCAGGTTCGGCGACCCGTCACTGACGTGGAGACGCATTCGTCGGTGTCCGAAATCGGACCCAATGCCGTCATCCAACTGATCCACGCGCTCGACGCGGCCGGCCTGCAGCCGGCCGCGAAAGAGATCTTCTCCGAGGCGGCGGCAAGCGACTGGCTCGCCGCACCGCCGTCGGCGATGGTCGATGAACGCCCCGTGGCAGCAATCCATCAGGCGGTGCGCCGCGTGCTGCCGCAGCAGCAGGCCGCGGAGGTTCTCGCCGACGCGGGATTGCGCACCGGCGATTACATTCTGGCCAACCGGATTCCGAAGCTCGCGCAGGCGGTGCTGAAGATCATGCCGGCCTCGATCGCAGCCAAGATGCTGACCAAGGCGATCACCGCGCACGCCTGGACCTTTGCGGGTTCCGGCAAATTCTCCGCGCACGCCGGCAAGACCGTGACGTTCGAGATCGCCGCCAATCCGTTGTGCGCTGGCGAACACGCCGATCACAATGTCTGCGTCTGGCACGCCTCCGTATTTCAACGGCTATTCCAGTCGTTGGTGTCGCCCTATACACGAGTGACCGAGACGGCATGCGGAGCACATGGCGACAATTGCTGTCGCTTCGTGGCGGATTGGACCTCGATCCCCGACGCCGCCAACATTTACGCCAGCAGGCGATCAGAGCCGATCGCAGGCCAATCAGAAACCCTTTCCGCGCGTTGATCCGCGGGCGATCAGAGAGATCACGACGATGTCGTCTGCCCTCGACAAATACGCCAAGAGCTCGGTGCCGCGCTACACCAGCTATCCCACCGCGCCGCATTTCGCGAAGGACTTCCCGGAGTCGATCTATCGCGGCTGGCTCGCTCAGCTCGATACCGACGAGCCGGTCTCGCTGTATCTGCACGTGCCGTTCTGCAAGCAGATGTGCTGGTACTGCGGTTGCAACATGAAGCTTGCGGCGAAGTACGACCCGGTCGCCGACTACGTCGAACACCTGATCGACGAAATCGATCTGGTCGCCGACGCCCTGCCCGGCACCATGCCGGTGCGCCATCTGCATTTCGGCGGCGGCACACCCACGGTCATCGATCCGCAGGATCTCGGCGCGCTGATGACGCTGCTGCGCGAGCGTTTCGAGTTCTTGCCCGACGCAGAGATCGCGATCGAGAGCGATCCCCGTACGCTGACCGAAGACATGGCCGCCAAGATCGGCGAGCTCGGCTTCACCCGCGCCAGCTTCGGCGTGCAAGAATTCGACCCGAAGGTGCAGGAAGCGATCAACCGCGTCCAGCCGCCGGAAATGGTCGCGCGCGCGATGCAGCTGTTCAAATCCGCCGGCGTCGATCGCATCAATTTCGACCTGATCTATGGCCTGCCCTATCAGACCGCCGAAGACCTGCGCCGCACCGTCGAACAGTGCGTCGAGATGAAGCCCGACCGGGTCGCGCTGTTCGGCTACGCCCACGTGCCGTGGGTCGCCAAGAACCAGCGAATGATCCCGGACGAGTCGCTGCCGAAGCCGGAGCTGCGCGCGACCCAGGCGGACACCGCTGCGGAAGCGCTGGTCAAGGGCGGCTACGTCCGCATCGGCATCGACCACTTCGCTCTGCCGGGCGACTCGCTGGCGGTTGCCGCCAAGACCGGCGAGCTGCACCGCAACTTCCAGGGCTACACCGCCGATGCGGCGCAGACCCTGATCGGGCTCGGCGCCACCTCGATCGGCCGCACCCCGAGCGGCTACGTGCAGAACATCAGCGAGACCGGCGCCTGGGCGCGCGCGGTCGAAGCCGGCAAGATTCCGGTGGCGCGTGGTCACGCCCTGACCCAGCAGGACAATCTCCGCGCCCACGTGATCGAACGCATCATGTGCGACGGCAAGGTCGATCTCGCCGCCGCCGGCAAGGCGTTCGGCTGTGCCGATGACTGGTACGCACCGGAGCAGGAGTCGCTCGCCGAACTGCAGCGCGACGGCGCCGTGGTGTGCAATGGCAGCAAGGTGACGCTGACGCCGGAAGGCGTCCGGCTGTCGCGCGTGGTGGCGTCGGTGTTCGACACCTACCTCCGCAACTCGTCGGTCCGGCACTCGATCGCGGTCTGACCGACCTTACAATTTTACCAAACACGAAAACGCGCGCTTCGGCGCGCGTTTGTCGTTTTGATGCAGCTCAATTGCAATTTCGCAGTTGGGTGGATTATTACCGCCGACGGTAATTCTAGCAGTCATCAGTATCCTTACGGAGCTGCATCTTTAACGGAAAATACCACATCTAGCAGCCTAATCGCCGCGTGGTTCTTCCCGTGCGGGTCGGCAACGTCGCAGCCCTCCACGATCGAACCAATCGAGGTACGTGCAATGGCCCACAAACTCAAAGTCACCGACGACATGGTTGCCAAGGCCGCCGCCGCATTCCGCGCCGCCAACGGCAACGAATTGTTCTGCCTCCGTGCCGCGTTGGAAGCCGCACTCGCCAACGAAACGTTCTCGGTCGGCGACGAAGTCACCACCCAGGGCGGCGCCACCGGCATCATCCTGTCGATCAACGGTGACGAAGCGCAGATCTCGTGGTCGTGCCGGGGCAAGACCACCACCAAGCTCTCGGAGCTCGAACATATCGAGCACGCCGAGTCGGTGCTGGCGGATAACCGCGCCGCCTGATCCCTCCTGACTGCCTCGCGCCGACTCCCTGCCGACGCCAAGCTCGCCGGCCGACGTCTCTTACGCCGGCGGCTGGATCGTTGATCCACGTCAACCTCCCGACAGGCTGGTTTGATCCAATGCGGATCAAATGCACAAAACAATCGGGAGGACATCATGCAAATCCAGCAGATCCATCACGTCGCCTATCGCTGCAAAGACGCCAAGGAAACCGTCGCGTTCTACGGGCGGGTGATGGGGATGGAGCTGATCGGCGCGATCGCCGAGGACAAGGTGCCGTCGACCAAGGCGCCCGATCCCTACATGCACATCTTCCTCGATGCCGGCGCCGGCAACATCCTGGCGTTCTTCGAGCTGCCGAACTCGCCGCCGATGGGCCGCGACCCGAACACCCCGGACTGGGTCCAGCACATCGCCTTTCAGGTCGATGACGTCGATGCGCTGATGGCGGCGAAGCAGCGCGCCGAAGCCGAAGGTCTCGACGTGGTCGGGCCGACCGATCACACCATCTTCAAGTCGATCTACTTCCGAGATCCGAGCGGCCATCGGCTCGAGGTCGCCGCCTGGACCGCGACGCCGGAGCAGCTCTCCCAGATGAAGAGCGTCGCCCACGCGATGGTCGACGAATGGGCGGTGACCAAGAAGCCGCCGCGCCACACCGCGTGGCTGCACCAAAAAGAATTCGCCGACGCCGAATAGCACCAGCACGACTCGGGAGTTGCATGATGGGCAAGCTGGTGCTGGCGGCAAAGGTCAGTCACGTCCCCTCACTGATGCTGTCGGAGACCTCCGACAGTCCGCTGCGGCAGGCGCGCGCCGACGCCGTCGCGGCGCTTCGCGAACTTGGCCGTCGCGCAAAGGAGCGCGAGGTCACAACCTTCGTGGTGTTCGACACGCATTGGCTGTCGAACTTCGGCTATCACATCAATGCCAATATGCAGCACCGTGGCTCGTTCACCAGCCACGAGGCACCGCATATGATTCAGGACCTGCGCTACGACCTGCCGGGCGATCCGGCCTTAGCGCAGGCGATCGCCGTCGAGGCACAGAGCCGTGGACTGAAAGTCCTGGCGCATCAGGTACCGACGCTCGGACTGGAGTACGGCACCATCGTGCCGATGCACTATCTCAATCCCGACGGCTGGGCGAAGGTCGTTTCGATCGCCTCGCCACTGTTCACGTCAATCGAGGAAAGCCGCGCGCTCGGTGAAGCAACCCGCCGCGCGATCGATGCCTCCGACGAACGCGTTGCGATCCTTGCTTCCGGCTCGCTGTCGCATCGGCTGTGGCCGAACAAGGATTTCGGCCCCGATGCTTGGACCACCATCGCCAGTGAGTTCAACCGTCAGGTCGACCTGCGGGTCCTGCAGCTCTGGCAGGAGCGGCGCTACCGGGAATTCACCGCGATGCTTCCGGACTACGCAGTGAAATGCAATGGCGAAGGTGGCATGGCCGACACGGTGATGCTGTTCGCGGCGCTCGGGTGGGACGATTACACCGGCGAAGCCGAGCCATTATGCAATTATTTCCCCTCCAGCGGCTCCGGCCAGGTCAATGTCGAATTTCATGTGAGTTAATTTGCACGTGTATTCAGCGCTCAGAACCGCCCCGGTGCCTTGACAAACCGCCTCGTCCCCGGCGGAATCCGGAATAATACGCCGCTACCCAAGCCGCGGGACAGGCATGACCGGAGTAAGCCATCTCGGAGTGCTTCAGCTCGCGATCCTGATCGGGATCGCGGCGCCGGCGACGCGTGCTCAGGCGCAGTGGTGGCCGAACAAAGAGCCGGTCGATTACGAGGACTGCATCGCCAAGGGCGAGACCAAGGGGGCCACTCAGGACGCCAAGGCGGCGCTGCAAACTCAGTGCGACGCCAAGTTCGCCGGCCGGCGCAAACCCGGCGGCGGCTACACCTATTTCGACTTCATGCAGAACCGCAGCTTCGATATCGCCGGCCCGAATCCGACGGCCGCCGAGCTACGGAAGATCGACGAGGAGTACACCGCGTTCCTCGACGAGCGCCGGCGGCAGATGATCGTGGCGGCGTTCACCGCCAAACAACAGCAGCTCGCCGCCCTGCAGCAACAGGCGACGGCCGCCGAGCCACCGCCCCCACTGCCGAAGCCCCGCGTTGTTGCTGATAAGCCGCGCTCTGCAGCTGACAAGCCCCGTGCCGCCGCTGACAAGACCCGACCTCGCGCTGAGAAGAAGCGCGCCGAGCGCAAACGCGCGACGGAGCCGCAGCGCTACGCCTGCGGCAGCAATGATCCGTTGTCCTGCGGTCTGACTCAGCTCTCCGCCGGCTTCAGCGCGGTGAAAACCTCGCTGTTCGGGACATCGACAACGACCACCGCGCAACGTCGCTGAGCGCAGACCTCGCCGACTCACTCCTCCGGTTCAGCGGCCGGAGCGCTGGATCACATCCATCAGTTCCGCGATCTTCTGGCGCTGATCGGCTTTGTCACCGCTGGCGATCGCGTGCTCGACGCAATGCGCGACGTGATCTTTCAGCACTTCCTCCTCCACCCGCCGCAACGCGGCGCGGACCGCTGAGATCTGGGTGACGATGTCGATGCAGTAGCGCCCCTCCTCCACCATCTTGGAGATGCCGCGCACCTGCCCTTCGATCCGCCCCAGCCGTTTTTGGCACGACGCCTTGATGTCTTTGTGCATGTCGGATATATACCCCTACACGGTATGGGTTACAAGCGCCAGGGTGACGCAATGCGCGACGCGGAGCATGCGGGGCAAGACGCCTCTGTCAAGAACACGGGCTGCTGCGATTCTGCAGAGGCGAATGCGCCCGCAACCTCGTCCTGCTGCGGAGGAACAGCGAGCGCTTCGGCGTCCGCCGCGACAACGGCGACCGACCCGGTGTGCGGTATGACCGTCGACACCGCGACCGCGCAGCATCGCTTCGATCACAACGGCCAGACCTACTATTTCTGCTGCGGCGGTTGCCGCGACACTTTCGCAGCCGATCCGGCCGGCGTGCTGGCAAAGGCCGCACAGCCCTTCACCCTGCCACCGAAGGCAGCCCCGAAGCTGCATCAACTGACGGAACTGCCGGCGAAGTCTTCATGCTGCGGTGGTAGTGACCACGCGCATCATCACGCAACTCCGGAAGCGAAGGCGATCGATCCGGTCTGCGGTATGACCGTCGATGTCGCCAGCAGCAAGCACAGCTTCGAACACGACGGCACCACCTATCACTTCTGCTGCGGCGGTTGCCGGACGAAGTTCGCGGCCGATCCGCAGCGCTATCTGACCAAGGCGGCCAGCTCGTCCTGTTGCGGCGGTGCCCACGACCACGCCGACCATCATCACGGCGCCCCCGCTGACGACGGCAAGGTGATCGACCCGGTGTGCGGCATGAAGGTCGATCCCGCCACCAGCAAGCATCACTTTGCCTACAAGGGCACGACCTATCACTTCTGCCGCGAAGCCTGCCAAACCAAGTTCGCCGCCGACCCGGTGTCGTATCTGGATAAGAGCAAGGCCAAGCCGGCCGCCGACGTGCCGGAAGGCACCATCTACACCTGCCCGATGGATCCGCAGATCCGCCAGGTCGGCCCGGGCACCTGCCCGATCTGCGGCATGGCGCTGGAGCCGGAGCTGGTGTCGCTCGATGACGCGCCAAACCCCGAGCTGGTCGACATGACGCGCCGGTTCTGGATCGGCCTCGTGCTGGCGTTGCCGGCTGTTGTGCTCGAGATGGGCGGTCATCTCGTCGGCGGCCACGGCCTGATCGATCCGGCGCTGTCGAACTGGATTCAGCTCGTCTCCGCAACGCCCGTCGTGCTGTGGGCCGGCTGGCCGTTCTTCGTGCGCGGCTGGCAGTCGGTGGTGACGCGCAACCTCAACATGTTCACCCTGGTCGCGATGGGCACCGGCGTCGCGTACGTTTACAGCCTGGTGGCAACCGTCGCGCCGCAGCTATTCCCGCCCGCCTTCCGCGGCCATGGCGGCACCGTTCCGGTGTATTTCGAAGCCGCCGCCGTGATCACCGTGCTGGTCCTGCTCGGACAGGTGCTCGAACTGCGCGCCCGTGAAGCCACCTCCGGCGCCATCAAGGCGCTGCTCGGGCTCGCGCCGAAAACCGCCCGCAAGATCGAGGCCGATGGCAGCGAGCACGAGGTCGAGATCGATAGTCTCAGCGTCGGCGATAGGCTGCGTGTGCGTCCCGGCGAGAAGGTGCCGGTCGACGGCACCATCATCGAAGGCCGCGGCACACTGGATGAATCGCTGGTCACCGGCGAGTCGATGCCGGTGAGCCGTGAGACCGGCGGCAAGGTGGTGGCGGGTACGCTGAATCAATCCGGCGGCTTCGTGATGCGCGCCGATCAGGTCGGCCGCGACACCATGCTGTCGCGCATCGTGCAGATGGTGGCGCAGGCCCAGCGCTCGCGCGCACCGATCCAGCGCGTCGCCGATCTGGTCGCCGGCTGGTTCGTGCCGGCGGTGCTGCTCGCCGCCATCGTTGCCTTTGCGGCCTGGGCCACCTTTGGTCCGGAACCGCGACTGACCTTTGCACTGGTCGCCGCCGTCAGCGTGCTGATCATCGCCTGCCCGTGCGCGCTCGGCCTCGCGACCCCGATGTCGATCATGGTCGGCGTCGGCCGCGGCGCGCAGGCCGGCGTGCTGATCCGCAATGCCGAGGCGCTGGAGCGCATGGAGAAGGTCGACACCCTGGTGATCGACAAGACTGGCACGCTCACTGAAGGCCGGCCGAGCGTGGTGGCGATCGTGACCGCGGACGGAACGGATGAAGCCGAATTGCTGCGGCTTGCCGCCAGCGTCGAGCGCGCCAGTGAGCATCCGCTCGCCGACGCCATCGTCCGCGCCGCCAAGCAGCGCAACCTCGATCTCGCCGACGTCACCGGTTTCGACGCCCCCACCGGTAAGGGCGCGACCGGCACGGTCGCAGGCCGGACGGTAGTGATCGGCAATCCGGCGTATCTCGCCTCGCTCGGTATCGACACAGCTTCGCTCGCGGCCAAGACCGAGCAGTTGCGCGGCGACGGCGACACCGTGGTGCACGTCGCGATCGACGGCCGCCTCGCTGGGCTGTTCGCCATCGCCGACGCCGTGAAGCCCTCGACGCCTGAGGCCCTGACCGCGCTCGCCGCCGACGGCATCAAGGTGATCATGCTGACCGGCGACAACCGCGTCACCGCAAGCGCGGTCGCCCGCAAGCTCGGTATCGCCGACGTAGAGGCCGAGGTATTGCCGGATCAGAAGAGCGCAGTGGTCGAGAAGCTGCGGCAGCAGGGCCGCGTGGTGGCGATGGCCGGCGATGGCGTCAACGACGCCCCGGCGCTGGCTGCCGCCGACGTCGGCATCGCGATGGGAACCGGGACCGACGTGGCGATGGAAAGCGCCGGCGTCACGCTGCTCAAGGGCGATCTCGGCGGCATCGTTCGCGCCCGCAAGTTGTCGCAGGCGACGATGCGCAACATCCGGCAGAACCTGTTCTTCGCCTTCGTGTACAACTCGGCCGGCATTCCGATCGCGGCCGGCATTCTGTATCCGAGCTTCGGCTTGCTGCTGTCGCCGATTATCGCCGCTGCCGCGATGTCGCTGTCGTCGGTCAGCGTGATCGGCAACGCGCTCCGCCTGCGCCGCACCGCGTTGTAACAGCAGCGCGGTTGCGACTGATAGCCGCCTGCGTCCAGTTGATCTAACGCAAGGATTGGCGATCGATTGGACGTATTTTGCGGTCGCGAAGGTTTGCCGCAAATCGCTGCGTATTTGCGGATAGCGACATCGAGGTCGGCCATGTCACGAATCATTGAATTGCTGAACGACGAGCACCGCAACATCGCGCGCCTGCTCGACGTGCTCGAACAAGAGCTCAGCGTCTTCGATCGCCGCGAGCGACCCGACTACGAAATCTTCCAGGCCATTATTCAGTACTTCAAGGAGTACCCGGAAGCCTGTCACCACCCGAAGGAAGACGTCGTCTATCGCATCCTGAAGGAGCGTAATCCCGCGGTTGCCGGCACGGTCGGTGACATCGAGAAAGAGCACGAGCTGGAAGTCGATCGCCTCGCGAACTTCGCCAAGGTGGTGGACGATGTGCTCGCCGATCAGGAATTGCCGCGCCAGACCTTCCACGCTGCGGCGCGCGACTTCATCGAGCACCAGCGCCGCCACATGCTGAAGGAAGAACAGCTGCTGTTCCCGGCCGCGCTCGAAACGCTGACTCCGGAAGACTGGGCGAAGATCGACGCGCGCATCGACGATCGCAAGGATCCAATGTTCGACGGCGAGACCGCGAGCAAATTCCAGAACCTGTATGCGACCATCCTGCGCTGGGAGCAGGAAACCGCAGCCGACCGCAACAAGACCGCGGCGGTGCGCGCCTGACCGGCGCCTCGGTCCACATCTGCCGCGGACCTATCTGTGTGGGCGGCCTCTGAGCCGCCCGAGACGTCAATCGTCTTCGCCGGCGTAATCGGCCCAGCAATCCGAAGTTTCGTACACCCGCACGCCGCAAAGCTGCGGCAGTTCCGGCTTGGTGCGCCGCCAGATCCAGATCGCGATGTTCTCCGCGGTCGGATTTTCCAGCCCCTCGACCTCGTTGAGACAGTAATGGTCGAGCCGCTTCAATAGCGGCCCGAACGCGGCCTCGATCTCGAAAAAGTCCAGCACGAAGCCGGTGACCGGATTAATCGGCCCGCTGAGCTGCAATTCGACCCGATAGGAATGCCCATGCATCCGCTTGCAGCGGTGGGTTTCCGGCACGTTGGGCAAATAATGGGCGGCTTCGAAGCGGAACGCTTGGGTGATCTTCATCGGTCTTGGGGGTTGGGGCGGCGGGTGCCGGCAGGAACGTCGGCGGGACCCTATAAGAGCGGCTGCCGCATTTGAAGCCGGCTATGCCCCCAAAACTGCCGCCGGGCAAGTCCGCCAGCCGCAGGGCCGCTCTGCCTCGGCATGCCGCTCAGGCCGCCGATACCGTGGGCGGCCGGCGGAGGCGCCCCGCCGGGGCGCCTCCGTGGCAGTTACTTCTTGGCCTTCTTGGCCTTCTTGGCTTTCTTAGCCGTCTTGGCCTTCTTCACGGTCTTCTTGGTCGCCTTCTTCGTCGCTTTCTTGGCGGCCTTCTTCGTCGCCTTCTTCGTGACCTTCTTGGCGGCCTTCTTCACCGTCTTGGCCTTCTTGGCCTTGGCGACGGTCTTCGCCTTCTTGGCTTTCTTCGCCATCTCGTCCTCTCGAGCTGATGGATACTAACGCCACGCGAGACGGTACCGGGCTCGCCGATCTTGCAACCGCCTCCGTTTTGATCGGAACAGATTCGCTGCCGCTTCTATCGGCTGACGAAGATATTTCGCGTTGTTATCCACAATTGTTCGCTTATTTCGCGCAATTCGCATCGTTAATGGCGAGTGAACAGCGACTGTCACGCAATGGTGCGGCGCCGTTCACCGTTTCAAAACCAACTCGTATTTTTGCGAAGCATGATCAGAGTCCGTTAAACGCTCGCGGCGCACCCTCCGCTCAACTTTGGGAGTAGTCATGGGCGGACGGCAGATAACAATCGGAGGTTGGGTGGCCTCCATCGAGTGGAGGCACGCATGTTGAGCATGCCGACGCTCTGGATCGTCTTCCTGATCAATTTCGTTTCGCTGGGCCTGGTGTGGGTCCACGTCACCCGTAACTATCCGAACTTCACGCCCGCCCGTTATATGACGGCAGCCTGCTTCGTGCTGGCGACGGGCGCGGTTGTCGGCATGCTCCGCCTCGTGATCAATGTCGAACTCTCGCTGATCGGCGGCGGCACACTGGTGGTCTTCGCCTGCTGTTTGTCCGCGATGGGCATGTACGAGTTCTACGGCCGCCGCGTGCCGTGGACGATGGCGTTCATCGTCACGGGCGCAGTCGCGGCTGGGCTGAGCTTCTTCATCTTTGTCGTCGACTCGATGGCGATGCGGATCGTGGTGTACTCGATGGCACAGCTGATCCCGACTGCCCTAACGCTGCCGCTGGTCATGTCCAAGGTGGGGCGGCGCAACCCGGGCGCACGGATGGCGGGCGTGATCGCCAGCCTGATCGTAGCGGTCTATGTGGTGCGCTCGATCGCGGCGATGATGGGCGTCGGCGGCGAACTCTCGCTGGTTCACTTCAACGACTTCCAGGCCGGGCTGGTGCTGGCGCTGGTGTTCCTGTCGATGACATGGAATTTCGCCTTCCTGCTGATGGCGATCGACCGGCTGCGCTCGGAAGTTGAAAATCTCGCGCTGCTCGACGACCTCACCGGCGTCTCCAACCGCCGGCATCTGCTGCAGCGGATGTCGGAGCAGTGCACGGTTTCGATGAGCACCGGCGAGCCGTTCGCCGTGCTGGCGATCGACCTCGACGGCTTCAAGGCGATCAACGACGGTCACGGCCATGCAGCCGGCGACGAATGCCTACGCCGGTTCTCGCGGGCCGCGCAGTCACGGCTGCGCCCCGGCGATCTGCTGGCACGCGCCGGCGGCGACGAATTCTGCGTGGTGATGCCGGGGACCACGCTGCGCGAAGGCGTCATGATCGCCCGCTATATCCTGGACGAAAGCCGCGCCGTGTCGGCCCGCGGCGAGGCTGGGATCAAGATCGCAGCGTCGATCGGCGTCGCGCAGTGGACCCCGCAGATCGGCCTCCACCCTGAGCGACTGATCGCAGCCGCCGATGTCGCGCTGTACAACGCCAAGAAGCTCGGCAAGGACCGCTACGCGGTGTACGAGCCGGCCCCCGAGCCGCCGCCCGAAACCCATCTCCCCTCACCTGAGACGCTGCGCAAGATCGCCTGACGCTGCGCCCGCCGGCGCCTTGCTTCGCTCTAGAGCGCTTCATCGATTGATTGAAGCGGATTTGGCCTTTGCCAAGCGTCCGAAGTCCTCATCCTGAGGAGCCCGGCAAAGCCGGGCGTCTCGAAGGATGAGGAGCCACATCGCCTGCGGTACATGGTTCGAGACGGCGCTTTGCGCCTCCTCACCATGAGGCTCTACGAGCTGCGACCGCTAGGAAGTTCGGTCCTGATTCTGTCAAAAGCAGAGATGCTCTAAGCGAGCAGGGTCGCGTGGATGGTGCTCACCCCGATCGCGATCGTGAGGACACCGACCGCGCCCTGCAGCAGGCGGTTAGCGGTCGTCAGCGAGCGCGCCGAGATCACCACCGGCACCGCGATCACCGCCGATAGCGCCCCCATTCCGACCATCGAGCCCAGTCCGAACAGCGCAACGTAAAGGAGCCCCTGTGCCGGGCTCGGCGCCTGCGACACCGCCAGCACCAACAGCGCTGCCGAGCCGGCCATGCCGTGCATCAGCCCGACCAGCAGCGTCCGCCAGCGAAAGCCGTGCTCATGCCGATGCGCACTGGGCGCGTCGTGGCTGAGCCTGTCGGCATGGCTGTGCAAATGGAGGTGGCGGACACCGTCGCCGTGCTGATGGACATGGACGTGAACCCGGTCGCGCCACAGCCGCCACAGCAGATGCCCACCAAGCGCCACCAGCATGAAGCCGACCGCTCCCTC
This sequence comes from Rhodopseudomonas sp. BR0G17, assembly GCF_010907025.1. Classification (NCBI taxonomy): domain Bacteria; kingdom Pseudomonadati; phylum Pseudomonadota; class Alphaproteobacteria; order Hyphomicrobiales; family Nitrobacteraceae; genus Rhodopseudomonas; species Rhodopseudomonas sp. BR0G17. The sequence goes on along the minus strand of NZ_QUML01000047.1, from coordinate 2,475 downwards.
CAGCGGCTGGGCGATCTGCTCGGGGATCGCGTGGCCGATCACCAGCGCGAGGCCCGCAAACAGGAACAGCGTCAGCGTGTGGCCGAGGCCCCAGGTCAGTCCGTGCTTGACGATATCGGCGACGCCGCTGCGCCGCGCTGCGATCGTCGACACCGCGGCGATGTGATCGACCTCGAGCGCATGCTGCATCCCGAGCAGAAACCCCAACCCCAGTATCGCGAACATCGGCCCCTGGTCGTCACACCGCCGGTAAATTGCGGTGGCGGCAGAATGGTGTAAGTTTCTTAATCACAACACGGCCGCAGAGCCGGAACAAGGGAGAAACGAATGATCGCCAGATCGATCGCGGCGGCGATGATGACGGCTGCGCTGCTGTCAGCGTCCATCGCCCGCGCGCAAGTCTCCGACGACGTCGTCAAGCTCGGCGTCCTCACCGACATGAACGGCCCTGCCTCGACACCGACCGGACAGGGGTCCGTCACCGCGGCGCAAATGGCGGTCGACGATTTCGGCGGCACTGTGCTCGGCAAGCCGATCCAGGTGATCGTCGGCGACCATCAGCTCAAGCCCGATATCGGCGCCACGCTGGCGCGGCGCTGGTACGACGTCGAGCAGGTCGACCTGATCCTCGACGTGCCGGTCTCCGCCGTCGGCCTCGCGGTGCAGAACATCGCCAATGAGAAGAAGCGGCTGTTCATCACCCAGTCGACCGGCGCGGCGGACTTCCACGGCAAGTTCTGCAGCCCCTACGCCATGCAATGGGTGTTCGACACGCACGCCCTCGCGGTCGGCACCGCGCAGGAGGTGGTGAAGCGCGGCGGTGACACCTGGTTCTTCATCACCGACGACTACGCCTTCGGCCAATCGCTGGAGAAAGACGCCGCCGCGATGGTCACCAAGACCGGCGGCAAGGTGCTCGGCTCGGTGCGGCCGCCATTCGCGACCTCGGACGTGTCGTCGTTCGTGCTGCAGGCGCAGGCTTCGAAGGCCAAGATCATCGGCATTGCGGCCGGCCCGCCCAACAACGTCAACGAGATCAAGACCGGCGGCGAGTTCGGCATCTTCAAGGGCGGCCAGCAGATGGCGGCGCTGCTGGCGCTGATCACCGACGTGCATTCGCTCGGCCTGCCCACCGCGCAGGGACTGCTGCTGACGACGTCGTTCTATTGGGACATGGACGACCAGACCCGCGAATGGTCGAAGCGCTATTTCGCCAAGATGAACCGGATGCCGACGATGTGGCAGGCCGGCGTGTATTCGGCGACCATGCATTACCTGCAGGCGATCAAGGACGCCGGGACCGACGATCCCTTGAAGGTCGCAGCCAAGATGCGGGAGAAGCCGGTCAACGACTTCTTTGCCCGCGGCGGCAAGCTGCGCGAGGATGGGCTGATGGTCCACGACCTGATGCTGGTGCAGGTGAAGACCCCGGAGGAATCGAAATATCCGTGGGACTATTACAAGATCCTGGCTCACATCCCCGGCGAAGCTGCGTTTGGCCCACCCGATCCTGCCTGCCCGCTGGTGAAGAAGTAGCGGGCGCTGACTTCGAAGGCAGCGAGAGTCTCGATGCCTCTCTCCATCATTGCGAGCGAAGCGAAGCAATCCAGCCCGGTGGTCGGAGGTGAATTGCTTCGTCGCTTCGCTCCTCGCAATGACGGCCGCGGGCGGCTATGGTCTGAGATGCGGTGGCCGCCGCCAGCATTGCCGCGTCTAGAATGATCTCGAAGGAAGCCCCATGGACTATCGTTCGCTCGGCCGTAGCGGCCTGAAGGTTTCGCCGCTGTGCCTCGGCACGATGATGTTCGGCGGCGCCACCGACGAACCGACGTCGGCGCGGATCATCGACAAGGCGCGCGACGCTGGAATCAATTTCATCGACACCGCCGACGTCTATTCGACCGGCGGCTCCGAGCAGGTGGTCGGCCGCGCGATCGCGGGACATCGTGAGCATTGGATCCTCGCCACCAAGGTCGCCAATCCGATGGGGGACGGCCCCAACCGCGCCGGGCTGTCGCGCCGCCGCGTGCTGCAGGCAGCCGATGAAAGCCTCAAGCGCCTCGGCACCGACTGGATCGACATCTATTATCTGCACCGCGAAGACCATGCGACGCCGCTTGAGGAAACGGTGCGGGCGATCGGCGATCTGATCCGCGCCGGCAAGATCCGCTACTTCGGCGTGTCGAATTATCGCGCCTGGCGCGTCGCCGAGATCTGCAACATCTGCGACCGGCTCGGCATCGACCGCCCAGTGGTCAGCCAGCCGTATTACAACGCCATGAACCGAATGCCGGAGGTCGAGCACATCCCGGCCTGCGGCTTCTATGGTCTCGGGATCGTCCCCTATTCGCCGCTGGCGCGCGGCGTCCTGACCGGCAAATACGCGCCCGACGCGCAACCGGACAAGGACAGCCGCGCCGGCCGCGCCGACAAGCGGATGCTGCAGACCGAGTGGCGGCCCGAGTCGCTGAAGCT
>NZ_QUML01000046.1:0-28207 GCF_010907025.1 Rhodopseudomonas sp. BR0G17 | reverse complement strand
TCCGGGCCCACGCCGAGGCCAAGGGCGCCACCGCCGTCCAGTTTGCAGTCGGCTGGGTGCTGAACAACGCGCTGGTGACCTCGGTGATCGCCGGCCCGCGCACCGAACGGCAATGGGACGATTATGTCCGGGCGCTCGACTACCGCTTCACTGCCGAGGACGAGGCGCTGATCGACAGCCTGGTGGCGAGCGGCCATCCCTCCACGCCCGGCTATAACGACCCGGCTTACCCGATCGAGGGTCGGCGGGTGCGCCACGCCGGCTAGCCGGCGACCGGGCTTCCGGCCAAAGTTGCGGCCGATCAAGCCGAGACGCCGAGGCGGACCGTAATCTCGGCTTCGCCGTGCGGCCGCGATCGTTGTTGCCTGTGTGCCGTGCCAGAAGCCGGGAGACCGCCCTATGACCAGCCCCCATTTCCACGCCGTGATCTGGATCGACCATCGCGAAGCGCGGGTGTTTCACTTCAACCCGTCCGACGCCGACAAGCTCGTGGTGCACGCCGACAATCCGAACCGGCACGTCCACCATCATCGTGCGGTCGGCTCCGGCCACGAGCCGGTCGACGAGCATTTCCTCCACGCCGCGATGGAAGCGATCGCCGACGCCGGCATCGTGTTGATCGTCGGCCCGGCGCAGACCAAGCACGCGCTGGAAAAATACATCGCCGACCACAACCCGGCCCTGAAAGCCAAGATCGCCGCGGTCGAAACCGTCGATCATCCCAGCGACGGCCAGATCGTCGCCCACGCCCGCAAGTATTTCAAAGCCGAAGACCGGACCACGCCGCAGACGCGGTGAGACAGATCAGCAAGCGCCAGCAGCAGCCGGTTGATCCCGGCTGCTGACCTGCAATGTTGGGGGCACGTGCCGACGTCCGCACAGGAGATCACACTGCGTCACCGCCGGCTCAGATGGTGAGGCTGGTCATCGTCAGCATCATCTCGTTCGATGCGGTCACGACTCGTGTACAAGCCGAATAAGCCTGCTGCGCTTGAACCATCGTGGTCATCTGATCCGCAATGTCCACGTTCGACGCCTCGAGCGCGTTTCCCACCACCGTGCCAGAACTGATGTAAAGGGCTGGACCGGATTGAGGCGTCGGCGAGAACGTTCCGCCGCTGCCCTGCTTCATAAAACCCTCGCCGGCGAAGCTGGCTATCGAAAGCGACGCAACATCGACCGTTTGGCCCTTGGAATAGGTGCCTTGCAGCTTGCCGGATGAGCTGACCGACAGGCTCTGCAGAACGCCGAGATTTGGCACTTCCGTACTGGTATCGAACTGAAGCGGCGCCAGGCTGCCCACAGCGCCAGTGACGGGATCAATTTGAGATCCCATCAGGTAGTAACCCGCGCCGTTGACGAGATAGCCGTTCTTGAGATCGAAATCGCCGCGTCGCGTATAGGTGGTCTCGCTGGTACTGAACGTCGGCTGGCCGCTCCCGCTCACCCCTGACGGCGCCTCGACCGTGAAATACCCCTCCCCGCCGATCGCCATATGGGTACTCACCGGATCATTGCTGATCGATCCCTGCTGATTGTTGGTCAGGACTGAACGCCATAAGACGGTATCCGAGACCTGCGGCGGATAGATCAGGTCGGAGAACGCCGTATTGGTCGCCTTGAATGCAGTTGTCTGCGAATTGGCGACATTGCCCGAGATGTTCTCAAAAGCGGCAGACTGAGCCTGCAGGCCCGTGGTCGCCGTCCACAATGCACCAAGTGATCCCATAAGGAGCTCCCTGATCGGTGTCTGCGCCTTGATTTCTGCGCACCCCAAAGAGCTCTGCAAGGCGCGCACCAGAAGCGCACCTCAAGCAAATCAACGACATCGACAAGCCACCCCATTCTTCTACGAGGAAATTTTGTGCGACCGGTCGGAAAGTCTTTCCTCAAAAGCGGCCGGCGCGCACAACATAAGTAATTCACAACACATGGCTTACCGCAGCCGAGCGGCCGAGACAGCTTGGCGCAAGCCCGCTCAATTAGCAGACTGTCAGTCTGCTATCCGCACCCCGTAACTACCCGCCATTCGCGACAGAGAATTCAGATCGCGGACACGTTGGCGGCCAGCTTTGTGGAGGCAGTCTCCATCAGGCTATCGGCGAGCAAGACCAACTTCTTGCCGGCACAAAATGGCCGGCAACCGAAATTCCGCACAAAGCAATTCGATGGATCATTCCTCGCAGCTTGCTTGCATCGTCCTCCTAGGGTGCTCAGTCAGATGCGCTGATCGGTCCACGTGATCGGGATTGCGCGCTCCACCTGCGGGCGTCTAGTATCGCCGCCGTGACGATCGAACAGATCGCGCCAAGAAAATGGGATGGAAACAGATGAGACTCTTCGGACTTGCGGCCGTTCTCGCGGCGACGTCGTTGTTCGCACCCGGCGTTGCGCTTGCGCAGAAATCTTACGGCCCCGGCGTCAGTGACACCGAGATCAAGGTCGGGAATTTCGTGCCGTACAGCGGCCCGGCGTCGGCTTACGGCATCGTCGGCCAGGTCCAGAGCGCCTACGTCAAGATGCTGAACGAGAAAGGCGGCATCAACGGCCGCAAGATCAATTTCATTTCGTACGATGACGCCTACTCGCCGCCGAAGGCGGTGGAGCAGACCCGCAAGCTGGTCGAAGGCGACGAGGTGCTGTTCCTGTACCACACGCTCGGCACGCCATCGAACACCGCCGTCATGAAGTATCTGAACCAGAAGAAGGTGCCGCAGCTGATGCTGTCGAGCGGCGGCACGCGGTTCGGCGACGATCCGAAGACCTATCCCTGGACCATGCCGTTCAATCCGCCCTATCAGGCTGAGGGGCGTATCTACGCGAAGTGGATCATGGCAACCTATCCCAACGCCAAGATCGCCGTGCTGGTGGCGAACGACGACTACGGCAAGGACATCTATAAGGGTGTCAAGGACGGGTTCGGCGCCAAGACCTCGATGATCATCTCCGAGGCGACCTACGACATCACCGACCCGACCATCGATTCGCAGATGGCCAAGCTCAAGGCCTCGGGCGCCGATCTGTTCCTCAATCTCTCCACGCCGAAATTCGCCGCGCTGGCGATCCGCAAGATGGGCGAACTCGGCTGGAAGCCGGTTCACGTTCTGAACAACGTCTCGTCGTCTGTCGGTGCAGTGATCAAACCGGCCGGGATGGAATTTGCCCAGGACGCGATCACCGCGAGCTACGTCAAGGATCCGACCGATCCGACCTGGAAGGACGATCCGGGCGTAAAGGAGTGGGACGCCTTCCTCGAGAAATACATGCCGGGCTCCGATCGCTCCAACGGTCTGCTGCTGTACTCCTACGGTGCCGCGCAGACGCTGGAATACATCCTGAGGCAGGCGGGCGATAATCTGACGCGTGAGAACATCATGAAGGTGGCGACCAGCCTGAAGGGCTACGCGCCGTCCTCGTTGCTGCCGGGCATCACCATGAACACTTCGCCCACCGATCATTTCCCGATCGAGCAGATGCAGCTGATGCGCTTCAAGGGCGACCGCTGGGAGATGTTCGGCGACGTACTCGAAGCCCGGGTCACGAACTAACCAGACCTCCACGATTGACGGATGCGCGGGCTCGAGGTGAGCCCGCGCATCACGCTTTTGGACCTTGCTTGCGCCAAGCCGCAGCCTGATCAGCCGCTATCCCGCGATCTTCCCATCCACCACCCGGACGATGCGGTCGCAGCGTTCGGCGAGGTCGTCGTTGTGGGTGACGAGCAGAAACGTGGTGCCGCGCTCACGGTTAATCTGGCGCATCAGCTCGAACACGTCGTTGGCGGATTTGGTGTCGAGGTTGCCGGTCGGCTCATCGGCCAGCACGAGATCCGGGTCCATCGCCAAAGCCCGCGCAACCGCGACGCGCTGCTGCTGGCCCCCGGACATGTTGGTCGCGCTATTGTTGCGCCATTTGGAAAGGCCGACACGGTCGAGCAGCTCGTCGGCGCGCTTTTCCATCGCCGCATCCGGGCGCCCGCGATCGACCAGCATCGGCATCATCACGTTCTCCCGCGCGGTGAAGGCCGAGATCAGATAGTGATACTGGAACACGAAGCCGATGGCGTGGCCGCGCAGATGCGTCAGCGCCGAATCGCCGAGCCGGCCCGTATCCTCTCCGTTGATCAGCAGCCGTCCGCCGGTCGGCCGGTCAAGCAGCCCGATGATGTTCAGCAGCGTTGACTTGCCCGAGCCGGACGGCCCCATCAGCGCCAGGAAGTCCCCGCGCTGCATCGTCAGGTCTATACCGTGCAACACTTCGGTCTCGACCGGCGTGCCGACGTTGTAGGATTTGCGGATCCCGTCTAGGTTGAGAACGTCAGCCACGGATCGCCACCACCGGATCAAGCCTTGCGGCGCGCAGCGCCGGTGCGATCGCCGCCGCGACACCGGTCGCGGTCGCGAGCACCGAGGCCCAGACGAACAGATCGGGGTCGAGGATCAGGGGAAACAGCTCGCTGCCGTCGACCTGCCGGGCCAGGCGATGCCACACGATCAGTGCCAGCGCGCCGAGCCCGGAGCCGATCAGCGAACCGACGAAGGCGAGCAGCCCGCCCTGGATCAGGAATACCTGCAGGATCTGCTCGCGCCGGGTGCCCATCGCCCGCAGAATGCCGATATCCTTGGAGCGCTGGATCACCGACACGATCAGCACGGCGGCGATACCGAACGCCACCGACAATCCCACGAACAGCCGGATCAGCGTGTTGGAATTCTTCTGCGCCTGCACCGCCGTGAAGAATTGCGCATTGGTCTTGATCCAGCTGTCGGCCTCCACCGGCAGCGTCGCCTGGATCTCCTGGGCGATGTCTTCGGCCGCGTAGATGTCGTTGACGGTGAGGTCGATCGAGGTGACGCCGCCGAGCAGCCCGAGCATGCTCTGGGCGTTGCGCAGCGTGACATAAGTGGTGCGCTGGTTGGCGGCCTTGTTGCCGAAATCGAAGATGCCGTTGATGGTCAGCACGCGATTGCCGGCGAGCGGGGTCGAGACGATGATCTTGTCGCCGAGCGAGGCGCCGAGGTCCCGCGCCAGCTCGGTGCCGACCACAATGCCCTCGGTGGTGATCTTCGCGCTGCCGGCGACGATGTAGTCGGGGACCTTGACGATCTTGAAATAGATCTCCGGCTCGATGCCGTTCAGCGTCACCGCCCGGCTGGTGTCGCCACGCAGGGCCAGCGCCGAGCCGGACGCGGTGGCGGCGGCGTTGATCACGTCCGGCCTCGCCTGCATCTCGGCCCGGATCTTCGGCCACTGGTTGATCGAAATCACCCGCTGCGTCGGGCGCTGCACGGTGGCGGCTTCGAAGGTGCCGGGCGCGTCGCGCAGCGGCCGCGCCACCTGGTCTGGCGGGATCAGTTGGATCTGCGGCACCGAAGTCAGCACCCGCTTGATGAAATTGGCCTGCAGTCCGGCCAGCATCGCCGACATGAACACGATGACGCCGACGCCGATCGCGATGCCGCCAACGATCACCAGCGTCTGTACCGCGCCGTCGAGCAGAAACCGCGCCGCGGCGATCCACTCGAACGGCACCCAGCGCTTCACGGCACCACCACCCGGATGCGTTGCCCGGCTTTGACGCCGGCGGTGAGCGGGATCACCGTCTCTCCGGGGCTGAGACCGTCGAGCACTTCGTAGAAGCCGACGCCGCGCAAGCCGAGCTTGACCTTGCGCACCACGGCGCGGCCGTTCTCGGTCGTCAGAACGAACGGAGATGTCGCAGCATCATGCACAGCGCGCGCCGGAACGATCACCACGTCGTTGCGCTCTGCGGTGGCGATATCGACCGACACCGTCATGTCCTGCCGCAGATAATCCGGCGGATCGTCGACCTTGAGCTTGACCTCGACCGAGGCGCGATTGATGTCCACCGACGGATTGATGTAGCTGAGCACGGCGGAGAAGCGCTTGTCCGGATAGGCATCGGCAGAAGCCACCGCGTGCTGGCCGAGCGCAAGCTGGCCGAGATTCTTCTCGTCGATCTGCACCACGATCTGGACGTCACCGGCCGGAGCCAGCACCAGCAGTGCCTTGCCGGGCTGCACCACGGTGCCACGCTCGACATTGCGGGTGATCAGCACGCCGTCGCGCGGCGCCACGATGGTGGCGTAGCCGAGCCGCGCCTGCGCGGTGTTGAGATTGGCGAGCGCCTGGCTGAGCTGGGTCTCTGCCATCACGAAGTCGCTGCCGCCGGGGCTGGTGGTGAACACCTGCAGCTCAGCGGTGCGCACCTGAGTGCGCGCGACGTCGAGATTTTTGGTGGCGTCGTCGAGCGTCGCCTTGGTGCCATAGCCGGAGGCGGCGAGCTTGGAGGCGCGCTCGTACGTCGCCTCGGCATTCAGCAAATTGGCCTGTGCCTGCTTCAGGGCTTCGTCGGCGGCCGGCTTGGTCAGCTCGCGAAGCTGGCGCACCCGCGCCCGCGCCTGCGCCACCGCGCCCTCCGCCTGCACCACCGAGGCCTGCAGCTCCGACGCCTCGATCGCGACGAGCTGCTGCCCCTGGTGCACCTGCTCGCCCTCCTTCACCAACACATCCTTGACGGTACCGGTGATCTGGCTGGCGATTTCGACGCGGTAAGGTGTTTCGATATGGCCGCTGGCAACCACGGTCTGGACCAGGTTGCCGCGCTGGACCAGCGCAGCCACCACTTCGGGCCCGAGCAGCAACCGGGCAAGCCCGAGACCCGCCGCGATCAGGACGAGGACGATGCCAAGCACCGGCCATTTATGACGCCACAACCCGCCCGCCCAGCGCACCGCCAGATTGGGCCGCGGCGTGTCGATTTGCTCGACTTTCTGCAACATGATGGTCCGCGGTCGATCGCCCTGGCGAGACCTATCCCCGGACCGTTGGGCAGCCATTGCGAAAGATCAATTGCGACCACACGTCCGCGTGCTCAATTTCGCCTGCCGCTGCGGAGTCGTCCGCGGCCGATTGCTTATGGCCGAAGGATACGATGACGACGTTGATCTTGCTGGTGCTGAGCGTCGTCGTGCTGTTCACGGCGGCGGGCTGGGTGTCGTGCCGGCTGGCGCGCCGGCTGGAAGCGCGCTACCCGCCCCGCGGCGTGTTCATCAATGCCAACGGCGTGCGGATGCACGCGCTCGATCTTGCGCCTGCCCGCCCCGCCGCTTCCGGCCGGCCGACCGTGCTGCTGCTGCACGGCGCCAATCTGTGCTGCGAAGACATGCGGATGTCGCTCGGCGAGCGGCTGGCGCGGCGGCTGCGGGTGATCATTCCGGACCGCCCCGGCCAGGGCTACAGCGTCACCGGCACCGGTCCGGTCGCCTCGCCGGCCTATCAGGTGACGCTGATCCGCGAAGTGCTGCGCGATCGCGACGCCGGGCCGCTGATCGTGGTCGGGCATTCGTTCGGCGGCCTGATCGCGCTGCGCTATGCGCTCGACAATCCCGACACCGTCGCCGGGCTGGTGCTGATCAATCCGACCACCCATCCGCGGCCGCAGGGCCTGCCGCTGTTCCAGCGGGCCGCCGAACTGCTGATGAAGCCGCTGGTCACCTACACGCTGCTGCCGCCACTGTCGCTGGCGATGATGAAGGGGATCTCGGCACGGATCTTCCGTCCGGAGACGCCGCCGGCGGACTATGCCGAGCGCAGCCGGCTGGCGCTGGCGCTGACCGCCAAGCGGTTCGCCGCCAGCCTCGAGGAATATGCTGGGCTGCGCGATCAGCTGATCGACCACGTGCCGCGCTATGGCGGCATCCAGGTGCCGACCGTGATCGTCGCCGGCACCGCCGATCCGGTGGTGCCGCCGCAGGTCCATGCCGAGGCGCTGGCCCAGGCGGTGCCGCAAGCACGGCTGCTGCGGCTCAACGGCGCCGGCCATATGGCGCATCATGCCCATGCGGACACCATCGCGGCCGAGATCGAGCGGCTGGCGGATGCGGTCGCAGAGCGCGCGGCGCCGACCCGTGCCGAAGCCGCCGAGCGCAGCTGACGCCAACGACGTCCGCGGCGCGATGAAACCTCAGCGCGTCGGGGACGTTCCTTTTCCGGAACCAACGGAGTGTGTCATGACCACGTTCAAGCTGGCCTGTGCCGTGATGATCCTGTTCACAGCCACCGCGATCCCGGCGCTGGCTGAGCACCGGCACCATCGCGCGCAGCATCACCACCATCATTCACCCTACCACCAGTCCAGCGAGCCCTATCTGCATAACTATGGTCCGCCGATTTGGCCTGGGCACACTTACGCCACCTATGACGGTCCGGTATCGGCACTGTGCGGCCAAGGAGCCGCCGCCTACCGGGGGCAGGACGGCCGCCGCCATCCCTGCTACTAAGCCCCGCACCGGGCCACCGTTCAGTTGCAACGCCCGGCGAACGGCGGCACACTCCGGCCGCGGCCGCCGGCCGCCACGCGTTCCACGGAATCAAACCATGACCGATACTGCCGCCGAAGACGTCCGCAAAATCGCCACCGCCCTGTTGAAGACGGCCATCGAGATCGTCTCAGAAGAGGACGGCGGCGCGCACAATCAGTGCAAATTGTGCGGCGCATCGGTGCCGTGGCTGCAGACCGGTGACGAAATCAAGCACGCGGACGATTGCCCCGTGGTGATCGCCAAGCAGATTGTGTCGTCCAGGCCGAAGCTGCATGCGGTCTGAGCCCGGCAGCAGCGGCGCCAACTCCGGCACGGCCAAGACAGCCGCATCCGAGATCGCGGTGTGTCTGGCACCGGCGGAATTCGTCGACAGCGATCATCCCGAGGTGATCGCGCGCGCCGCTGACGCCGTTCGCGGTGCCGAAACGCTCGCCGACAAGCTTCGTGCGCTATACCTCTTGGTGCGCGACGGCGTCCGTTACGACCCCTATGTGGACTTTTCCAGCCCCGAGATCTTCCGCGCGTCGAGCGTTTTGCGTGCCGAACGCGGCTACTGCGTCGGCAAGGCTTCGGCGTTCGCGGCGCTGGCGCGTGCATCCGGGATACCGGCGCGGGTGTGCTTTGCCGATGTCCGCAATCATCTCGCCACCGAAAACCTGACCCGGACGATGGGCACCGACCTATTCGCGTGGCACGGCTACGCCGAATGCTTCACCGGCGAACGGTGGGTGAAAGCGTCGCCCACCTTCAATCGCACGCTGTGCGACAAGCTCGGCGTCGCGCCGCTCGACTTCGACGGCTCGTTTGACGCAGTGATGCAGGCGTTCGACAACAACGACGCGCGGTTCATGGAATACGTGCGCGAGCACGGCGCGTACTTCGATGTCCCGGTGAAATTCGTGCAGGCCGAGATGAAGCGGCAGTACCCGCATCTTGCACAGCAAAGCAACCTGCGCGGCTCGATGGAAGACGAAGCGGCACAGCATGCGGCGGCGCGCGCCGCGGGTGCGGCTCAGCGCTGAATTTCGGCGCGGTTCTCGGCGACGACGAGTTGTTCGGGCGGCGCGGTCTTGCGGAGCAGCAGAACGACGCAGATCCAGTAGAGGAGGTAGAAGCCGAGCTCGAGCAGATTCGGCTGCGACCGATAGCCGGTGAGCCCTGCCACCAGGGCTCCGACTGCTCCATGGTCCGAAAGCAACGCCGAACTGTCCCACAGCCGCCCCGTCAACGGCAGCATGCCGAGCCTGCTCAAGGTGTCGACGCCGCTGATCAACAGCGAGGCCGCCAGCAACAACATCATCACTTCGGTGACGCGAAAGAACAGCCGCCAGGTTGCGATCCGGCTGCCGAGCTGCAGCAGCGCGTAGGTCGCCAGCGCCAGGCCGACGCCGACGATGCCGCCCAGGATCGGCTCGGCCGGGGACGTGCTTTCGACTGCCGAGAGCGCGCCGAGCAGGAACAGGATGGTCTCGGCGCCCTCGCGCGCGATTGCCAACGCCGCCAGCGTGAACACGCCCCACCAGCTCGCCGTGCTGGTTTCCTGGCGCAGCGCCGCTTCGAGCTCGTCGCGTAGCAGACGGCCTTGGCCGCGCATCCAGGTGACCATGTGGACGATCAGGCCGGCTGCAAGCAGGGTCGCAATCGCCTCATAGACCTCGCGGCTGGTCACTGGGATCGTACTGCTGGACAGCGCGATGGTGGTGCCGAAGCCGATCGCGAGCAGCAGGCCTGTAGCGGCTCCGGACCACAGATAGCGCCGCCCGATGCCGCTGGCGTCGTTATTGCGCAGCCATGCATTGAGGATGCCGACGATCAGCAGCGCCTCGACGCCTTCGCGCCACACCACGATGACGACGTTGCCGAACTGCGACCCGATCATCTTCGCCTCTACCCAGCCGGCGACGGCCACGGGCGATCAACGGCCCGACTCGCCTGCAGCCAGGAGTTGCGATCTTATCGAAATTTAGCGAAAAGTCCCGATAGCGAATGCGGGGACCAGATCACGGGCACGCGAAGGCCGCCCGATCCAGCAAGCCAATTGTGGTTACAGCGACGACCGCCGTCGCTCCCGATGCACCGGTGCAGTCCCGCGCGGCGCGCCAGATGCGCCCTGCTTGTCGAACAGAGCAAAAAACCGCCGGTCATCCTTGAGCAAGTGTCCAAGGATCACCGAGTTAACCAGGAACTCCCGAAGCTCGCCGAGCGACTGGTGTCCCGACACCACAGCCTCACTCACGTTGCGAGCACGTAGCAGCAGATGGTCGTGCTCAGTACGATGATGTTCATATTCATCGTAGCCGGCGGCTTCGAGCACTGCCTGTTCGTACTGGAAGTGCTGGGCGACGCGACTGAGCAGCAGCTCGACCACCTCCGCCAGTTCGGCGGATTCCAGTGCCTCGATGTCGGGACCAAGGATGACATTGGCAAGGTCGAACAACTCGCGGTGCTGAGCGTCGATGGTCGGCTCGCCGCACGCATAGCTCTCGTGCCACAGAATGTCGGGCCGCCGTTCGGCTGGGTCTCGCACGGCCTCGCCGGTCGGCCGCGTCCTGTCCCGTCGCGCCTGCTTGGCCGCGTACATCCAATGGTCGGCGCGCTCGACAAAATCGTCGGCCGTCTCGCCCGGCCGGAACTCCGCCGCGCCGATCGAGATCAAGAGGCGCCCTAAGCTCTCATGCGTCGAACGGCGATGCAGCTCGCGCGCCGCGATCGCCGCTCGGATCGCTTCGCCGAGCAGCAAGGCCTCGCGCAACGGCGTGCGCGGCACGATGATGGCGAACTCATCGCCGCCATACCGGCAAACCACGTCGTCACGGCGGCAATTGTGCTTGATGGTCGAAGCCGCAAGCCGGAGCACGTCGTCGCCGACGACATGGCCGTGGCGATCGTTGAACTGCTTGAAGTTGTCGAGATCGACGATCAGCAACGACAGCGGCCAACTCTCTTCGCTATTGACGTGCTGCGACAGCGAATTCTCGAAGTACTTGCGGTTGCCGACTTCGGTCAGCGGATCGGTCATGCTTTCGAGTCGGACCTGATCGAGCTGGTCCTGCAACTGCCGCACCTGCTCGGCAGCAGACTTGAGCCGACCGACCAACAGAGAATTGGCGGTCTGAATGTCGATCGTCCAGCTCAGCAGTTCATCGACGATGCTCTGCATGCCGTCCATCCGGCCGAGCGCCAGACGCGGCGCCGCGCTCGACAGACGGGTCTCGTATCCATGGGTCGCATCGGACGCTTCTTCGATCACGTTGATCAGCGCGCTCGATTGCGTGTGCACCAGGGCGCCAATCGTATGGATGCGCGTTGCAGCCTTGGTGGGGAACAGAAACTGTTCGTACAGCCGCGTGAGATCGCGTGCACTCGGCCGGCCGGTCGCAGCCAAAAGCGCGTTGACAGCTTCGGTCAATGCTTTGTGCCGGCCCGAAAAGAACGTGTACCAGAGCTCAAAGCTGTTCGGCTCGAGCGCGAGATCGAGCTCCTGGATCTGCCTGAGAGCCTGGCCTGCAATATGATCTTTCCAGTCGCGGTCCGGATCTAAGTGCATCGTCATCAGCGGGTACAACAGTTTGTTAGGCCAGCTTCTCCGGCCGGGCGCGGCCCGGCCGTTTATTCAGTGCTGAACTCTAGACCCTTATCGGGCGGCGGGGCGTTGGCTTTTCGTCTCGCTTTCGCAGCAACTGGTCCCAAAAATCGATGGCGACCAATCGCGTCGATAACAGTATAAAAGTACCCACAAAGAAGAGACTGCGGCGGGCGTCGCAGGAGGGAAGCGGATCAGTTAAGCACGATTCGGGTCGGAAGAATGATACCCACGTACCAGTGAGCAATTTCGAACAACAGCGATAGCACCGCTGAGCGGACCTGAACGCTCCCGACGTCTTCAGATTACAGCGCAAAGATTTCGCGCGCATTCCAGGACGTCATATCCGGCGCAAGCCGGGACGATCCGGGGACAAGCGGTCTGTCGATTTCAGGCCGTGGTCCGCAAGAACTCGCCCAGCGTCCGGCCCCCCTCCGTCGCCTGGCCGCAGAGGCGGCGGACCGATTGGCTGCAATCGGCGCGTAGCTCGGACGGGCTGTAGCCGTAGCGCTGGCGGAACGCGCGGCTGAATTCCTGCGCGCAGGTGAAGCCAAACGAGTTGGCGATTTGCTGGATCTGCCGGGTCTCTGCAAAGTCACACAGCGCCCGGTGAGCCGAGGCCAGCCGCGTGTTGCGAACATAGCGCGCCGCGCCGCCGTGCGGCTCGAACAGGCGATAGAGCACGCTCCGCGACACGCCCATGCTCTTGGCGAGGCTCGCCGGTGTCAGCTTCGGATTCGACAGCTGAGATTGCACCACCCGGCGCGCCCGCTCGCCCAGGCTCAAGATGATCCCTTCGTGGGCTTCTTCCGCGCTGTGCGGCGCCGGCGCCAAACAGGCCGTAATCATGGCCTCGGTGGCTCGAACGATCGCCGGCACATCGTCCTTGGTCAGCTCCGGCAACCGGCGCTCCAATGCCAGCATGTAGTCGGACAGAAACCGTCCGCGTGCGGTATCGATAATCGTGTTGTTGAGCCGGTCCAACGTGCCGGCCTGCCGGGCGAACTGGTCGCGCGGGATGAACAGCATCAGAATTTCCATCGGCTGCATCTCGCCGTGGAATGCTTCACCGAGCGAATAGAATCCGACCTGACCGGAGGTGCCGCGTGACACCTGCTCGGCCGAACAGCCACCATCGCTGACCACCCAGTTCGCGCCCTCCTTGATCAAAAAGAGATACCAATGGTCCGCGAAAATGGTCTTCACCCGGCGCGGCGTCCGGGAGAACCGCGTCCCGGAACTGCTCTCCTGGCACATGGCGAAGCTGCCGAGATCCCACGTCGCCAGGTCGATCGAAGCCTTCCGCTGACGATGGGCAATCGGCGTCAGATCGGCCACCGGACGCAAGTACTCCCGCCAAGCATCGAATCGGTCTCGCTCCGGAACCGCTCCGGTCGAGAACCGAGCCGGCTGCAGCGGCACTGACGAGGATGGCACGTCGTTCATTTGAGAAGCCTCCCTTGGGGCAAGGCTCCGCCACAGCATCTGTGGTGGGCCCGGCAGGACTCGAACCTGCAACCAGACCGTTATGAGCGGTCGGCTCTAACCATTGAGCTACAGGCCCCGCCGGCGGCCGCGGAGGCGGCGGACGGTGCGGCCTCCCCATACAATGGCAGGACTTCGCGGGCAATTGGCAGGTTGCGGGCGCCCGGAACCAAAACCGGCTGGACCAGACCGCGCTCGCGGGGATGGCGGGTGGTCGCGGTTTCCTGCGTCCGAGCGAAAGCGTCGAACCGCGCCGATGGCGACGCCGGGGCTGACGTTCGAGGCACCGACATACTCGGCTCTTCTCAACGATAGGGAACAAGGAAGGTCGGGGCCTGTGAGCAAAATCGATCAGTCAGCACATCGAGCTTTGAATCTCTCCTCTTTCATCAGTCGGAGATCGTTTCATCCAATCGATTAGTTCCGTCCTCTCTTCATGTGCGCGCGGACCGTGAGATCTGCAGATCAAGGGCCGCCGCGCAATATGTTCGATCGCGTACAAATTGATTAGCTTTTGAACAAACATTTTAACCGAGGATGCGGCCGATCATCGCGCGACATCTCGTCGCCTATAAGTTGAATTGGACCAACCATGCTCGCCAATGTCCCGTTACGGACGAAAATCACCACCCTCGTCGCTGTCTTGCTGATCGCGCTCTCCGGCCTCGGTTTACTTGGCCTGCTGCAGATGCGGACGTTGAATGCGAGCACTGTCGATATCGGCACCAATTGGATGCCGTCGGTCCGGGTTCTCGGCGAGATGCGCACCAACGTGGCGCTGTATCGCAACACGCTGCGCGCGCACTTGCTCGAAGCTACCACCGAACGCAAGCTGGCAATCGAGAAGCAACTCGCCGCATTCGATGAGGCGGTGAAGCAATCGCTGCGCACCTACGCGCCGATGGTCGCCACACCGGAAGAGCGCAAGCTGTACGACAACCTCGTCGCCTCTTGGACTAACTACATCAATCTCGCACCCGCTGGCCTCGAAATGTCTCGCAAGGCCGCTGGTGAGCTTCCGGTCGCCGCCAACGACTACATGCTGAAGACGATGGGCCCGATCAGCGCACAAATCGATGAGGTGCTGAAGAAGGACATCGAACTCAACGACAAGGGTGCAGCAGGCGCCACCGCGAGTGCGGAAGCGACCTATCTGTGGGCGATCTTCGTGATGATCGGCATCCTGGTCGTCGCGATCGCGATCGGCATCACTGCCAGCATCCTGGTGATCCGCGATCTGTCGCGGGGCATCGCCTCGATCGTCAAGCCGATGCAGGATTTCACCCGCGGCGATCTCTCCGCCGAGGTGCCGCATCGTGGCAAGAACACCGAGATCGGCGCCATGGCCGATGCGCTGCAGGTGTTCAAGCAGGCGCTGATCGATAAGCGCGCGGCCGATGCGGCCGCAGCCAAGGACGCCGAAGAGAAGATCGCCCGCGGCCACCGCATCGATGCCGCCACCCGGCAGTTCGAATCCTCCGTGGGCGAGATCGTTGAAACCGTATCGTCGGCTTCGACCGAACTGGAAGCTTCGGCGGGCACGCTGACGAAAACGGCGGAACACGCCCAGACGATCACCACCACCGTCGCAGCCGCCTCCGAACAGGCCTCTACCAACGTGCAGTCGGTGGCGTCGGCGACCGAGGAGATGACCTCGTCGATCAACGAGATCAGCCGGCAAGTGCAGGAATCCGCCCGCATCGCCGTCGAGGCGGTCGATCAGGCGCGCAAGACCAACGCGACCGTCGGCGAGCTGTCGCAGGCGGCCGCCCGGATCGGCGATGTGGTCGAACTGATCAACACCATCGCCGGCCAGACCAATCTGCTCGCACTCAACGCCACGATCGAAGCGGCGCGCGCCGGCGAAGCCGGCCGCGGCTTCGCCGTGGTGGCAGCCGAAGTGAAGGCTTTGGCCGAACAAACCTCGAAGGCGACCGGCGAAATCAGCCAGCATATCGGCGGCATCCAGGCGGCGACCGGCGAGTCGGTGTCGGCGATCCGCGAGATCGGCCACACCATCGAGCGGATGTCGGAGATCGCCTCCACGATCGCCTCGGCGGTCGAAGAACAAGGCGCCGCCACCCAGGAGATCGCCCGCAACGTTCAGCAAGCGGCGCGAGGCACCAACGAGGTGTCGGCCAACATCGTCGACGTGCAGCGCGGCGCCACTGAGACCGGCTCGGCATCAGCCCAGGTGCTGTCGGCGGCGCAATCGCTGTCGCAGGACTCTAACCGGTTGAAGGTCGAGGTCGCCAACTTCCTGCAGAGCGTCCGGGCCGCCTGAGCCGGCCTCCCCGCTCCACCGCACAACAAGAGCCGCGCGGCTGTCAGCTGCGCGGCTCGTTCGTTTCCGGCCTCCGATAAGATCCCGCTACGCCATCGCCACCTGTGGGCCGCGCCGCCGGCTGCGGAGCAACAGCATCAGTATGATCGCGACGTTGACCGCGTTCCACGCCATGCCGTTGACGAAGGCGGCCGCGTAGGAGCCGGTGGCGTCGAAGATCACCCCGGAAATCCAGCCGCCGAACGACATCCCCAGCACCGAGGCCATGATCACGATGCCGACCCGCGTCGCGGCCTCGCGCGCCGGCATCGCCTCGCGGACGATGATCGCATAGGCCGGCACGATGCCGCCCTGGAACAGGCCGAACATCGCCGAGATCACGTAAAGTGAACCCAGGCTGTCGAAGAACAGATAGAACATCAGCGCTGCGCCCTGCGCCACCGAGCCCAGCAGCAGCGTGCGGATGCCGCCGATCCGATCGGCCAGGAAGCCCGAGCCGATCCGGCTGATAATGCCGAACGCCAGCATCAGCGACAGCATCTCGGCGCCGCGCGCTGCGCCGTAGCCGAGGTCGCCGCAATAGGCGACGATATGGACCTGCGGCATCGCCATCGCCACGCAGCAGGCGATGCTGGCAACGCTCAGCAGCACCGTGAGCGTGTTGGTAGGAAGCTGCAGATCGATCTTCGGCGGCGGCGCTGCGGCGTGGCTGGCAGCGGCGTGGCCGCGCATCCTGGCGCGCAGGATCAGCACCATCAGCGTCATCGCGACGACACAGAACCCGCCGATCGCCAGATGAGTGGCGCGCCAGCCGATGCTGGCGCTGCCCCAATTGACCAGCGGCGGCCAGATCGTGCCGGCGAGATAATTGCCGCTGGCGGCGATGGTCACTGCCAGCCCGCGATAGCGCTCGAACCAGTGCGAGGCTTCGGCCATCAGCGGGCCGAACGTCGCCGAGGCGCCGGCGCCGATCAGGAAATGGAAGGCGGCGAACTGCCAGAGCGCAGCCGACAGCCCGGCGCCGGCATAGCCGAGCCCGAGCAGGCCAATGCCGCTGCCGATCGCAATCACGATACCGAACCGGTCGGTGAGCTTGCCGGTGGCGACGCCGCCGAGGCCGAAGCCGAGCATCGCCATGGTGAAGGCCAGCGAGGCTGCCCCACGGCTGGCGGCGAACTCCGCCTGCACCAGCGGCAGCACCACCACCACCGACCACATCCCGACGCTGCCGATCGAGCCGATCACCAGCGCCACTCCGAGCCGAACCCACGCCTGGCGCGAGTCGAGCGTGAACGCCGGCGTTTTGCCGGTCTTTTCCACGAGCGTTTCCATTTGCACAGAGTTTCGGGCGCCGGCCTCGGGGTCAAGGCCGCCGGCCAGCGCCCTGCCATGCGGTCGCACCCAGGGCGGCGTTAACCCTTTGCTAACCATGAACCGGGCAAATTTTGCCCAGTGAAGAAGTGTCGTCGGCCGCGAAAAACGGGGAATGCCCGTGGACGCCAGTGCGCTGCCTCACGTCGGACCCAGCGCCCCTCCGGTCGCTGCGAAGACGTCCGGGCGGCGCAAGCGACGCGCACAGGGGACTGCGGCTGAAATGACGGACACCACGGTCGGCCAGGGCACGGGCGCCGGCATTCCCAGCCTCAAAGAAATGATCGCCATACTGCGGCGCGGCGACCTCGCGCTCGCGATCGGCGTGCTGACCATCCTGGTCGTCCTGATCCTGCCGCTGCCGGCGATCATTCTCGACCTGTTCCTGGCGATCTCGATCACACTGTCGATCTTGATCCTGATGACGTCGCTGTTCATTCAGGCGCCGCTGGAATTCTCGTCGTTCCCGACCGTGCTGCTGATCTCGACCATGCTGCGGCTGTCGCTGAACATGGCGTCGACCCGGCTGATCCTGTCGCACGGCCATGAGGGCACCGCGGCCGCCGGTCACGTCATCGAGGCGTTCGGCGGCTTCGTGATGGGCGGCAATTTCGTGATCGGGATCATCGTCTTTACGATCCTGATCATCGTCAACTTCGTCGTCATCACCAAGGGTTCGGGCCGTATCGCCGAAGTCGCGGCACGCTTCCAGTTGGACTCGATGCCCGGCAAGCAGATGGCGATCGACGCCGACCTGTCGGCCGGACTGATCGACGAAGCCACCGCCAAAGCGCGGCGCAAGGAGCTGGAGGACGAAAGCGGCTTCTTCGGCGCCATGGACGGTGCCTCGAAGTTCGTCCGCGGCGACGCCATCGCCGGCCTGCTGATCGTGTTCATCAACGTGATCGGCGGCATCATCATCGGTGTGGCGCAGCAGGGGCTGTCGTTCTCCGAAGCCGGCCACACCTACACGCTGCTGACGGTCGGCGACGGCTTGGTGACCCAGATCCCGGCGCTGATCGTTTCGACCGCGGCGGGCCTGTTGGTGTCGAAGGCCGGCATCTCCGGCTCGGCCGACAAGGCGATGATGGGCCAGCTCTCCGGATATCCGCAGGCGCTGGGCATGGCGGCCGCGGTGATGCTGGTGCTGGCGGTGTTGCCGGGCATTCCCACCATTCCGTTCCTAGCGCTGGGCAGCGGCTCGGCCTTCCTGGCCTTGAAGGCGCGCAAGCGGAAGGCGGAAGTCACCGCCGAAAAGGCGCAGGCCGCAGTCGCGCCGGAAGCCGCCGCAGCTGCAGCCGCGGCAGCGTCCGCCGAAGAGCCGATCGCGGCGGCGCTGAAGATCGACGATCTGAAGATCGAGCTCGGCTACGCGCTGCTGCCGCTGGTCAACGGGCCGGACGGCACCGACCGCCTCACCGAACAGATCAAGGCGCTGCGCCGCTCGCTGGCGATCGAAATGGGCTTCGTGATGCCGGCGGTGCGCATCCTCGACAACGTCCAGCTCGAGGCCAACACGTACGTCATCAAGATCAAGGAAGTCGACGCCGGCACCGGCCGGATCTGGCCGAACCAGTTCATGGTGATGGACCCGGCTGGCGAGCAGGTGACGGTGCCCGGCATCCACACCACCGAGCCGACCTTCGGCCTGCCCGCCACCTGGGTCGACGCCAACTTCAAGGAAGAGGCGTCGCTGAAGGGCTACACGGTGGTCGACGCCGCCACCGTGCTGTCGACCCACCTGACCGAGTTGCTCAAGGCCAACATGTCCGACCTGTTGTCCTATGGCGAAACCCAGAAGCTGCTCAAAGACCTGCCGAAAGAACAGGGCGAACTCGTCAAGGACATCGTCCCGGGTCAGATCACCGTCTCGGGCATCCAGCGCGTGCTCCAGCTGCTGCTCGCCGAGCGCGTCTCGATCCGCGACCTGTCGACCATCCTCGAAGGCATCGCCGAAGCGCTGGCGTTCTCGCGGAATCCGTCGACCATCGTCGAGCACGTCCGTGCCCGGCTGGCCCGCCAGATCTGTGCGCAGAACACCTCATACAACGGCTACCTGCCGCTGATCGCGCTGTCAGCCAAATGGGAGCAGGCGTTCGCCGAATCGATCATCGGCCAGGGCGAAGACCGCACCCTGGCGATGGCGCCGTCGAAGCTGTCGGAATTCATGACCGCGGTGCGCGACAAGTTCGAACAGGCCGCCCGCGAAGGCGAAGCCCCGGTGCTGGTGACCTCCGCCTCGATCCGGCCGTTCGTCCGCTCGCTGGTCGAACGCTTCCGGGCCCAGACCACGGTGATGTCGCAGGCCGAGATCCATCCGCGGGCGCGGTTGAAGACGGTCGGCAGCGTTTAAAGCCGCCCGGTTCCCAGCCTTTGGAAGACAAGGCGGCTGCGCGACTTTTGCGCAACAGACAAGGTCTATCGGCCTGGAGTGGTATTTTGCTGCCAATGGCCGTGGGAACGGCCAAGGCAGCCTCACCGCACCTGATTTGATTAATTTTCAGTAAGTTAAGCGCGCTTTTCGCACTGCATTCTCGCGCACTATCACGCTTGTTCACGCGTTTGTGACGCCCTCTGCGGAACGGCCGGGCGATTTCCTACGTTTTCTGCGTGAGTTCTTTGAACCTGCTTCGGGATCGCAAACACGAATTTCCGAGGGTGGAGAAGACACCAGGAGGCTCCGCATGAACCATTCGATCTACAGTGCCGATCGCAGCACCCACTTGAAGATTGTGGCGGTGGCTCTGGTCGCCGGGATCGCGGTGGCGGGCCTCGGCATCACCGCGCGGCTTGGGGCCGACGACGGCTACACCCAGACTGCCAAGGTGATCAAAGCCGGCAAACCGACCGCGATCAGCAAGGCGGAAACGATGGTGATCCGCTAACCGTTCCAGCGTTCACGCATGCCAGATAGCCCCCCTGGCTGACGCGTGAGCTGAGGAGGTCCCACTCACCCCAAGTGGAGACCCAAAGGAAAACGCCCGCTCCCCACGGGCGTTTTTCTTTTGTGCGATGAAGTTGGTCGCGCCGTTGGTCGAGCTGTTCAGCTCTTGTCCGCACGCGTCTCAGAGCGCGGTTCGAAATAATCAGCTTGGGCAAAACCTGAGGACGACGAGCGGCAACGCGTCGTCTCCGCCATGGACCAGTCGATTACTGCCGTGGCGTGTTTCGGATCGGCTCCGGCGGCACACTTTCCACCAGCTTTCCGGTGAACACGATCGGGCCGGTGGCGACGCCGGTCGGCGAGCCGCCTTCGGGCTCGACCGTCACCGCGTAAGTTGCCTTGCTAACTAGGTCGGGATCGTACGACGACAGCACCGGATTGACGGTGAAATCGCGGTTGCCGATCACGCCGAGCGACCGCGGCTTCTGCAGCTTGTCGGAGACGATCCAGAGTTCGTAGCTCTTGCCCGGCTCGGGCGACGCGGCAACGCGGCGCACCGTGAAGGTCTTGGTGCCGGCATCGACGGTGAGGATGAAGGCCGGCGCGTTGCCGTCCTTCTGCAGCACGGCGACGTATTGCGCCGGCACCGCCGGCGGCGGCGTTTCCACCTTGACGATCTGCGTGCGGATCGGCGGACGAACCGCGTCCGGCAACAGGTCCGGCTGATACACCTGCGCGCCGACCACCAGCAGCAGCGAGGCTGCGATCGCGCTCGACAGCATCGCCACGCCGCGCCAGATGTAGGCGCGCTTGGCGAAGTGCACGACGCGTTTGGATTCCGGACTGAGTTCGGTCGACTCGCTGACGGGTGCGGGTCCGGTATCGTTGGCAGGGCGCGGCAAGATCGGATCTCCCGGCGCGCCGAGCACTCCGGCACTGGCGACGTCACCGATCGGCGGCGCAGCCGGCGGCGGCACCGCGCGCTGTGACTCGGCGGCGATCGCCGCCTTGATCCGATCCCATACCTCGCCGCGCGGCTCGACCAGCCCGACCATCTGATTAAGCGCGCCGAGCTTCAGCTCCCACGCTTTGACCAGCGCGGCGAACTCCGCATCGCTGCGCATCAGCGCCTCGGCTTCCGCCCATTCGGCGGCGTCGAGCGTGCCGAGTGCGTATTCCGCGGCGAGCGCGCTATGGTCTTCGCTGTGGGCCATCAGGTCAGTCCCAAACACCCCCGAACATCGAGCAGGCTGCGGCGCAGCCAGGTCTTGATCGTGTTGGCCGGAGCGCCGAACTTGGCGCCGAGCTGCTCACGGCTCCAGCCGTTGTAGTACGCCAGCAGAACCAGTTTCTGCCGTTCGGGCTCCAAACGGCCGATGCACTCCAGAAGCCGCTTCAGCTCCTCGGTCATCTCCCGGCGCGCCAGCGGGTCAGGCGTCTCCGCCGCGACGTCATTGGCGGACGGCTCCTCCTCGATCGAGACTTCGCCGCGCTTGCGCGCGACGTCGATCGCCCGGTTGCGCGCGATCGACGCCATCCAGGTGATCGGCGAAGCCACCTTGGAATCGAACTGCGCAGCGTTGTTCCAGATCTTGACGTAGGCGTCCTGAATGACTTCTTCGGCGAGATCCTGTCGCCGCAAGATACGAAGCACGACGCCGAACAGTTTCGCCCGCGTCGCATCGTAGAGTCGCTGGAACGCGTCCTGGTCGCGCTCGGCGACCGCGGCGATCAGCGAAACCAACTCAGCCGGCGACAGCATTCCGAGACCTCACCATGGCCGTTGCGGCCACGCCCCCCGTTCCGGCCGAGCGGCCCGAACCACAGCAGCATATCGTGCAACACAGTGTTCCACCACGCCACTGCATAGGCTGTGGATACCGCAAACGAAAGCCCGGACCGAGGGCCCGGGCTGTTTCGACGCAAAGTTGCGAAAGGTCAGGCGACGGCGCCCGCCCCACCAAGCCGTGCACGCATCAGGCCGATGCTGTCGAGGTCCGCCTGCTCGCGGGCGCTTTCCTCGGCGCGTTCGCGGGCCTGGTCGCGCTCGTCGAGCAATTCGACCTTCTTCATCTCGTCGAACGCCTCGGAAAGCTGGCCCCGGGCTTCTTCGAGCTGCACCCGCAGCTCGTCGGCAGAGCGGGTCAGGTTCTCGCGGCGCTGAATCGCCGCTTTGGCATAGGTCGGATAAGCGAAGTGGCTGGGGTCCGTGATCCCCGCGCGTTCCTGCTCGGTGACGATTTCGCGCTCGAGATCGGCCGACATCCGCTCGAAATCCGCGATCATCGCTTCGATCTGGGCAACCCGTCTGCGCCGCTCGTCGACCTGAAACTTCTTCAGACGGATCAGCGTTTCGCGTGACTTCATCGACTCGTACTCCCCAGAAGTCCCAGTTCAACGCGGGACATCGCCGGATGGTCACGACGGGGCCACCCGGCAAATCGATTGACGTGCCAAGCATGATGGCCGGACAAAGTTAGCGTTCCGTTTCCGAATTACTCAGGATCTGCTCCAATTGGGCATATCCTGACTGCAAGCTGGTCGCCTCGTCCTTGCCTTGGCGGAGGAAATCCTCCAGCGGCTCGTGCAGCCGCACCGCTTCGTCGACTTCGGCGCTCGAGCCGGGACGATACGCGCCGAGCCGGATCAGCTCTTCCATGTCAGCGTAGGTTGCCATGATCTGCCGCGCTCGTTTGATCATCGGCAGATAAACCGGATCGGCCGATTTCGGCATGGTTCGCGACACCGACTTCAGCACGTTGATGGCCGGATAGCGGCCGCGCTCGGCAATCGAGCGCTGCATCACAATGTGGCCATCGAGAATGCCGCGCACCGCGTCGGCGACCGGCTCGTTGTGATCGTCGCCGTCGACCAGCACGGTGAAGATGCCGGTGATGGTGCCTTCGCCCAGCCCGGGCCCGGCGCGTTCGAGCAGCTTCGGCAGTTCGGTGAACACTGTCGGCGTGTAGCCTTTGGCGGTCGGCGGCTCGCCGGCCGACAGCCCGATCTCACGCTGCGCCATCGCAAAACGCGTGACCGAGTCCATCAGGCACAGCACGTCCTTGTCGTTGTCGCGGAAGTATTCGGCGATCGCCAACGTCAGATACGCTGCCTGCCGCCGCATCAGCGCCGGCTCGTCCGACGTCGCGACCACAACCACGGAACGCGCGAGACCTTCCTCGCCGAGATCGTCCTGCAGGAACTCCTGCACCTCGCGGCCGCGTTCGCCGATCAGCCCGATCACCGACACCGCGGCATCGACGTTGCGAGCGAGCATCGACAGCAGCACGGACTTACCAACGCCGGAACCGGCGAAGATACCCATGCGCTGCCCACGGCAGCAGGTGAGAAAGGTGTTGAGTGCACGCACACCGAGATCGAGCGGCATGCCGACGCGCTTGCGCGAATGCGCCGGCGGCGGCTGATTGCGGAACGGCATCGGCGACGGACCTTGTACCAGCGGCCCCTTGCCGTCGATCGGTTCGCCCAAAGCGTTAACGACGCGGCCGAGCCAATGCGGCGACGGTCGCACCTGAGCGGCAGCGTTCGCGATGATCGCACGGCAGCCGCGACGCACACCTTCGAGTCCTGCGAACGGCATGACGATGGCGTTGTTACCGGTGAAACCGATCACTTCGCACGGGATCGCACGGTTGGCGCCGGTTTCGACAACGATGCGTGCGCCAACGCTCATCGCGTGAATCGGCCCGGCGATCTCGACCATCAGACCGCGCACGCCGACGACGCGTCCATAGGTATTGACGCTGTCGATGTCGCCGATCTGTTCCGCCAGGGCCTTCATTGCGAAACTCTTAAGTTCATCGACGCGGGGCCTGTCGCCTTAACTTCGTGTTTACCCGCATCGTTAATCATTGCGTCACTGTCTTTGGTAGCTGAGCACGCTTGCCCCTCAGAATGAAGGGTGAGTCGCAAGAGTCGGTTGACGCCGACTCTTAAAGTGGAACTTGAAGGGGCCGGCCGACAAAAAGCTGCTTTCCCGCAACACCTTAGTGCGATTCGAGAAAAATTGCACGACAGGACCTTGCGGAGCCGAATCAGTTTTTGTTAACCATTCCTCGTCAGGATCCGAATCAGTTCTTCAAAGGCGTTTCCAGTGCCGCAAGTGTGCGGACGCCTGACGCCCGTAGCGGCGCTTAGAGGGGACTGGCATGCGCGTATTGCTGATTGAAGATGACAGCGCGACTGCGCAGTCGATCGAATTGATGCTCAAATCCGAGAGTTTCAATGTCTACACGACGGATCTCGGTGAAGAAGGCGTCGACCTCGGCAAGCTGTACGACTACGACATCATCCTGCTTGATCTGAACCTGCCGGACATGTCCGGTTATGATGTTCTCAAGCAGCTTCGCGTCTCGAAGATCAAAACTCCGATCCTGATCCTGTCCGGTCTCGCCGGCATCGAGGACAAGGTGAAGGGTCTGGGCGTCGGTGCCGACGACTACATGACCAAGCCGTTCCACAAGGACGAGCTGGTCGCGCGCATCCACGCGATCGTCCGCCGCTCGAAGGGGCACGCCCAGTCGGTGATCCAGACCGGCGATCTCGTCGTCAATCTCGACACCAAGACCGTCGAAGTCGGCGGCCAGCGCGTGCATCTGACCGGCAAGGAATATCAGATGCTGGAGCTGCTCTCCCTGCGGAAGGGCACCACGCTGACCAAGGAAATGTTCCTGAACCACCTCTATGGTGGCATGGACGAGCCGGAACTGAAGATCATCGACGTATTCATCTGCAAGCTGCGCAAGAAGCTCGCCAACGCTTCCGACGGTCGCAACTTCATCGAAACGGTCTGGGGCCGTGGCTACGTGCTGCGCGAACCGTCCGAGGACGACGTCCGCATCCCGGCCTAACTGGTTCTACCAAGAGCGCCCTCGGGCGCTCTCCTTCCGAGTGGTCCTTGACCCCGCCGCAAATGGCGGGGTTTTTGTTTTTGGGATGCCGCTCTGTCCCCGCCAACTCCCCTCGCCTCAGTCATTCCGGGGTGCGCCCATCGGCGCGTACCAGCAATCTGACGCGGGGACGACTTGGGCAGCTTGCACAACAATCTCGGGATTCCGGGCTCGCGCGCTGATGCGAGCGCCCCGGAATGACGAAAGGTGTGGAGCAGTGATGCAGATGAAGAACCGAAGGCTCCGTGCCTCAGCCGGCGCGCAGGCTGCTGAGGGCGGAAGTCGCGGGGAACGCCGGGACGATCGACGGCGCCGACTTCATGTTCGGTAGATACACGCCGCGGCGCGAATTGTGCGGCTTGAACGCGTCGGTCAGACCCACCACGGTCTCGGCGGCGCCGAGGGTCAGATAGCCGTCCGGCTCGAGCCGCTTGGCGATCCGCTCCAAGATGGCGACCTTGGTGGTCTGATCGAAATAGATCAGCACGTTGCGGCAGAACACGATGTCGAAGGTGCCGAGCGACGAGAAGTCGTGCAGCAGGTTGAGCTGGCGATGCTGCACCATGGCGCGGATCTCGGGGCTGAGCTCCCACACCTCGCCGGCCTGCTTGAAGTACTTTACCAGCAGCTGGATCGGCAGCCCGCGCTGGACTTCGAACTGGCTGAACAGGCCCGACTTGGATTTCTCCAGCACCTGCGGCGACAGATCGGTGGCGATGATCTCGAACCGCCAGCCGGCCACAGCCGGGCCAAGCTCCTTGAGCGTCATCGCGATCGAATACGGCTCCTGGCCGGTCGATGACGCCGCACACCAGATCCGCAGCGAACGCCGCGCCGCACGTGCCTGCAGCAGCGCCGGCAGCATCTCCTCGCGCAGGTGATCGAACGGCACCTTGTCGCGGAAGAAGAACGTTTCGTTGGTGGTCATCGCCTCGACGACGTCGGAGATCAGCGATTCCGCGCCCATCCCCTTCATCTTCAGCACCAGGTCGCTGATGCCCCCGAGGCTGAGCCGACGCGCCAGCGGCAGCAGTCGGCTCTCCACCAAATATTGTTTGTCGGCCGACAGATCGAGCCCGGAACGCTCCTTCAGGAGCTTGCGGAGGAAATCGTAATCCTGTGGGTTCACGAGCGGTCTCCTGCGAACAGGCGCACCACTTTCGGGCCAATCTGATTGAGCGGCAGCACCGCGGCGCAGACGCCGGCATTGGCGACAGCGCCCGGCATGCCCCACACCACGCTGGAGGCTTCGTCCTGCGCGATCACGCTGCCGCCAGCCGCGACGATGTCCTTGCCGCCGCGCATGCCGTCCGAACCCATGCCGGTCAGCACCACGGCGAGAATGCCGCTCTGCCAAACTTCGATCGCCGACATGAACAACGGATCGACCGCAGGCTTGCAGAAGTTCACCGGCGGACCGTCGTCGAGCGCGATCACCGGATTGCCACCCTGCTTGGCGACACGCATGTGCTTGCCGCCGGGGGCCAGATAGATGTTGCCGGGCTTGATGGCTTCGCCTTCGATGCCTTCATGCGCCGGACGGCGGCTGGCGCGCGCCAGGTGCTCGGCCAGAATGGTCGTGAAGGTCGGCGGCATATGCTGGGTGATCAGCACCGGGAAACGATCGATCACCGGGCCAATATCGGCCACCATCGACATCAGAGCCTGTGGCCCACCGGTCGACGAGCCGATCAGCAGGACGCGCGGCGCGGTCGGACCGAACGAGCGCTTCACCAGCGCAGCCTGGCTGGCAACGGTCGGCGTGGCCACGGCGGGATGCGGCACCGGAGCCGGATGCGGTTCGCGCGCGATCGCCGGCGCAGCAACTCCGGGCACAGCGCGGCGGCGAACCCGGCCGCCGAGCGACCGGATCTTCTGCAGCAGATCGTGCTTGAAGATATCGGCGGCCTGCGGCTCGCGGGTAGTTTCCGGCTTCGGGATGTAATCGGCGGCGCCGAGCGACAGCGCCTTGAAGCTGATCTCCGCGTTGCGGCGGGTCAGCGTCGACGCCATGATCACGACCAAGTCGCGCTTCTTGGCGAGCAACTGCGGCAGCGCCGAAATGCCATCGAGTTCGGGCATTTCGATATCGAGCACCGCGACGTCGGGGCGTACCCGTTCGAGCTGATTGACGGCGTCGAGCCCGGTGCGCAGCGATGCTGCGACCACCATGTCCGGCTCGGCCTCGACCCATCTGGAGATCAAACCGCGGATGACGACCGAGTCGTCGACGATCATCACGCGCAACGGCTCATATTGCGCCGAATTCGTAGCGGGACTACCTGCCAAAGCTACGCTCATAGAACACCGACGCAACGCATACTTCCACTCCCCACCGCGTCCCACACCGCGGCGTCAAAACCGGCCGTCCGACCCCCGTCAGATCAGGCCGACTTCCTGAAACTTCGCCGTGACGATGTCTTTGTCGAACGGCTTCATGATGTACTCGTTGGCGCCGGCATGCAGCGCCCGCGCGATGTGCGCGACGTCGTTCTCGGTGGTGCAGAACACCACCTTCGGCGCGTCGCCACCGGGCATCCGGCGCAGATTGCGCAGGAACTCGTAGCCATCCATCACCGGCATGTTCCAATCGAGCAGAACGGCATCGGGCAGCCCGTGCTTGCAGGCTTCGAGCGCCTTCTCGCCGTCTTCAGCTTCGACGATCTCGAAGTCGAGACCTTCAAGGATGCGCCGCGCGACCTTCCGGATGACGCTCGAGTCGTCGACCACCAGACATGTCTTCATTTTCTGCCTCTATCAGTTCACGCCCGGATGGGCAGTTCCTGCGATTGCGCCGCAATCAGTCCAGACGTTATGCAGCCATACGTTGAGTTGCGATTTCGAGCACTTTGTCGACGTCGAGGACGACCATGAGCTGTCCGTCGAGGCGGTGGACGCCGTTGGCGAAGGAGGCCATGCGGGGGTCGAGGTTGACCGGGTTGGTCTCGCGGCCCTCGTCCGGCAGGGTCAGCACTTCGCCGATGGAGTCGATCAGAAGGCCATAGGATTCGCCGCGCAGGTCGACGCCCATCGCCATCGGCGGCTTGCCGTCCTGGTTCTTGGGCAGGCCGAGCCGGGCCCGCATGTCGATCGCAGTGACGATCCGGCCGCGCAGGTTCAGAACGCCGGCGACGTCGTCGGGGGCCAGCGGCACCCGGGTCAGCCGTTCCGGCATGAACACATCCTGCACCCGGCTGATCGGCAAGCCGAACAGCTGGCCGCCGATCATCGCGGTGGCGAACTGGGTGGTGTTGCCGCTGATCGCGTCGATGGTGCGGCTCATCGCGGGGGTGTCCTTCCTGGTCTCGCTCATGCCGCCTGCTCCAGCACTTCGGGCGTCGCATG